>NZ_JAMXFD010000031.1:49785-79648 GCF_025370875.1 Laspinema palackyanum D2c
CCGGGGAATATTACCACATCTACGATTCGCTCCGAAGGCTATACAGAAGGCGGAGATATTACCCTCACAAGCAATACGGGCGCGATCGATGCCAGTGGTGGCGAATTAAATTCCTACTCCAGTGCGGGAACTGCTGGAAGTGTCACCCTCACCGCACCGGGGAATATTACCACATCTACGATTCGCTCCGAAGGCTATACAGAAGGCGGAGATATTACCCTCACAAGCAATACTGGCGCGATCGATGCCAGTGGTGGCGAATTAAATTCCTACTCCAGTGCGGGAATTGCTGGAAATGTCACCCTCACAGCACCGGGGAATATTACCACATCGACGATTCGCTCCGAAGGCTATACAGAAGGCGGAGATATTACCATCAATAGCAATACTGGCGCGCTTAATGCCAGTGGTGGCGAATTAAATTCCTACTCCAGTGGGGGAACTGCTGGAAATGTCACCCTCACAGCACCGGGGAATATTACCACATCTACGATTCGCTCCGAAGGCTATACAGAAGGCGGAGATATTACCATCACCAGCAATACTGGCGCGATCGCCACCGAGGGTTCCCTCAACTCTTACTCCAATGATGGGATTGCTGGAAATGTCGCTTTAACCGCCAATACCGACATTACCACGGTTGAGATTAGTTCCAACGGCGGGGAACAGGGAGGAAGCATTACCCTGACGAGTAATGCCGGTGAAATTGATACCAGCCTTGGGACGTTAATTTCTACTTCGGATCATGGCAATGCGGGCAATGTAACGCTTCAAGCACAGGGAAATATTGTCACCAATTATATCCGAAGTTGGGCAGTTGGGGATGAAACCAAAAAAGGCGGCAATATCAGCATCACAAGCAATTCGGGCGCGATCGATACCACGGCGGGGGGAACGTTATCGGAAGAAGCCATAATTTCTGCGGATGCGGCGATCGAAGACATTTCCAATAGCTTTTCATCAGAGCTTGCCAATCTGGATGCCTATGCTACAAATGGCATCGGAGGAAACATTACTCTCTCGGCACCGAATGGAATTACAACCAGTCACATTAGCTCGTTTGGAGCAGCTAATAGCGGCAATGTCAACGTCAACAGCACCTTAGGAGATATCAACACCAACGTAATTTTCTCGGTGTCGGAAAATGGTAATGGGGGGACTATTACCCTAAATGTACCCCAGGGAAATATTAGCAGCAATCATCTCGCTTCTTATGCAGCACAACAAGGAGGAGCGATAAATATTACCAGTGGTGGTACGTTGGATGTGGGTGCGGCAACCATTAACTCGTATTCAAGTGCAGGTGCAGCCGGAGATGTGACGATTTCCGTAGCCAATAGCCTGACTTTGGGTGGCGATGCCAGTCGCAGTGCGATTCGTTCCGAGGGATATACCCAAGGCGGGAACATTACCGTAAATAGCAGCCAGGGCGCGATCGCCGCGCCCGGTTCTCTCGACTCTTTCTCAGAAACTGGAAACGCAGGTACACTCCGCCTGGGTGCCAATACCGATATTACCACCAACGGGATTCGTTCGGAAGGGGCGCAACAAGGTGGGAGTATCGCGATTACCAGCACCACAGGCGCGCTCAATGCCAGTGGTGGCGGATTGAATTCCTACTCCAGTGCGGGAACTGCTGGAAATGTCACCCTCACAGCACCGGGGAATATTACCACATCTACAATTCGCTCCGAAGGCTATACAGAAGGCGGAGAGATTACCCTCACCAGCAATACTGGCGCGATCGCCACCGACGGTTCCCTCAACTCTTACTCCCAAACTGGGACTGCCGGAACTGTCAATCTCAGCGCCAATCAGAATATTACCACCCAGGAGATTCGGTCCGAAGGAATACAACGCGGGGGGAGTATTACGCTGAATAGTACCACGGGAACCATTGATAGTCGCAATGGCGGATTAAATTCCTACTCCAGTGCAGGAACAGCCGGGAATGTCACCCTCACAGCACCGGGAGATGTCATCACCTCAACCATTCGCTCCGAAGGCTATACAGAAGGCGGAGATATTACCATCAATAGCAATACGGGGGCGATCGCCACTGAGGGTTCCCTCAACTCTTACTCCCAAACCGGCACTGCCGGAACCGTTAACCTGTCTGCTCATGGCAATCTTACCACCAATGGGATTCGGTCCGAAGGTGCACAACAGGGGGGGAGTATTACCCTGAACAGTACCACAGGCGGAGTCAATGCCAGTGGAGGTAACCTAGACTCCTATTCCAGCGATGGCAATGCCGGACAAATTACCGTAACTGCCGAAGGGGATATCAAAACCGGATTTATTCGCAGTTTTACTTTAGATGATGCTAGTACCTCACTCGGGGGAGAAATTTCGCTGATTAGTCGCAGTGGGGCGATCGATACCACCGCCGGAAACTTATCGGGGGAAGCACAAATTGCCCTAGATGCCGATGTGTCTTCCCCGGAAGTCGCCAATGCCTTCCAACATAACCAAGCCAATATTAACGCCTATTCCGCCAATGGCACCGCAGGCAATATCACTTTAAATGCGCGTAACCAAATTACCACCAGTCATATCAGTTCTTATGCCGGAGAAGGCAGCGGGAATGTTACCCTGGGGAATAGCATCGGAGATATCACAACCGGCGTAATTTTTTCCAGTACCCGCAATGGTGGCGGAGGTGCGATCGCCATCCAAGCTCCCCAGGGCAACATTAACATCGATCACATTGCCACCTATTCCACCAACGGCACCGGGGGAAATGTCAATCTATCCGCCAGTGGTAGCGTCACCTTAAATAATATTGCCTCCTTTGGCAACTTAGAAAGTGGCGACGTCACCATCACCAGTGACGCCAGCACCATTACAACGGGGGCAATTCAAACCCTCGCCCCTTCGGGTACATCCGGGAATATCACCTTAAATACCTTTAGCACCTCCGGGAACATTCAAACCGCCGAACTGCGATCGTCCGGTGCTGAAGGTGCCGGGGATATTACCGTGATTGCGGAAGATGGTTCCGTACTCACTGGGGATATTGAATCTACATCTGAAAACGGGGATTCCGGCAATATCCTTGTGGAAGGGTCAGGAGACGTTGAAACCGGAGACATTCGGTCCGAAGGCGGTCAAAATAGCGGGGATATTACCGTCAACAGCAGCGAAGGGTCTGTCACCACCGGCAATGTAGAAACTATTGCTCACAATGGGGATTCAGGCAATATTGCCGTCAATGCACAGAAAGATGTAATCACCGGAGACATTCGGTCCGAAGCCAGTCAAAATAGTGGCAACATTGATGTGAGTAGCAATTCCGGAAGCGTCACCACCGGCAATATCGAAACCATTGCTCACAGTGGTAATTCGGGTAATATTGCCGTCAATGCACAGAACGATATACTCACCGGAGACATTCGCTCCATCGGCGGAAACAATAGTGGCAACATCCAAATCGAAAGTCGGTCGGGTACGATTACCACCAGCAATATTGAAAGTATAGCGGGAACCGGAACTGCCGGAGATATTAGCGTCTATGCTGAGGGAGAGATTAACACCGGGAATGTTACCTCAACTGGAGCCTTGGGGGGTGGAAATATCGATCTCAACAGTAAGACGGGAGAGGTGAATACCGGAACTGTGTTGACGAATGGCGGACAACTGGATATTTCTGAAGGGGGGGCGATCGCACCCACCGCAGTAGCGAATGCGTTTGTAGCCCCTCGGATTGAGGCGAGTAACTTGCTGCCACCAGCCCAGCAAGCGGGGAATCCTACCGCAACGCAACCACTCAATCCCGTGTTGACGGTAGATCCAGGGATGAACTTAAGCATAGCCCAACAGAATCCAGAATTGCAGCAAGTCCTATCAAGCACCGGAGACAGCCTTGCCCTCACAAGCATGGTTAACAGCGATCGCATTGGAGTCCAAGGGTTGCAAAATAATAGTACCCTCAACAGTATGATGCAGGCGATCGGGATGAGTGACCTCAAAAGTGCAACCAATAGCGTCAGCGATCGCACCTCTACCACTCAACAAATCGCCCAAGCTCTCAACGCCCTCACGAGCAATCCCCTAACGGTTGCTGGAGGCGATGCCGTCGCCTCCCTCGAACAAAGCCGCGATGACGAATATAGCGAGTATTTCGGGACTAATTTCTCCGAAGGATTAATGAATAGCGCGTCGTTGAAGGATGCCTTAGTCAAAATTACCGCTGAAACCGGCTATCACTTTGCCGTCGTTTACATCAGCGCCTTACCCAGCCAACTGGAACTGATCCTGTTTACCGCAGACGGACAACCCATCCGCAAAACCATTCCAGAAGCGCCGCGAGAACAACTTTTAGAAGTCGTTAACCAGTTTCGCGGGGAACTCACCAATCCACGACGCCTCAATTCCCGGAGTTATCTCAAATCCGCCCAACAGTTGTATAACTGGCTGATTGCCCCGATCGCCTCGGACCTAGAAGCCGCAGGGATTAATACCATCATGTTCAGCATGGATGCTGGATTGCGTTCTTTACCCGTCGCTGCCTTACATGATGGGGAACAGTTTCTCGTCGAAAAATATAGCCTAAGTCAGATTCCCTCCGTCAGCTTAATTGATACAACCTATCGTCCCTTACAGGATACAAGGGTTTTAGCAATGGGCGCATCCACCTTTACCAAACTGTCCCCCTTACCGGCGGTTCCCGTAGAACTCACCACCATTGCCGATCGCTTATGGCAAGGCGAAGCCTTTATAAACGAGCAGTTTACCCGAGAGAATTTAATCCAGCAACGGCAAAGCTATCCCTATCCCATCATTCACCTTGCCACTCACGGCGAATTTAAGTCCGGCAGTCCCGGCGAATCCTATATTCAGCTATGGGATGACCAACTGCAACTCGATCGGATTCGGGAAATGGGTTGGAACAACCCCGTTGTCGAGTTATTAGTCCTTTCTGCCTGTCGTACCGCATTAGGGGACGAACGCGCCGAATTAGGGTTTGCCGGGTTAGCAGTCCAAGCTGGGGTCAAATCCGCCTTAGCCTCCCTCTGGTACGTCAGCGATGAAGGAACTCTAGCACTGATGACGGAGTTTTATAGCCACCTGACAAATGCCAAAATTAAAGCTGAAGCCTTACGGGAGGCCCAAATTGCCATGATTCGCGGGGAAGTCCGGTTGGAAGGAGGACAGTTACTCGGAACAGGAACTCGCGGCGGCGTCACCCTCCCTTCGGGATTGCAAAATCAACGTCTTTCGTTTGCTCATCCTTATTATTGGTCCAGTTTCACCCTAATTGGCAGTCCCTGGTAGGCGAGATGGGGTCCATGTTTGTAGTAACGACTTCAGTCGTTATCCGCGTTACTTGGCTAATGCCAAGTAACGCCCCTGTGGAAGGGTCAGATCCAGTCCCCAAACTGGCGCTGAATCTGCTGATGGTGCCTGTCATGGCTATTAGCCAAGTAACGCCCCTGTGGAGGGGTCAGATCCAGTCCCCAAACTGGCGCTGAATCTGCTGATGGTGCCTGTCATGGCTAATGCCATGACAGGAAAGCAACGACTGAAGTCGTTACTACAAACATTGTCCCCAACAAAGGACCAAGGACCAAGGACAAATGACCAAGGACAAATCCTGTACTATTAGGGTGAAGTGCGTTCAGAGAGACTAGCAAACATGAGTGCAGCAGGCACCTCAGAGGAAATCGTATTTGGTACCGATGGATGGCGGGGAATTATCGCCCGAGATTTTACCTTTGCCAACGTGCGGAAGGTAACGAGGGCGATCGCCGCTTATCTGGAAACTGCCTACAGTAAAGATAAGCCCGTTTTAATTGCTTATGACCCCCGCTTTTTGGCCGACCAATTTTCTCAAACAGCGGCGGAAGTCTTAGTAGATTTGGGTTGGACTGTCAAGATGACGGACCGGGATTGTCCGACCCCGGTAATAGCTTATAATGCCCGCCATCTGAATACTGCCGGTGCATTGATGTTCACCGCCTCCCACAACCCGGCCCCTTATTGTGGCATTAAATATATCCCCGATTATGCGGGTCCTGCTACCCCAGAAATCACCGATACCATTGTGGCAAATATTGCCAAGGCGTCGGATGAACCGCCCTCGGGTAAGAATACCGATAAAATTTCCATTTTTGACCCTAAACCCGCTTATTTGGAATTCCTCTACACGTTGCTGGATGTGGATACCATTCGCAAGGCGAAACTCAAGGTCAAATATGATGCATTGTATTCCACTTCCCGGGGTTATTTAGACCTAGTTTTAGATCATTGCGGTTGCGAAACCGAAAGCTTCCACACTTGGCGCGATGTCCTATTTGGGGGAGGAATGCCCGAACCCAAAGGAGAAATGCTGGTGGAGTTGGTCGAGGCAGTCAAAAAAGATAATGCCGATTTGGGTTTGGCAACCGATGGGGATGCCGATCGCTTCGGAATTGTCGATGAGAAAGGCAATGTTCTCACCCCCAATACCATCCTGCTATTATTAGCAAAGCATTTGCTCCAAAATAAAGGTAAAAAAGGCGCAATTGTCCGCACCGTTGCCACCACTCACCTGTTAGATAACCTGGCGGAAAAATACGGTTTAACCCTCTATGAAACCGCTGTTGGTTTTAAATATGTTGGGGAAAAAATGCGGGAAACTGATGTACTGATCGGCGGGGAAGAATCCGGCGGTTTGAGCATCTTGGGTCACATCCCAGAAAAAGATGGCATTCTGGCTGATATGTTGGTTGCCGAAGCAGTTGCTTTCGCCGGTAAACCCCTCAGTCAATTGGTGGAAGAGGTGATCGCCGAAGCAGGCGGCCCCCTCTATAACAACCGTCTGGATTTACATTTGACGGAAGCGCACAAAGCAGCAGTTCTCGATACTTACCTGAAAAATCCCCCCACAGAAGTGGCGGGAATTCAGGTTAAAGAAGTCGGGCGCAAAGATGGGATTAAACTCTATCTTGAAGATGGCGGTTGGGTGTTGTTGCGTCCCTCGGGAACGGAACCTTTGATTCGGGTTTATATGGAAACTAATTCTCCCGAAAAACTCCAAAAAGTCGGCCAAGAAATGCAGGCAAAAATCGATAAACTAGCCCCGGTTGCTGCGTAGTAACCCCCAGAAAACGGCAGGGGTTTAAATCCCTGCCGTTTGTTGCTGTAAAAGAGGTGAAAACATTATGCCAATTACCAAACTGATTCCGACCTTAGTCAGTGCGATCGCCGCGATTTGGGTGGTGACGATCGCCCTGCTGTCGGTCCAAAATGCTACCCCGGTTTCCTTAATGTTTTTGGGATTTAGTTCGATTCCGATTCCCGTCGGTCTCGTATTAGCCACCAGTACCGGGTTAGGGATGATTGGAGGAGCATTGGCCCTGTCTCTGTTTAGTAAGGGCCGCAATTTTTCTTGAGTCTTAATCCTCGGGTTCCACCGCAACGGAATTGAGTGAATTGAAACCCTTGACAAATGGGAAAAAATCGGATAATAGTTTAACTCAATTCCCAATACCCGACTGCCTGCTCCTGTCCCTTAAACTTTTATATTTAACTGAGATCTAACCGCATCTCAAGTCGCAACCTAGTCCCCTAAAAATCCCTTTAACCTATTTTTAACAAGCCATGAATAAAACAAGATTAGCGCGGCGGTTTTCCTTAGTCCTGTTAGCGACGACCTTCTGTAGTACCATGCAGGGGCCAGGATTGGCGATCGCCGCTGATCCCCTCTTGACTGCCTCCATCCCGGCGATGGCCTCCGCGCCGGAACTGAGAATCTGGGAATTCGACCCCTATACCAACGAACTACAAATTACCGTTCCCGAGGGTGTCACCCCAGACTATTCCATCCTCACCGACCCTCTGCGGATTGCGATCGATATCCCCAATGGCGACAATCCTGTACAATCCAGCGCCGAAAATTATCAAGGGACTGTCAGGGAAATTCGGATTTCTCAAATGGAATCAGGGGTCACGCGGATTGTCATGGAATTTGCACCAGGAGTCACCCTAGACTCCAACCCAGTCACCGTCACCCCCATCGGACAAAGCAATCGCTGGGTGGTTCGTCCGGCGGTGCAACTGGCAGAATCCCTACCCACTACAGTAACGGAACCGAGGGCGGATCTTCGCACTCTGCCGATGTTACCGCCATCGGCGGCAAATCAGCCCCCAGGGATTTCCTTGCCTGCACCCACCCTGGAATCGGCGGAATTTAATCCCAACTTAGAACTGGAACAAATGCCAGTTCTGAATGTGCCGCCACCGCCACCGCCACCACAACTCTCAGAATTGAATATCCCCGTTGAGGATGCCCGATCGCGGGAAGTAACTGAGGATTTAGACTTTGAATTGCCGGTGGAAACCTCGACTGGGGTAAATAGCACCCCCACAATCACCGTTCCCCCGGTGGAAAGTTCCTCGGTTCAGGAGGCGATCGTGCAGAGTACCCCGATTCCCGTGACTGTAGAATCAGAAATTTCACCGCCACCGCCATCCCCAGTCATGGAAACACCCACCGTCCTGAATTCGGAGACTGATGGCATCCTCGCCTTTGGACAACCTCTCCCGACAACCGGGGCGATCGGTACGGGTCCCGAACCCGTAACCGCTGAAACTCCCCCATCCATGCCGGAGGAAGTCGCAGCGAATATCCCGTCTGATGTGTTGCTCTCATCCGGGACCGTTTTGGTCCTGAGCTATCCGGGTTCCGTGGCGATCGCCTTAGAAGACCGCCTCCCCAGACAAGAAGTCCTGGTGGTGTATTCTGATATTTACGATCGCACCGGCCAATTAGTTGCCCCTGTAGGCACCCCAGTGATTGGCAGTTTCGTGCGCGATCGGGGAAAAATCCGCTTTCAGACCCAATCCATCATCCTCAAAGGTCGGGCCCTCCCCTTCCTCGCCCAATCCGAACCCCTCGACGGCAATCGAGATATTTCCGAGAGAAGAACCCTTAGCTACTCCGCATTAGGGGCCGTTGCTGGCGCAGTCCTCGGCGGTTTAGCTGGAGGTCCCTTGTTAGGGGGTGCCGCTGCTGGTGCAGTCACCTCGTTTCTACGTTCCGATATCGCCGCCATTGTCGAACCCGGACAAATTCTCCCGGTGCGTTTAAGCGAACATTGGCGATAATCCTTCCTCATTCCCCCGATCGGTTGTCGGGGAAATTGATAGAGTCCCCCTACATTTAGGGTTCAATCTCCAGATCCAGGGTAAGTCCTCTGATATCAAAACAGACAAGGGGGGAATCGATGCGATCGACTCCCCCCTTGTCTGTCAATAATGTGGACAAATGATACCCCATCCCTTTGTTCAACGACACTTGAGGCTGTTGAATTCAAGAAGGTTGCATCGTTGTTCCCAGATTATTCGGGGTTACAACATCCTTCATTTCACCGGAATCCACCGAAATCAAGGCAACCGCTTGTTGAAGGGCCTCAACCCGAGTTCCCGTCATGTGGTGAGGGGGTAACAATTGCACAATCCCAAACCGTTCTAATCGGCGTCTAATCTGACCAGCAGCACCGACAATAAAGACATGACGACCTTTGTCTAGGGCATCTTTAATGGCATTTTCGATCGCCAGAGAAGAAGTCACCCCTAACATGGGCACCTCACTCAGGTCTAAAATCAGCACTTCAAAATTCTCCACGGCCGACTGTTCCCGAGCGATCGCCTTCGAGACTCCAAAAATCATCGGTCCGCTAATATAGAACAGCAGAATCCTGCCATTCCCTTCTTGCAGCAACCGTTTCTCTTCATCAGTCATCAGAATTTCATCATCGGCATCGGTAATCGCCTTGACATCCTGTCCATGAATATCGCTCATTCGTTGGATCGTCAGGATATTAGCAATAAACACCCCCACTCCAACGGCCACGATTAAATCCACAAACACTGTCAGCGCAATCACCGCATACATAATCAAGGCCGCTTTCATCGACACCCGGTGAGCACGTTTGAGGAATGCCCAATCGATAATATCAACTCCAACCTTGAGGGCGATCGCTGCCAACACCGCCATCGGAATATTTTCCGTCAGACGCGCTGCCCACAAAATCACCACCAGCAAAATTGCTGAACGGGTTAACCCGGACAAAGCACTTCGGCCACCCGCCTGGATATTCACCACCGTTCCCATTGTCGCACCGGCACCGGGAAGTCCTCCACAGAGTCCTGAAACGATATTCCCAATCCCTTGTCCGATTAATTCTTTATCCGAGTTATGGTGAGTGCGGGTCAAACTATCAGCAATCACAGAAGTCAGCAGGGAGTCGATACAACCGAGCATCCCCAACACAATGCCATCAATCAGCATTTCCCGAAATGCCGTGACGGTAAACACAGGCATATTTAATTGCGGTAGTCCCATTGGAATGACGCCAATCGTCCTAATATCCGCATTCGCGAAAAACACCAGGGAAAAGACTGTCCCGACAATTAATGCCACCAATTGCGGGGGTACGATCCGCCTAAATTTGGATGGCATGAAGAACAGAATCCCTAACGTCAAAGCGGCTAAAATCGCTTCGGGTACGTCAATATTGCTCAAAAACATCGGCAGATTGCGAAGGGTTCCGAGCACCCCTCCTTTACTAGGATGGCCTAAAAAAGGTCCTAGTTGTAGCACAATCATAATCAGGCCAATTCCAGACATAAAGCCCGAAATTACCGTGTAAGGCATGAGGGTAATGTATTTACCCAACCGGAAGATGCCAAAGATAATTTGAAAGAGTCCCGCCAGCATGACCACCGTAAAGGCCATCGCCAATCCATTCTCTGGATTTTTGGCAATCATTGAGGTAACGATCGCCGTCATTACCACGGTCATCGGTCCGGTGGGTTCGGACATCAGGGCAGGAGTTCCGCCAAACAAGGACGCAAAAAAGCCCACGCAAACCGCACCATAAAGACCCGCTACGGGTCCGGCACCGGAGGAGACCCCGAATGCCAAGGCCATTGGCAGAGAGACGATCGCCGCCGTGACGCCGCCAAACGCATCCCCGCGTATGTTTTTGAAATCGATGTGATTAAAAATACTCATCATTGGACTATGAACTTTAGAGGCTTGAATCGCTCTGCAACGAATTGGATCTTCTAATCATATAGGAACCGGAATCCTTAGCAAGGGTTTGAGCGCATAAAAACCTTCAGAGGTTTTTTACGACTCTGATTACCCAGACCCTTATCTAGTTCAAAAACAAGCTGAAACCTCTTGAGGGGAAAAGGTTCGGGGATCAATGACTGGCGACCTATCCAGGGCGATCGCCTATCTATATTGCAGTGGATTGATTGTTTTCTAGGCTGGCTATAAAGAATAATCAATGGTTAAGAGTTAAACGGGCATAAATACTCACTCGCCCTCTTCCCCAATTCCCGCTCAATCCTCCAAACCTCTCGTCACATCCCCGGACAGTTCCCTTTAAAAAGCGGGAAGTCAGAGGAATAAATGTTGGATTCACGGGCGCTTTTTACCATTCTGCCACAAGTCTACTGAAGATGCGGATACCGGATTCGAGAAAAGAGACTGTTACGCGCTAGGGTAGACCTTTCTTGATTGCTGAGGGAACTCCAAAAAATAAAACCCTCCAACCGTTTGTAGTGACTCATGAACTGAGTCATCTTTAAAGAAACCCCGTCAAGGAGTTACTACGAACGGCTGGAGGGTTTATTTGTTGGAAATTGCTGATACCTACCCAGAAAGACCAAAAAACCCAGTGGGTCTCCCCTATAGGGTATCCCCGGACTCGAACAAATTGTTGGGAGTCAACAAAAGGCAGATGATGAACCCTAAAAATGCAAAAGGACGCGGAGCAACCTCCGCATCCTTTATCCTTTATAAAACGCAAAATTCAACGGGATAACGAATCCCCTGCACCTTAAAAGCGTTCGGTTTCTGGGGGTCTGCCTCCAGATCCTTGGAAGAATAAATTTCCCGCCGCGTCATTTTGATAAATACAACTAATCTCTGGGGTATTTTCCAATGCGCCCGTGAATCCAAAGGTGTTCATGCGATTTTTGCAGTCACGGACCTGATCGTTGCTGACCAGTTTGCGTTGCTCCAAAATATTCCAGGTATTGGTTCGCAGTACGCACCCTGGCTGCATTTTGGGCTGGGATATATAAACATTGAAAGGATTAAGGGTGACGAAGATGCGAGTATCCATCACCATCGCACTGGCTCCATATTGAATGCAGAGTTCTGGGTTAGGGGCGCTGCGATCGATGACTTCCCGCGATGCCACGTTTTCTGGACTGAAGTTGGCGGTAGAGCTAAAGGCAATACCGATCCCGATTCCCAACACGAAAACCCCAGCTAAAATCGCCAGGGAGGTGTAGTTAAAGGGGGATGAGGATTTTGGTTTTCGATACATGGTCTTTGGTGGGTTTGAGACGTTGGTTTGGGATGGGTTGGATGATCTCTATCTATTAGTATGCCGAATCTGACTCCGAGATGGCTGTTCCTCAACGGTGCGATCGCCCGGAGGTGGTTCCACATTCTGCCCTTTTCTGCGCTTTCCTGCGGCAATCCCGCCCCCCGGGCTCCTAAAATTAAGGGCCAACACCCCACCAAAAATGTATTTCTCCCCCTCCACGAACCCCGACTCCCAACCGGCTGGATTTTTTGACTTAAGGTCAACAAGTGGTACAATTTTAAAACCTCATGGCTAATTGTGAGCCTCTTTAAAAAAATTAAGGTTTGACGAAAGTCAATCAGATTGACGCTAAATTTTTATTTTATTTTTACAATTTCCCCAGGTCAACTAAAGAGAAAAATGGCAAAATAGGCTTAGGGGATTTGATAGTCCACTTCAGGGATTTCACCGGGTTCTGTAAAAAACAGAGCGGTTGAAGTCTTTCCCGGGAAAGGCTGCAAGATTTGTGAGCTTTTACCCGGGCTTGTCTATTCGGCGAGATGCAGGCTGTATTTTGCTGAAAATCGGTCCCCATTCAGAAATTTTATAAAGAGGAAAATCACGAGCGGTTAATTCAGGAATTGAAAAATTAAATTATGGCAAAACACCTGGTAAATTTAACGCTAAAATTGGTATCTGATCGAGTGGATTATGTTCTCCAGACTTATCCCTACTCTCTATATAAAAGTGTTCTCGACGACTCAGATTTTCAGTTAGAACTCATTGCCTATATCTTAAATCGAGTCCCTAGTCTGTATGTGGTCACCGGGGAGGCTCGTCCGGCGATCGGATTGTGCTTAGGGTCCTCAGAACAGTTCCATCTGGAAGGGTTAATTCAGGAAGGTATCCACGTTATTCTGCCTAAGGTATTGAAAACTCCACCCCAAGAATTTTGTGAGCTTCTCAAACGCCGTCCCTACAGCACTACCGAAGAAGGTAAATCCAAACCCAACCTGGGGGAAGCGAGTCAGGAATCCTGCCAGTGGGATGAACTGGCAATTTACGCTCGAACCAAGTGGGTGGAACAGAATGGGATGCCTACACCATAACTTCATCACCCTTACATTGGGGTGGCATGGTGTAAGGAGATCCACCGGATTGGTGAAAACAAAAATCTGATGAAACTGGGGATGCCAGAAGTTCGTCTTGACTTAAAAGACAAGGCACTGCTAATTTTGGAGGACCGGAATCCAAGGTTCAGGTCAATCGGCTGATTTTGCAACATTTCTTAACAAAATAGAGCCACCTCTTGCGTCCTGGCAGACATTGCCTGTGGTGAAAAGTCGCCCTAATGAGGGAGGCGATTGAATAGAAACGAGCATAAAGTAACGGGATATTCCGGATGGGGCATCAGCAAAGGGCGAAGGTATTCCCTCGTCGATGGCGATCGCCCTGTTCATTAGACCCACGAGGGCAACCCCACATCCTTTGTGGATCGGCGGGTGTGAACTGGCTCCCCGGGTGCATAACTCTTGGATTAAAGGCTTGATCGAGGGACTTACTCCCCAAATCCAGGGATTTAATTCCACCCCGGGCTGACACCGGAAACGCAGGTTATGCTTGGGAAGATTTATTATAGATTAAATGTGCTAAGGGCTTGCGAATTATGACTCATTGCATCAATCCCGATTGCCAAAATTCAGAAAATACCCATTACGCTGACACTTGTTCTAGCTGTGGTCAACCCCTGCTTTTAAAAGGGCGGTACCGCAGCTTGGAACTCCTCGGTCAGGGAAAATATGGCCGGACCTTCTTGGCGATCGATGAAGACAAACCCTCGAAACCTCGTTGCGCGATTAAGCAGTTTTTCTCCGGAAAAACCGACAAGGCGATCGCCCGATTCCGAGGGGCTACTCCTGGATCCCCGAAAGCATTGACCTCAGAAATCATGCTTCTGGATGAATTAACTGAGCATCCGCTGATTCCCGAACTCTATGCTTCTTTTGAAGAGAATGGCAGTCACTATTTAATCCAAGAATATGTCGAAGGCCAAAATTTAGCCGCTGAACTCGCTGAAAGCGGCCCCTTTAATGAGAAAAAAATTCGTCAAATTCTCACCGACGTTCTGCCGGTGTTGAAATTTGTTCACAACAGTTTGTTGATTCATCGGGATATTAAACCCGAAAACCTGATTCGTCGCCACAGGGATGGCAAAATTATTCTCGTTGATTTTGGCACGGTCGAACATCCCACGGGGATGAGTGCGATCGCCTCCGCCACGGCCCTGGGTTCCGCAGAATATGCCGCCCCTGAACAAACCAAAGGCCAAGCCGTTCAAGGGAGCGACCTGTACAGTCTGGGTGTTACCTGCTTGCATCTGTTAACCGGACTCTCGCCCTTTGATTTGTACAGCATTAAAACGGAAAGTTGGGTCTGGTCTGAATATCTCACTCAACCCGTTAGTTTGCAGTTAAGCCGGGTTCTGGATACCCTGGTGCAACGGGATATCAAACAGCGCTATTCCTCCAGTGCTGAAGCCCTCAAAGCCCTGAATGCCCCCAACTTAGAAGCGGTATTACCCCCGCCCAACAAACGGGTCGCAACCTTGGTGGGTGGCGCGGCGATCGCCGTCTTGTCCATGACCCTGGGTTATCGTGCTCCGACTTCGGTCCCGGTGAGTTTCCAGCAAACCCCCTTGGAACCTGCACCGCCACCGCCACCGCCTCAGATGATGTATCGGGTCAAACCTCCGGAGTTGTCTTACAAACTCCCGGCATTCCCCGAAGAGTCTAGCTATCCCATGTCTAACGTCCAACCCATGCGGACCTTGGCGATCGCCTCGGGACCCGTCTGGTCTGTCGCCGTCAGTCCCGATGGCAGTACCATCGCCTCCGGCAGCACCGATGGCACCATTCAACTCTGGCACGTTAGCACCAATAACGTCCGCGTTCCCCTCCGGATTCTCAGCGGTCATTCTGACCCGGTATGGACCCTAGCCATTAGTCCCAATGGCCAGTTCCTCGCCTCCGGCAGTGCCGATAAAACCATCAAACTTTGGGACCTCCAAACCGGGGAACTCCTCGGCACCCTCAAGGGCCACAAAGCCGGAGTCTTCTCCGTCGCCTTCAGTCCCGATAGTCAAAGTCTCGCCTCCGGCAGCTTCGACAAGAGCATCAAAGTTTGGCGACTCCATGCCAACAACTACTCCGGACTCGCCGGTTCTGAAGTTCGCAGCTTCATCGGTCATTCCCAAGAGGTCCAATCCGTCGCCTTTAGTGCCGATGGTCAAACTCTCGCCTCCGGCAGTACCGATGGCACCGTGAAACTCTGGAACTGGCACAGCGGCAAACTGATCCGCACCCTGTTGGGACATTCCGATGCCGTCTGGTCCGTCGCCTTCAGTCCTGATGGCAGTACCATCGCCTCGGGAAGTTGGGATAAAACCATTAAACTTTGGGATTCCAGCAGTGGCCTCCCCGTCGGGACCCTCAAGGGTCATTCCGAACAGGTTCACTCTGTCGCCTTTAACCCCGATGGCCAAACCCTCGCCTCTGGAGACCTCGGTGGCACGATTAAACTATGGAAAATGGGCACAGGTTCCCAAGTCGGAACCCTCAAGGGTCATACCGATTGGGTGGGGGTCGCCTTTAGCAAAAGCGGCAAAACCCTAGTCAGCGGCAGCTTTGATGACACGATCAAACTGTGGAAAGTCAATCCGTAGTCAAATCTCAGGGACTAGCTTCCCGTTTAAATTTTTTAAAAACGCGATTGGGTTTGTTCTGTACACCCGATCGCGTTTTTTCTCCGGTTGTACTCCCGAATCACAGATAGAAAACCAGTTTCAGGTCCTCGGACGCCAGTACAGTAGCGATTAGAAACCCGGTTTCTTGTCCCTGAGATCTAACTTCTGTACTGGCATCCGGGAGCCTTGCACTGGGCGATCGCCCGGTTAGAAATCACAGCCTCCGGTCCCCAAATCCTATACAATCGATAAAACCCCATTCGGCTCCCTTGAGCGCATCCCGGTTTTAGGCCGGTAAGACCCTATTGTTCAGTTTATATTGTTTTTATATTGACTCTTGAGTTTCAACCCCAAATCGATTTGAATAGCAAGGTAGGCGAGCGTGATGACCACTGAGGAAATAGGGTTAGTGTTAGTAATTGACGATTCCTCCACTAACCTAGAATTGCTCTATGATATTTTGACTGAAGTTGGCTATGATGTCCTCTTGGCAAAACAAGGAAAAAAAGGAATTGACCTCGCCAAAAGTCATCCCGTTGATTTAATTTTACTAGATGTCATCATGCCAGAAATGGATGGGTTCCAAACTTGTACCCTCTTGCAATCTGAGCCTGAAACCCAGAATATTCCGATTATTTTTATGACCGGCATTTCTGACAATTTAGAAAAGGCCAAAGGATTAGGACTAGGAGCTGTTGATTATATTACCAAACCTTTTTATCAAGCGGAAATTTTAGCTCGCATTAAAATTCATATTAAATTGCGGCGATTAACCCGAGAATTAATTCATGAAAAACAATCCCTTGAACAACGAGTTGAAGAAAGAACCGCCGAACTCTCTCAAATTTTGGCTGAACTCCAAAAGGCTCAACTCCAATTGGTCCGAGGTGAAAAACTCTCTTCCATCGGTCAATTAGTGGCGGGGGTTGCCCATGAAATTAAAAATCCCTTGGGGTTTATTGCTGGGAATATTGATATCGCGACTGAAGGAGTTTCTCATTTAATTGAATATTTAGAACTGTATCGAGCCAAGTTTCCGAATAGCGGAGAAGAAATTCAGCGCAAAGGGGTAGAAATCGATATTGAGTATTTGTTACAAGATTTACCCAAAATGCTGGCTTCGATGAAGGTGGGGACCGATCGCATTTCTAACCTCAGCACTTCCCTGGGAACCTTTTGCCGTTCTGATACCACGGCTAAAGTGTTGGCGAATATTCATGAAGGACTCGATAGCACCTTAATGATTTTACAACATCGGCTCAAACCCACTCCGAACCGCAGAGAGATAAAAGTGGTTAAAAACTATGGGAAAATACCTCGGGTTCGCTGCTATCTCGGTCAGCTCAATCAAGTGTTTATGAATATTATTGCCAATGCCATTGATGCCTTAGAAGAGGGCCTGGGAAATGCTGTTTCATCTCCAGATTTAGCGCCGCAAATCACAATTGAGACAAAACTCAGCGCCGATGGTCAACAGATTGTGATTCAAATTGCCGATAATGCTCAGGGAATGACTCCGGAAGTGAAATCCCAAATTTTTGATTACTTATTTACCACGAAACCTGTGGGAAAAGGGACCGGATTGGGGCTATCTATTTCCCTTCAAATTGTTAAAGAAGCTCACAATGGCAATTTGACCTGCTATTCTGAATTGGGGGTGGGAACTGCATTTGAGATCCAGATTCCCCTGGATGACTCGGAGGCGATCGCCTGCTGAAGGAGTGGGTTTATAATCCCAATTGTACTGGATTTTAGGACGCTTTTCCCGTCAACCAGTAGGTGACCATTTCTCCTTTGCCTCGAATCGACACCGTTCCCCGTTCCGTGAATAAATAATTGCTTTTTAAGTGCTGGTATGTCTCAGCCGTGACTTGAATTTGACCGGGTAATCCTTGAGATTCCATTCTTGAGGCAATATTGACCGCATCTCCCCAGAGATCGTAAATGAACTTGGTGGTCCCAATCACCCCAGCGACGACAGGACCCGTGGCAATCCCGCAGCGAATTTGAAAGGGTTCGCCGGTTTGGGTTTGAAATTGCCCGATCGCCTGCTGCATATCCAATGCCATCTGTGCGATCGCCTCAGCATGATTGGTTTGGGGGATGGGGACGCCACCGACAACCATATAGGAATCTCCAATGGTTTTAATTTTTTCTAATCCATGTTGGGTAGCGAGTTCATCAAATTGGGAAAAAATTTGATTCAGTAAAGCGACTAATTCTGATGCCGACATTTTAGCGGATAGGGGCGTAAATCCGACAATATCCGCAAATAAAATACTCGCTTCATCAAAGTATTCGGCGATCGCACTGGAGCTTTCTTTTAACTGTGCTGCGATCGCCTTCGGTAAAATATTCAGCAATAACCGCTCCGATTTCTCCCGTTCTAACCGCAACAACGCATTCTGTTCTTCTAGTTCTTGTTGCAATCGAAAAATTTTTAAATGATTTTCAACCCGAGCTAAAACCTCTTCAAATTGAAACGGTTTGGTGATATAATCCACCGCTCCCACTTTGAACGCCTTCACCTTATCCAACACATCATCAAGCGCACTTAAAAAAATCACCGGAATATCCCGAGTTTTTTCCTGAGATTTTAATTGTTCACAGACCTGATATCCATTAATATCTGGCATATTAATATCTAGCAAAATTAGGTCGGGTGGCGAAGCCTGCACCCCCATTAAAGCCATTTGACCATTCAAGGCTTTACGCACCTTATATCCAGAATCGGTCAACATTTTAGAGAGCAGATTCACATTATCAAGGGTATCATCGACGACTAAAATTTTGCAATTGGGTTCATGAATAGGTTGGCTAGTCATTGCTCTGGATTAACTCAATAATTTTATCAAATCGCAGTTGAGTCACCAAATTGGTGAGGGTAGTTGCTAAGGCTGGATGGGAGTCAGGAATTTGGGTAATTAAGGTGGCGATCGCCTCATCATCCAATTCACTCGCCGCTTGATAAAGTTGGTTTTTCCAATCCGGCGACATTCCCTGCAAACATTCGGTTATCGTTAGGCAGTTCCCTGGAACCGAGGGAGAGGGATTACTCACATCCCCACCCGGGATTTCTTCATAAAGATAACGCACCCCGAGATGTTCCGCCATTTTTTGAAAAATCACGTCTTCGCGAAACGGTTTACTGGCAAAATCATCACATCCTGCCTCCAAAACCATTGCCCGATTTTCTTCAAAGGCGCTGGCCGTTAACCCAATAATAACCGGAATTGGCCCATTAGTCATCCGTTTAATTTGCCGGGTGGCTTCATAACCATCCATCACCGGCATTTGCATATCCATCCAAATCAGATCAGGTTGCCAACTGTGGCACATTGTCACCGCATCTTCCCCATTCACCGCTTCACGCACTTCAAACCCCAGAGGCGACAGCAGATTCCGCAGTAACAGCCGACTTTCCCATTTATCCTCAACCACCAGAATCCGATACTCCGGTTGATTTGCCGCTAACCCAATCACGCACTGACGAGGTACCTCCCTCCCCTGAGTCATGGCATCTGCCGGACTAATTTTGATATCAAATTTAAAAATTGTGCCTTTTTTCAGGGTGGAACTCACCGTAATTTTACCCCCCATTAACTGTATAAACTGACGGCTAATTGGCAATCCTAAACCTGTCCCGGCTTGAGATTTTCGTCCTGTTTCACTCTGTACAAAGGGGTCAAATAAGGTCTCCAGTTCTTCCGCACTAATCCCGGGTCCCGTATCTTCAATTTCACAGACCAAATAGGTGGCTGATTCTCCCTCGACCCTTTCTGTTAATAAAGATTGGGTTTCCCTTGTAACCCGGACCGCGATGCCACCTTGTTCTGTGAATTTGATGGCATTTCCCAGGAGATTAATAAAAACTTGACGCAATTTGCTTTCGTCCGCTTTGATGAACTGCGGGACATCAGAGGTCCGTTCAAACATGAGCTGTAATCCTTGGGATTCCGCTTTTAGTTTAAACATTTCTCCGAGAGAGGTTAACAGCCGATACAGGTCAAAACTGGTTTCATTCAAAGAAATTCGACCGGCTTCAATTTTGGACATTTCCAACACATCATTAATCAGGGTGAGCAGATGTTCCCCCGCCCGAGAGATGATACCCAGATAGTCTTGCTGTTGGGGGTTGAGGCTATTGTCCCGATTGAGAATTTGAGTAAAGCCTAGAATGGCATTCAGTGGAGTTCGCAATTCGTGGCTCATTTTCGAGAGAAATTCCCCTTTGGCTTTGCTGGCAGCATCTGCCGCTTCTTTAGCTTGTTGTAGGGCTAATTCTGCTTGTTTACGCTCAGTAATATTGCTGGCTGTGCCGGTTAAACCTAGTCGTTGGCCCTGGGCGTCTTTGCGGATAATTGCATTGACCAACAGATAAATCGGTCTACCATCTTTGGCGATATCTATGATTTCATATTGGGAAAGGGAATGCCCCGCTAGAATTTCATCAAAAGCGGCTTGATCCTGGGCATTATTCTCATATCCAGACGGCTTGAATTCAGAAAAATGATGACCGATCATCTCCTCGGGTTCATACCCATAAATAGTTTTAACCGCTTGGTTGACAAAGGTAAAATAACCTTGGCTATTCATGGAGAATATCATTTCCTGAGAGGTTTCCACCAAGTCGCGGTACTTCCGTTCACTTTCGGCTAATGCTTCTTCTGCTAATTTGCGGTCCGTGATATCTGTAATTGAGCCAACCATTCGGATTGGGTTTCCGGCTACATCCCAGAGTGCCTGACCCCGGGATAAAACCCACTTGTAAGTACCATTTTTGCACCGCAGGCGATGTTCCGTGGCGAAATGGGGTGTTTGACCATATAAATGCTCTTTAATCGCCTGCCTGACCCAACTTTCATCATCAGGATGGATGCGACTCAACCAGGTATTGGAATGGTTGGGAAGTTCATGATCTTCATAGCCGATGATCTCTTTCCACCGACTAGAAATGAAGGCTTCATTGGTTTTTAAATTACAGTCCCAAATTCCATCATTGTTGCCTTGCAAGGCTAATTGCCAGCGTTCTTCACTCTGCCGTAATTCTTCTTCGGCTTGTTTGCGATCGCTGATATCAACCACTAATCCATCCCAGAGAATACTGCCATCTGCTTGCTTTTCCGGATTGGCATCTCCTTGAACCCATTTAATTTGACCGGATACGATAAGTCTCCAAATAAAATGCCACGGTTCTAAGGTTGCGGCTGAACGGGCGACGGATTCACTATGTTGTTGGCGATCGTCCGGATGAATTAAATCTATCAATAAAGAGGTGTCTTCCATCGCCGCCTCGGCTTCAACTCCATAAATCTGTCGGCAACCCGGACTGATATAGGGAGAAGTAAATCTTCCGTCGGTGTGCATTATAAATTGATAAATCATCCCCGGAATATTGGCGGCCAGATTATAATATCGGGTATTGCTTTGTTGTAATTGTTGGGTGCGCTCTTGGACGGTTTTTTCTAACTGGCGAGCATACTCTTTTTGGGCTTGATAAAGTTGGGCATTTTCTAAGGCGATCGCCGCTTGAGAAGAGAGGAGTTTGAGCAATTCCACTCGCGCGGGACTAAAGGCCCCCATAAGCAGATTATTTTCCAAGTACAGAATCCCAATGAGTTTACCTTGACCCAAAATGGGCGTACATAACACAGACTTCGGCTGAGTCGCTAAAATGTACGGGTCACTGGTGAATTGGTTATTTTGGCTGGCATCATTGAGGACGATATCTTCTTGGGTACGACGGACATAATTAATTAAGGACAGGGGTAAAAATGAGCTAGTTTCCACCGCGATCGCCTGTCGAACAGCTATCTCAGTTTGTTCACTCTTACCCGATGCTTCTATCACAAAATTACCATTTTGGTTGAGGAGCAAATACCCCATTTGCGCTCCCGCATTTTCGAGAGAAAGACGCATCAACTTCGCCAATAATTTGTCTAGCTGTACTTCGCCAATCAGAGCTTGAGTCGCTTGGATGACTGTACTCAAATCTAACAATATATCGTAACCACTGCTTTTTGATTCTGTATAATTATGGGTCTGAAGTTCCGTCGTGCTTACTTCTCTAGTTTTAGAGTTTAAGTCAGAAAATCGCCGTTCTAAATCCTCGACTTTAGCCAATGCGCCCCAGCGATAGTAGCAGGAATGGGCTTTTTTTCGATAAAATCCCGCAATAGGGTCTCGTCCAATCTGTTCATAAAACTCTGCCGCCAATTCCCAGGCGAGGGCTTCTTCTTGGATATAGTTATTAGTTTGTGCCGTAGCGATCGCCTGGTCATAAAAATTCATCGCCTCTAACACTTCTCCCTTAACCCGCGCTTTTTCTGCCTCGACTAATTCATACTTTTGTTGAAAATTTTCCGGCGCAAATCTGGCCCATATTTTCATTTTCTCTTGATTAATATCTACCTTGACCAGAATCTGGGCTTGTTCAGATTCTGATGCCTGGAGATACACCGCTAACGCGGAGAGAGAATCGTAGAAATAAAACAGAGGCAGAGTATAAACCGCCGTTAACGCATCTAAGTAGTTGGCAGCAAGACCCGCATTTACCACCGCCTGTTCAGGTTGTCGAAATAAATAGCTTAGGATGAGTTGGTGCAAATATAAACAACAGAGGGCATAGCGATCGCTGGCTTGTTCATGGATCGGCATCATCGTCTCTGCGTTATAAGCTTCCCCGAAAAGGTGCACCGGATTGTCTGATTTATTCCTTAAATTTAAAACTACCTGCCAACACATTTGGCAATAAGTTAAAGTGGTGGTTTGTTTGAATTTTACAAGTAAAGAATTATAAGAAGCAATCTCCGATTCTAATTGAGAGAGTTCTTTTCCAGTAAAATAAGAAGTGATGCAGTAATTGTAAGCCGAAAGACCCGCATACTCTAAATCTCCATTTTCTAAGCCGGTCTCATAAGCCGTCAGCAAAGGGGGAATGGTTTCCTTCAGTGGATCTTTCCAGACTCGAACATTATTATTGACCACCATTAAAGTCCGGGATTTTAGCTCTTTGTTATTAAATTTATCTAAAACTTTTAAGGCCAATTGACCGAATTGATGGCCGGTTTCAATATTTCCAACAACCCCACATAAAATTAGGCCATAACAAGCGTATGCATAAGCGGATTCATCGGTATTGCCATAGGTTAGGGATAAATTTATTTCCTGAACGACAATCAAGGGTAACAGCAGGGGTGCAACTTGATAGGCTGGGGCGATCGCACTATTGAGAATCCGCATCCCTGCTTTTTGATGAGCCGCGGACATTTCAGGTAAATTGATTAAATCTTGGACATCTTTTCCCGTTAATTGGTTGGATATTTCATCCAGCCCAACTTGAATATCTGCGAAGGTTGGCTGTTCTGGTAAATAAATATCTAATAATTCAAGGGCTTTTCGAGTATTTTCTAATGCTTTCAGTTGCTGGCTGCAAGAGCTATAAGCTTTAATTCTGATTTCATAAAAATTAACTTGATCTAGGGTGGATTGGGCTTGGATTAAACCAATTTTTACCAACGCCTCCATTCGGTCAAAATCCGTATTGATGTAAGCCGCATAAGCCCCCTGGATATGTAGCCTTAGAGTCGTTGGATAATCAGCCTCCCAGCTATCTTGTCCTAAAAGTCTTAACCCAATCTGAAAATAGGTATCAGCCAATTCATAAGCATTGGCTGATAGCGCTTTCTGACCCGCTCTTAAATTTAATTTAACTAATTTATTTTTCTGTTCATAACTTGTTATTAATTCACAGCTATAGTTTAAATGATTGACAATCTCAAAAATACTTTCTTCTATAGTTTCAGGCCGAGTATTGCTTAACAGGAGATAAGCAATTTGCCAATGAGTTTCTTTTTTGCGGTCTTCTGGAATCAGGGAATAAGCAGCCTGTTGGACGCGATCGTGCAAAAACTGGTAGCAGACTTTTTCCCCATTACGAGGTTCTCTAACCCGCGACAGGATATGAGTTGTAGCTAAGGGGAGAATTAATTCTTCTTGAATGGCTTCCCACAAATCTCGACTCGTCAAATGAGCCGATCGCTCATTGACAATGGATAGCATTTCCATATCAAAGCAGTTGCCGATACAAGCGGCTAATTTTAAAACCATTTGCGTCCTGGGCTGCAACTTTTGAATTTTGCTAACCATTAACTCTACCACATTCTCGGTTATCCCAATTTTTTCGATTTGGCTGATTTGCCAATCCCAACTGCCTTTATGCCAATTGAATTTTAACAACTGGTCTTGTTCTAAAGATTTTAAAACCTGGGTTAAGAAAAAAGGATTTCCCTGGGTTTTCTTGAAAATCAGTTTGGCGAGGTCAAAAGATTTGGCTGTCGTACAATTTAACGTTTCTGCCAGTAAATCATTGACATGATGAACATTCAATGGGGTGAGATTGATTTCGGTCACCCGGACCTGGGTCTTTTTAATATCCTCTAAAGTCAACCCCACGGGATGAGTCGCAGTGACCTCATTATCGCGATAAGAAGCAATCAGCAACAAGTGGTGATTTTGAGTATCGCTAATCACTCGCTTAATTAATTCCAGAGACGCTAAATCAGCCCACTGTAAATCGTCAATAAAGAGAATCAGGGGATGTTCTTTTTGAGTAAAAATATTGATAAAATTTTGAAAAACTAAATTAAACCGATTTTGACATTCTGTCGGAGGCAGGGATACCAATGCTGGTTGAGGGCCAATAATCAGTTCTACTTCAGGAATCACCTCGATAATTACCTGGCCATTTTCTCCGATCGCCCCTAATATTTTCTCTTTCCAGGCTTTAATCTGGGCTTCAGGTTCACTCAGCAGTTGCCGGACCAGGGATGCAAAGGCTTGAATCACCGCAGCATAAGGAATATTTACCTGAAATTGGTCAAACTTGCCGCCAATAAAATAGCCCCGATGTTTCACTAAAGGTTTCTGAGTTTCCTGTACTAAAGCGGATTTACCGACCCCAGAATACCCCGAAATCAAAATCAGTTCAGTTGCTCCCCCACAGACTTGTTCAAACGCAGATAAAACTTGCGCCCTTTCTCGGTCCCGCCCGTATAATTTGGGGAGAATTTCTAATTTTCTCGAAAAATCTCTTTGGCCTAACTTAAACTCATCAATTCCGCCCTTTTCCTGCCATTGTTTTAGGCAATGTTCCAAATCTACCTTCAATCCAAACCCACTTTGATAGCGGTCCTCGGCGGTTTTTGCCAATAATTTCATCACCAGGTTAGAAACCGCGACAGGAATCTCCGAAACCCGTTCATTCGGGGGAACGGGCATCCGAGCAATATGGCAGTGAACTAGCTCGATCGCCTCGTCCGATTGACAAGGCAATTCCCCCGTGAGCATTTCATAAAAGGTCACCCCTAACGAGTAAAAATCCGTGCGATAGTCGATCGCCCGGTTCATCCGCCCCGTTTGTTCTGGGGACATATAGGCGAGGGTTCCTTCCAGGCTATTGGGATGAACCGCAGCCGCCGTTTCTCGCGATAACTTAGAGGCGATCGCAAAGTCAATTAACTTCACCTCTAAACTCTGAGGATGAATAATAATATTGCTGGGTTTAATATCTTTATGAATAATATGGTGTTGATGAATTTCCCCTAAAGTTTGGGCCAATTGAATCCCTAAATTCAAAAACGTCTCCGGATCTAACCGCTGTTGGTTTAAAAATGTTTTCAGAGAACTTCCCCCGGTATCGGGTAAAACTAAAACCGGCAGATTACGGCTCATTTCCAGCCTTAATGGCTCAACAATTCCCCCTAACTTTAAATCTTTGGTCATTTCATATTCGTGATGGAGTTGAGCGATATCTGTCGGACTAGGATAGTCCGTCCCTAGGGCTTTCAAAATCACCGGCAACCCATCCGCCTCTCGAATACCTCGATACACCACTCGCTTGCTATTGCGGTAAATTTCTTCCCCTATCTGATAGCCACTCAGTTCAATCATTTTTCTCTCCTCCCGCTCCTGTTACAAAATTTTAACTTATAGTGAGACAGACTCATTAAATTCCCCACCTAAACCGATTTTGGGGCGGGATGAAGTCTATTTAAACTGTACGCTTAAAAAAGGATTTAAGTTCCCAATTTTGGAAATAAATATCGGACCGGATCCGCCTTCCTCACCCGGCGTCATCCGGTTGTAGGAGTACAGCCGGATTCCAAGTTAAAATCCACCCCAATTCCCCTATTTAAATCGAAACCTCTTGCTGTAAGCGCATTCGCTGTAACAGGTGAGTGGCATCTTCCGAGGATAAGGGACGACTGAAGAAATAGCCTTGAATTTCTTCACAGTCTAGCATTCGCAAACAATCTAATTGTTCCTGAGTTTCTACCCCTTCGGCCACCACGTTTAAATCTAACCCATGTCCCAAGGCAATCACCGCACGGGCGATCGCAATATCTGCCGGTTCTTCCGTCAAGTCTTTGACAAACGAGCGGTCTATTTTTAACGTATGGAGGGGAAACTGTTTCAGATAACTCAAAGAAGAATATCCAGTCCCAAAATCATCCAGAGCAATATTCACCCCCATCTGTTCTAACTCGCGTAACAACTTGCGGGTAAAGTCCACATCCAGCATGGCGGCAGTTTCCGTAATTTCTAGGGTTAAATACTGGGGGTCTAACCCCGTTTCCTCCAAGACTTGAGCAATTTTTTGGACTAAATCCGGTTCTTGGAACTGTCGAACGGAGAGATTCACTGCTACAGGTATCTCTGATAAACCGGATTCAATCCAAGCTTGATTTTGACGGCAAGCTGTCTTTAAGACCCATTCTCCAATGGGCATAATTAACCCCGTTTCTTCGGCGATGGGAATGAATTTTGCGGGAGAAACTAAGCCCAATTCCGGATGGTTCCAGCGGATTAATGCCTCCATTCCCTTAACTTCTCCGGTTTTAATATTCACCTTGGGCTGATAAGCCAGCATAAATTCACCCTGTTCTAATGCCCGGTGTAGCCTATTTTCCAAGTCTAATAATTCACTGGCGAGCAGGTCGAATGAATGGGTATAAACTTCATAAGTATTGCGGCCTTTTTCCTTAGCTCGATAGAGGGCCGAATCAGCGTGTTTGATGAGCGTTTCCCCATCCTCTCCATCATGGGGATAGAGGGCAATGCCAATACTGGTACTGATATGAAGGTGGTGATTTTCGATGAAAAACGCAGGCTTGAAGGTTTGGATAATCTCTTCGGCAATCTGAGTGGCGCAGACCCCCGAAGAAATTTCGGGCAGAATGATGGTAAATTCATCTCCCCCCCATCGGGCGATGATATTCGGGTCTCCCAAGGCGGCTTTTAGTCGGGCGGCTACCTCTTGTAATAATTTATCGCCGATCGCATGACCAAGAGTATCGTTAATTGTCTTAAACCGATCCAAATCTAGGAACATCACCGCTACCCCACTGTCCCTATTTTTGGCCTGTTCCAAGACTTCCACCAAGCACTCATTTAATAAAGTTCGGTTGGGTAAATCCGTGAGGGAATCGTGAAAGGCTTGATAGCGAATATGCTGTTGAGCCCGAGTTGCATCGGTGATATCCCGAAAGCTAAAAACTCGTCCCACGGTACAATTCCCCACCCTCTGCGGGCGAGAATAACACTCTAAAATTCTCCCTTCTTTAAATTCCAAAGTATCCCAAAATTCCAGATTGGGGGACTCGCGCCATTTTCTAATTTGACTAAGGCAGCCTTGGGGCTGTTTTAACTGAGGCAATAAAATTTTTAGACCTTGCTTAAAGGTTCCCCTGGACAGCCAAGAGGGGGAAATTGGCAATAAATCAATGAATTTTTGGTTATAGCTGGTGATGTGACCCTGACGGTCGATCGCCAAAATTGCATCCGCTGTTGATTCGAGGGTTGCCTGCAATAAAGACAGAGAGTTTTCCAGCCGTTCTTCGGCTTGTTTGCGTTGCGTGATGTCCTCCACTGTGCCTTCGTAGCCAATAATTTTGCCCTCCGCGTTGCGAATAACCCGTGCATTTTCCGAAATCCAAATGATGCTGCCATCTTTGCGATAAACCTGAGATTCAAAGTTCCGAAAGGCATGATTTTTTTGGACGAGGCGCACGAATTGGGCACGGCGATTTGGGTCTACATAAATCTGAGATTCAATATTATTAACCCTGGCTATGAGTTCTTCCGGTCCATCATAGCCATAGATTTGGGCTAACATGGGATTGGCAGTAATGTAACGTCCGTTGAGGGTACTTTGAAAAATTCCTTCCACGGCATTTTCAAAGATGCTGCGATATTTTTGTTCGGCTTGCTTTTGTTCGATTTGAGCCTGTTGTAGTTCAATTAAGGTTTTCTGGAGTTCTTCGGTGCGTGCAGCGGCGATCGCCATCAGGTATCTTTCTCGTTCCGCTTGTTCCCGTCTAGCATCCATGATGCTCAAGGTATGGGCATTCCACCCGATCGCAATCGCTAAGAGGATGGTATTAAATACACTTAACAAGGCAATCCCGACCCCGCGATCGTAGAGATTCAATTGTGTCCCTTGGAGGATTAATCCCCCCAATAAGGGAGGAAGAACTAAGGCAGCGATCGCCTGGGGTTGCATCAGTAGGCGCAGGGTGCGATCGCTGGTCAATAAGGCAACGGGTCCCCGGTCCGGATGAGCTAACAAAATCCCCACCGCCAGTAAGATAAACCCTACACTCGTATGCAATGCCATTTCGGTACTGCGTCCGAGCCCATAAAAGGCCGAAATACCATACAGATATCCGAGTAATCCTAAAAAAGCGATCGTCCAAGCGATCACGCTCAAATACTGGGCCATCCGATAGCGTTTTTGGTAGGATAAAACCAGGGCAAAACCTAGTAATACAAAATTAAAAGCGGTATTAGGAGCCATTCGCCCAGGTATGGAAGTCCCTACGGCATTTGCTGTTTCTTGAAAGAAGAATTGGTCAATGCCAAAATTGATATTTAGGATATATTGGAGGAGGGTTAGCACCCCAATGAGAATGGTTAAGTAGGATAAACTGGGTAGGATTGAGGCCACAATTTGAACCACAGGTTTTAGAATGCCTATCCCCCTCTTATTCCTCGGTCCTAGCCCCTTGCCCTGGGGTGATTTATCCCCGGATTGGAAATTTTTTTTACGTCCCAATTGCCAAAGAGAAAGACCGCACAGAATAAAACTAATGGCGGTATTTGCTTTCATCGTCACTAGCCCGGGCAAAACACTTTTGAGGAGGGGAATATTGAAAATCCAACCCAACAGAACAATCAAGCCAATCAGGGTCACTGCTATACTCATCCCCTGAGAACCGGATCGCAGGGATGAGATCGCACTGGAGGTTGTAGGTGGTTTGGAATATTGAGGTACCATTTCTAGTTGCCCGCCTCTAGATTGAGTCAGCATTCTCTAATTATCCTTATTTTTCTGACTAAATTTACTCCAACTTCAAAAAGCGTCGCTCACCCCTCTCCTGTTTTAGACTCTAACGGATCCAGGGGCCAGGAATTCTGTAGTCTATTTGGCAGTTTTTATATTTTCTTTATGTTTTCCTAAAAACCACAGGGCAAGGTCACCCCTTTTGTTAACGTTCCCCAGGAGCAACCCCATGACGTGATGTTAAGAATCCCCGGTGTAATCCCTACCCCATAATGGAGCAACCTATTGGGCAATTTAGCTCCACCCATGACCCGCTAAAAATTCACATTTTTCTCTTATCAACTTGAAGCCAGCTATTTTAATCAAACCTAAGAGCCATTTTTTAGATGGCTCTTTAGGACTTGTGGTGATAAATTTATCTAATGAATTTCCAAAATCTTCAATGTTCTTGAGTGGTTAAATCTG
>NZ_JAMXFD010000032.1 GCF_025370875.1 Laspinema palackyanum D2c
TTGCCGCTAATCCCCCAATCTATTGCTAGTATTGGTTTCTAGCGAACGAGTCGCACCCGCGTCTTAAGACCGGGGAGTAGTCAATAATGGTTTGCTTCGTTGTTGAGTACCGAGAAGTTATTGGCAATTCCTTTCAGAATGTGTCCCGATGCAAAGACAAATAATCGTTAAGCGATCGCCCCAAAAATCAAGACTCACAATAATAGCGATCGCATACCGCAAACCCTTTAGCAGATAGATAATTGAGGATATTGTGCTTCATCAGAACAAGTAATCGTGGTGACTTGACAATTAGCCAAAAACAGAGTTATAATTTTCCTACCAGATCGGTGATAAAACTTGAGTCGGTACGCAGTAACCCACAGTGAGGTTATCATTTTCTCTCGTTGGGTTGCGTTCCTTAACCCAAGCTAAAAGATCGGCGATCGCACTTTATGGAGATGAATGTTGATGCGATCGCCTAGATATTACGAATTATGGTAATGGTGATCGCCTTTAATAGATGATTTTTGAGGTGATCAGTGCATAACACATCATTGGTGTGGGCAAAAGCGTAGTCTTCTGGTGAAGAGTAAAATTTCTCTGGAACTCAATTAGTCCGTTAGCCGAAAACAGAGGACATAAATGTCGAAACTCAATGTTGATCAAAAGTCCATATTTGACTTATTGTCGCACAAAAAATCTGACTTCCTCATCCCTGATTACCAAAGACCATATGCTTGGGATGATCAACAATGTCAAACTCTTTGGGATGACTTATTTTTATTTTCTTTTCCCAATAATAATTGTGATGAATTCAACCGTGACGAAGAAGAATATTTTCTTGGATCAATAGTTACATTTAAAAATGAAAATGGGAAGTCAGAGGTGATTGACGGGCAACAGCGACTTACTACACTATTATTAATCCTTCGTGCCTTTTATGACAAATTTTCAAATATGCAGGACATAAATTCTAGGCGTACTAGGGAACGAATTGAGAAGTGTATATGGAAAACTGACACCTTTGGTAGCGCAGACAAATCACTATTAAAAATAGACTCCGAAGTAGCTACCGACAACGACAAAGATGAATTTCTTGACCTGCTAAGGACTGGCGATATAAAGGCTGGCGCCAAGAGTCAATACGTTCAAAATTACAAATTCTTTCAAAATAAAATAGAAGATTTTTTACAAGGTTTTGCTAGTTATTTCCCATATTTTCCTACTCGAATTTTAGACAACTGTATTCTTTTACCTATTGAGGCAGAGTCCCAAGATACGGCATTACGAATTTTTTCGACACTAAACGATCGGGGTCTTCCACTTTCAGATGCTGATATTTTTAAAGCCCAGTTTTATAAATACTTTAGCGACTCCAATAAGAAAGATGAATTTATCAAGGACTGGAAAGAACTTGAGGAATTATCAAATACAGTGTTTCATCCAATAAGTGGTACACCAATGGATGATCTATTTTCTCGATATATGTATTTTCTGCGAGCAAAAGAAGGAAATAAAAGTTCAACTACGGAATCACTGCGAAAGTTTTATGAACGGAATAAATATCAATACTTAAAGAAAGAAAATACTATAGGTGATCTAAAAACACTGGCTATTTTTTGGAAAAGTATCATCCTTCAAGACAAAGGACGATTCTCGGATAGCATTCTTAAAAAACTGTTTGTACTACATTTTGCTCCAAATGGAATGTGGCAAAATATTACATCTGTCTATTTTTTGCAAAACAAGAACAGCGAAGGTCTTCTGGAGGAAAGCGCTTTTGGCACTTTCCTTGATCGAATTACGGCTTTTATATTTGCATACGCAATAACTAATCCTGGAGTAAATGCCCTTCGTACTCCTGTGTACGATGAAATGATTACCATTGTTAATGGGTCAATCGCTACTTTTTCAAAGTATAAGTTTAATGAGACTCAATCTCGCGCTCAATTTGAAAATTATACATTTACGAACAAAAGGTCAATTACACGCTCCATGATAACTTGGTATGCCCATTCTTTCCCAGAACAAAAACTCCTTGATTTGAAGCAAGGATTCGATATCGAACATATCTATTCGAGAAAGCGACAAGATATCGAAGGTGGTTTAAAAAACGAGAGCAATCTTGAATCCTTGGGGAATAAAATACTTCTGGAAGAAAGTATAAATATAAGAGCATCTGATTACCGATTTGAAGATAAGAAGAAAATATATAGTGGTATACAGCGTCGTGGGAAATGTAAAGACCCAAGCCAAATTCATGAAATTAACAATATTATTGAGTTGAAGGAGTTTGACGAAAACCAGGTGATTACAAGAAGTAAAAATATTCATGATCGTTTTTTTCAATTTTTAAATGAACAAGACCTGATTGAGGTTCAGCAGTGAATCGGCAATAAATATTCGCCTAACAAAGCGTTCACCTCACGGGGAAGTCGCGCACATGAATGCCGACATTATACCGAAGCAGATACGCTTATTAAAATTGTCTGTTTTTAGCCCAGATTAGGCAATCAAAAATGATTTATTTGCTTCGTTGATGAGTTCCGAGAAGCTATAGGCGACCGCTAAAGATTAATAATCAATAAGCGATCGCCTCCTTCAATCTCATCCCCACAACAAGCGATCGCCTTCTTCTTCTTGATTAAACTTGACCGATCGCTTTCACCGCAGCCAGATACCGCTCCTTCACATTTTCGTAGTCTAACTCCTCCGCAATTCCTTCCTGGCTACCGCGTTCAATCATATCGGCATGACGCTGTAGTGTGGTTCGGTCTGGTATTCGGTGAGTAAAAGGCGCGATCGCCGAGATCGCCTCTAACAAACGCATCGTCACCGCAACACTCGACTTTCCATACTGCCGAATCTGGTTGAAAGCCGCATCCGTCGCATCCGCAAACGAGATCGGTTCAGCGATGATCCGAAGCTGATTGTGGTCATCGTAGCGATAGGGAGAAGGAATTTCTCTTTGGGCTAAATGACAAAGAGCCGCGCTCAGTTGATCGATGCAGCGGATGGCAGTAAACGGATCATTAATACCTGGAGAAAGGGCGCGTACTGCAATCTCAACCAGTTGGTCGATGGGAAACTCCACATCTTGCTGCTCTGTGCGCTGTGAACCGAGAACAAAAGCCTCGTTGATCTGGACTGCAAGCTTTTTGTTTACCTTTTCTTCAGGAAAGACCCGTACAATTTCACTTCCTTTTACCACAAAGCGACCAGGACGCTGCTGAACCCGCAATAACAGATTATTCTCTGTCGCAATCTGCATCAGTTGCTTGTCATTAATCGTTTGAATGTAGCCACTGGCGATAGTCTTAATAGGACAGGCAACTCGATCGAAGTCAGCAGGAATAGCGGCTAGGCTCTCCTCCTCTAGATGCTTTGATGTATTCCGTCCAATTCTGTCAGGAAAGAGCCGATCGATCGCAACATCAAGATCAGACCCCACTTGTTTTATGATCTGATCGACCTGAATTGATGAGGCTGAATGATGAATAAAGTAAATCAATACGCCAACACTGGCGATCGCCAAGCCAAGGCCGATGGTCACTGCCAGGTGAGGGACAAACTCATCTTTTTCCACCCCATTGATCGTTCGCAGCACCATCAAGCTATACACAAACGTGGAAATGAAAGTTCCCAGTACAATTTGGTTGCCCGTGTCTTGCATAAAGGTCCGCAGCAAGCGCGGCCCAAACTGGGAAGAGGCAAGCTGAAGTGCCACGATTGTAATAGAAAAGGCAGTGGTAGCAACAGTCACCATTGAACCCGCGATCGCAGAAAGAATGGCCCGTGAACCATTAGGCCCTAGAGAATAAGCCCAGTCTATGTTTTCGATGATAGTGGCTTCTTGCCTGTGGTCAATCCAGATGGTAATAAAGGAAAGGGCGATCGCCAGCAACACCATCAGGGTTGGCACAAACCAGAAACTGGAATTTAATGAGTCCCACAGTTTAGCTAACTTAGCGTATTTCATCGATAGTATAGCAACCGCTTTCAGCGGTTAGGGGCTAGGGGCTAGGGCGTCGGGAAAGAAGGGGAAGAAGGGAATAGAATAAACTGGGTGTCAATGATGCCAGCTACTACAAGGCGAGTAAACCATTGGCGATCGCTAAAATCAACCAATTCTCATCCTTATTTCTGGCTCTCCAGAATTTTCTTCGCATTCAAAAGCTCTTGATGTTGCTCTTTACTAAGCGTAGGATATTTGAGATTCAGTTCCTTCAACTGGGTGTAAATGATCCCCGCCACAACCAGACGAGTAAACCATTTATGATCGGCGGGGATAATGTACCAAGGGGCATATTTTGTACTGGTGTGATTGAACATATCCTCATAGACAGCCATATAGTCATCCCAAAAGCTACGCTCATTTGCATCATTTTCAGAGAATTTCCAATTCTTTTCAGGGCGATTAATCCGTTCTAAAAAACGGTCTTTCTGCTCCTCTTTAGATACATTTAGAAAAAACTTGAGGATGATCGTTCCATTATTGACCAGATGCTTCTCAAAGTTGTTGATTTCCTGAAAGCGGCGCTTCCAAATATCATTATCAGTTATGCTAACCGGGAGAGATCGCTGCTCTAGGATTTCTGGATGTACTCTTGTTACTAAAATTTCTTCGTAATAAGAACGATTAAAAATGCCAATTCGTCCTCTTTCGGGTAAAGCCTTAGAACATCGCCACAAATAGTCATGGTTTAACTCTTGCGTAGATGGAGCTTTAAAGCTATGCACTTGACATCCTTGAGGATTAATCCCAGACATAACGTGCTTGATGGTACTATCTTTTCCCGCCGCATCCATAGCCTGAAAGATGATTAGCACAGCATGGGTGTTTTCGGCATAGAGAACATCCTGATATTCAGCTAACGCATCAATACCTTCCTTTAATTGACCTTTAGCTTTCGACTTTTTGAGGTGATCGGCTTTATAGCCTGGATCGTAGTCTTTGGCAAGAGAAATTTTTCGTTCTGGTGGCACAATAAAAGGACGAATCAAATCGTCAAGTTTTTCGATTGGGAATAAATTATCAGATTGATGATCTGTCATGTTTTTAACTCTCAAATATTAGTAAAAAACAAAAAGTTGCAGACGAAATTATTCACTGCAATCATTTAAGATTGTGCCTGGGGCATCGGAACCATTATCGATCGCTCTTGCCGAAAAAGGCTCAAAAAATCTAAAAGTAGTTCCCATTTTTCGTAGCCAACGATAATGGGATGATAATCCTGACCAAAAAGAAATATGTTGGTTATATCTCACTCCATATTCTCGACAAGTATGCTCCACGATTTTAGATATTTCAGGATAGTTAATATGGCAGATATTGGGAAATAAATGATGCTCAATTTGAAAATTCAATCCACCCATAAACCATGTCATAAAATGGTTATTCCGAGAGAAGTTTATCGTTGTTTCGAGCTGATGCACCGCCCAATCTTTCTCAATGAGACTCAACTCGGCAATTGGTAATGGGAAATCGGCTTCTTCGACCACATGAGCTAATTGAAATACTACGCTCAACACTACTCCCAAGGTGAAAGCTACTAATCCATAGCTCGCTAAAACTTGCCATAGCCCATGAAATTGTAAGGGAATCACAAAGGCAAGCGCGAAAAATACCAGTTTGCCACCAAAAAATATCACTAGATTACTAGACTTAGGACGTGGATAGCGGCGATCGCCAATTTTGCCAGCGATCAGACAATAAAAATCATCATAAAAATGCCACTTAATCGCTAAAAATCCATACAACAACCACAAATAATAATGTTGCCAACGATGGAAGGCTAAGTGCGGATGAGAAGGAGAAAGTCGCCCAAAAATTCCCACATCCAAATCCTTGTCATAACCAGCAATATTGGTATAAGTATGATGGAGAACATCGTGCTTCCAATGCCAAAGATAAGAACTGCCGCCAATCAAATCTAAACTCATCGCCATGAGCTTATTAACCCATAGCGAATCGGAATATGCGTGATGTGCGCCATCATGTTGAATACCAAAACCAATGCCTGCGGTAACGACACCGAGCATAATGCACAAGGGAATTACCTGCCACCATGTCTGAGCTACCAAAACTAATAGAGAATATAATCCGAAAAAGCTAAACAACAAGATAATAGTTTTCGCATACATTTGTGGACAATCACGAGCCTTGCGATCAGGATTTTGAAAAAGTTCGTCAACCCTTCGTTTTAGTTCTGTCTTAAACCCACTATTCTTGCCAAATTTCAATTTTTTTGCGGCCTCTTTTTCAAGAACCACAGACTGATGAGATTTGTTGACTTGCATTTTGTTGTACCGTATTTAACTCTCAAATATTAATATCTTGGGTAAGCGATTCACAATCTCTTCTATACCTAATCATGCAAACGCACGCGCCGTAACAACATGGCATTAATTGAAACAATAACCGTCGAAATGCTCATCAGGACTGCACCCACAGCAGGCGATAAGATAATGCCGAACGGTGCTGCAATTCCTGCCGCCAAGGGAATGCCAATGACGTTTTCTGGATTAAAATGGACCTGGCTTTTTTTAAACAAGTTGAAATCATGGCAATGGCCCGGTCCAAAATTTAGGCAAATAATCTCTTTAGTTTCTTGATTCGATGACCACTTGCATTTTTATGCTGTGGTATTTTTTCTTTCCTGCCTGAGTAGTATTTTTTCTGCATTTTCGGCAATGACTAAACGCTCTATCCCTTGTACAGCAATCGGTCTAGCTGTCTTGTCCCCCTCTCAGATTAACAAGTTGCGAGGCGCGATTGCATCTTCCTAACGGTATAAATAATATTTCTGTCTAATTCTGTCTAATTCGGTTGGTCGATTTCATCCTGATTTCATTTTTTCGGGAAAAGCTTAGAAGTGAGTGCTGCCGGGAAGTTGCGAGAAACTTGCCGGGTAAGTCCAAAAGCCCGCATCCGCACGCCGCAAATTAGGGCTTGACTCTCCAGTTAACTAGAGAATTTAGACTATAAAAAAGAAACTAAATGGAGATAAAGCCTACGCAACTGATTTCTTTAAAAACTGGCTTTTTGGCGTTTAGCCTTGTGGCGATCGCCTCCATAATATGTAGCAGATTTTTAAGTCAAAATATGCTTATGTCTCCGTAAAAATAGCCTTCTTATCCGATAGGTATAGCACTCTAATCTATAACCCGCAAAGCTTACATCTGCCGCTGGATTTGGCTGGCGGCATCGGTCCCACTGGATTTTTCGATTTCGGCACGGAGAATATCAAACGCGCGCTCGCTCAAACGAACCATAAACAGCACCTGGGTAATGGGTTCTGGTCTGCTGGGATGGCCTGGGCGCAGCCTCTGCTCAGGAGTCCGGAAAGCCCTTAATTAAAGACAGTACGGACCTTTTTTTCCATTCTGTAATTATCTCATAACCAGATTGAGGCCAATCTAAATCCATCCTAAAATCCATTGACACCGAATCCGAGCAGGAGTCCCCCGCGAAAAATGTTTAGAACCGGGAAAGCGATCGCCTATAATAGCCGGAATGTGTCGGAAATCCCCCACTCGTTCTCGTCCAGCCTTCTGTATTCTCCTGGCCGATCGCCAGCGACTTCAACCGACTCCCATCAACACCGCGCTTCACCCCTTTGAATACCAAATATGGGCCTAAAACAGTATTTTGGGTTTATCTCCAAGCGCATCAGCGCCTTATTGCAACGCTCGCAACTCTTTCAACATCGCTGGATCGGCTACTTAATCGCCGTGGCGATTTATGTCACCCTCTTACTCATCCCCCTTCCCGGGTTTGAACCCAGTGCCCAACGCGCCTTTGCCGTCTTTGGTTTAGCCGCCTTTTCCTGGGGGACCACCCTGCTGCCTCTGCCGGTTACGGCGATCGTCATCCTGTTCTTGCTGCCCTTTAGTGGAGCAATTTCCGCCCAGGAAACCTACGCCTATTTTGGCAACCGGGCGGTGTTTTTCATTCTCGGGGCTTTCATTCTCGCCAGTCCCATCATGCGATCGGGACTCAGTACCCGGATTGCCTTAGCGGTAGTCACCCGATATGGAAACAGCCAGCGCCAGATTCTCGCGGCCATTTTAGGACTCTCGGCCCTGATGTCTTGTTTTATTAGTGCTCATGCCGTGGCAGCCATGTTATTTCCCATTATTTTAGAGGTGGTGCGGGCGGCTGGAGCCAAACCGGGCAAAGGCTTTGGGGTCGCGGCCTTTTTATCCCTCGCCTGGGGCGTCGTGATTGGCTCAAATACTACCCTCCTTGGGGGGGCTAGGGGACCACTAGCCTTGGGAATTCTCCAAAATACCACAGGTCAAACCATTTCCTTTGCCCAATGGACCCTGTTTGTGGCTCCAGTGGTGCTGGTACTGTTACCGATCGCCTTTTTCGTCCTCCAGGGAGTGGGACAAACCGAACAAGTCTCCCTCTCCACAGCGCGCCGGTTCCTAGAAAAGCGCAATCAGCAACTTGGGGAGATTTCTCGCCGGGAAATTATGACCGCAGGAATCTTAATCGTGACCATTTTGTTATGGATCACCCTAGGCGATCGCTGGGGTTTAGATGTGATTGCCTTGTTGGGAGTCATCTTAACGTTTATTCTGGGAGTGGCACATTGGGGTGAGGTCGAAGAAGATGTCAACTGGGGGATTTTTATCATGTATGGCAGTGCGATCGCCCTGTCGGCGGCCCTCAATGATACCGGGGCCGCTTCCGCACTCACCCAACTCCTCTTGGGTTTTGGAATTGAGTCCCCGTTGCTAATCTTCGCTGCCGTCACCATGATCGCCTTGGCAATGACTGAATTTATGAGCAATTCTGCTGCTGTAGCGGTGATTCTACCCGTGGCCCTGGCCCTGGCCCAAAAATATGGGATTGAACCCCGTGCCATGACCCTGGGGGTCGTGATTCCCGCTGGGTTGGGGTTTATGCTGCCCGTGAGTACCCCGGCCTTGGCGATCGCCGTGAGTAGTGGCTATGTTCGTCCTCTGGCGGTCCTGCGCTGGGGAGTCTGGCTGGATATTATTTCGATTGTGGTATTTCTGGGCATTAGCCAATTCTATTGGCCCTTAGTCGGATTGAGGGGTTGACATGAAGGAAATTTTACTCGTATTGACCAACCCGTATGGTTATGAAAAAGCGCTCCATCTTGCCTTTGAGGAAGCCAAACAAGCCGATTGCTTCTTAAGCATTACCTTTGTCATTGATCCCGAGGCGATCGATGACCTGATGCGGGACTTGGGAGAAAATGGTTGGTTGGGAATTGGGTCCCGTCGGACCTTGCAGATCTCGATGATGGAAGGATATCGCGCCTTAGCCACAGACATTTTAGAGGAAGTCTCTCGTCGTGCCGTTTCTATGGGAATCGCGGCGAAAACTGCCCTCAACGAGCAGGGAATCCGCAGTTATCTGAGTGGGTTGGGGACCCCAGGACCGGAGAAAATTTTCGTCAGTGGTTCCCATGCTCTGGGTCCTCTGATTCAAACCCTGGACTGCCCCTTAGAATGGGTCCCCGAAGATTGAATCCTTAAAAGCGGTGGCAATCAAATCACTGACCCCCGGAATTAGCGATTTAACAGGGGGGACAAATTTCTGTACAATCGAAAAGCCTTGAAGGGTGGTTGAGAAACAATCGTTTATTGCACAATATCTGGAGTTAAGTCAAAATGCAACAGCGTGGTGTCACGGTGTGGTTTACAGGTTTGAGCGGTGCAGGCAAGACTACCATTAGCCAGGGAGTGGAGAAAGAACTGCGATCGCAAGGATATCAACTCGAAATTCTCGATGGAGATATCGTTCGCCAAAACCTGACGAAGGGACTGGGTTTTAGTAAAGAAGACCGCGACGAAAATATTCGCCGCATCGGTTTTGTCTCTCATTTATTAACCCGCAATGGGGTGATTGTTTTGGTGTCAGCGATCGCCCCTTACCGTGAAATCCGCGAAGAAGTCCGCCATCGGATTGGTGACTTCGTTCAGGTTTATGTAAATGCGCCTCTGGAAGTCTGCGAAGAACGCGATGTCAAGGGGCTTTACAAAAAAGCTCGCGCTGGGGAAATTAAAAACTTTACCGGCATTGATGACCCTTATGAGGCTCCCCTCAATCCGGATATTGTATGTTCTACTAAAGACGAAACCGAGGCAGAAAGTATCGCCAAGGTGCTGCAATATCTCAAAGATAAGGGGTATATCACCACCGCTTAAATTCCCGAGGGATTAGAAACCGGGTTTCTTCAGAAACACTGTAGCAACTAGCAGATTTCTGTAGGCAAGAAACCCGTTTTCTGCTGCCTGCTAGGGGGAAGAGAACGGGGTTTTTTCCAGAACTTACGCGGCCTTTGGAGACCCAACCCTAGAATGTAGGGGCATCCTTCCCGAATCGCCCCTACATTGAGCAAAAACCCGCACCCGATCGGGTGGGTTCGAGAAAAAACCGACTATTGACCCTCAGATTGGGGATGATACTCCATTTCGCAATACTGATAAGTCTATAAAAACGAGCCGCGTCAATCTGTATCTGTAGGGGCGCAATGCGCCCCTACAATCCGTTTTTATAAACCTTTAAATACCGTATGGAGGATGAGTATTAAATCCCAGTGTGCGGATTAGACCGCTTTAAGGGCGCTAACACCGCAGAGGTCGTTACACAATTGAGCGCGTAACCAAACTAAACGGTTTATCGGGAAAATAGGAATTTTTGAATTGCCCTTCAGGCACCGAAGTCGGGTTACTCTCTTGTTACTTGAGGAGGGATTCGAGGATTCAGTCTGAAAGGGGGAACGCTACAATTGATGAGATCCGGATCTTCTATCCCCTATTCCTCTGTTGCCGGTTGAGGCTCAAATTCAACAATGTTAATGTTACTGTTTTATGTCGGGCCTGATCGGTATGCCCTAGGCTGTTCCCAGGTCGTAGAAGTCATTCCCCTGGTGGAGTTGAGAAAACTATACCACGCCCCAGAATATATGGCGGGATTGTTTAATTACCGAGGGAGCATTGTTCCAGTTCTCGATTTATGTCATTTGATTCAAGGGAGTTCTTCTCGCTCTTGCTTAAGCACTCGGATTATTCTGGTTAAGTATCAGCAAAACCACCAGAATGAGCAACTGATTGGATTAATGGCCGAGCGAGTGACTGATACGGTGAATGTCCCGGAATCTCAATTTAAGGGAGAGGGGATTCACTTAGAAAATGCAGCCTATTTGGGCAAAATCATCATGGACGAAGAAAAAGGGACAATCCAGCAGTTGCGCCTAGATTATTTACTTTCACAGCAAGCACAAGCATTCCTATCGCCAATTGGGGAGACTGAATAGCAATGGTTTGGGACGAAATTGAGCGAAAACTCAGCAATACGAGCGGATTAGACCCGAAAACCCTAGGCTCTCAGGCGATCGTCAAAGCCGTTCGAGACCGGATGCAGGTTTGTGGGGTTGAGAATGTAACCACCTATCTCGATGTATGGCTCTGTTCTCCCCAGGAATTACAGGCCCTAATTGAGGAGACCGTTGTGCCTGAAACCTGGTTTTTTCGGGAGCCTGAATCTTTTGAGTTTCTCCGGCGTTACGTCCTGTTCGAGTGGTTACCCCACCACCGAGAAGGTATTCTCCGCCTGTTAAGCGTTCCCTGCTCAACGGGAGAAGAACCTTATTCCCTCGCGATGATGCTCCTAGATGCAGGGTTACCTCCGAATAGGTTTGCGATTGACGCCGTTGATATCAGTCAAAAAGCCCAAGCTAAAGCTAAACAAGGTCTCTATCGAGAGCATTCCTTTCGGAGTAAAAATTTAGGCTTTCGCCACCGCTATTTTGAGGAAACCGCGCCGGGATATCAACTTTCAGCGGCAGTTAAGGAGACCGTAAATTTTATCCAGGGCAATCTTTTAGAACCCCTTTTTTTGTATGGAAAACCGCTTTATGATATTATATTTTTTCGGAATTTATTAATTTATCTGGAACCTGCGGCTCGCGATCGCGCCTTGCAAGTGTTAAATCGGTTATTATCTCCCTCTGGACTGCTGTTTGTTGGCTCTGCTGAAGCCGGACCGATGATTGAGCAGCGATTCATCTCCCTGCGCCATTCCATGACTTTTGCCTACCGCAAGCGACAAAAAAGCGATGGAACCGCTCGCTTCTATGTCCCAGGGGATGAGCCTGAATACTCTTCCTTCCAGGTTCCCCCGCCAACTCCCCCGCGCTCTGACTCTCCTGGATTTCCACCCCAATCCTCACTCCCTTCTTCTGCGGAACTCCCCCCAGAAGCCAGAAGAGAACATCCTCCAAGCTCCGAGGCGATCGCCGCGAACACCCCTTCCTCACCCCAGCCAATCCCTGAGTCCCTTCTGATGCAGGCTAGACATCTAGCGGATGTCGGACAATTGTATGAAGCCGCCCAGCTATGCGAAACTTACCTCAGTCAACATCGCACCGATGCCAATGCCTATGTCTTATTAGGTGAAATCCGCCAAGGCGCAGGACAGTCTGAGCGTGCCGAACAATGTTGGGAAAAAGCCGTTTACCTCCAACCCTATCACTATGAAGCCTTGACACATCTGCTCTTGCTCAAAGAATCTCAAGGAGATCTCACCCATGCCAGTACCCTTAGACAGCGGATTCAAAGACTGCTCAACTCTCAGGAGAAATAGCACACTCTCATTCCGGGGTAAAGATTAATAGACCCATCCAAACCCTTTCAACACCAAAGGAAAAACAGAATGTTTCGGAATCTCTCTTTGCAAGCTCGAATGCTGGCGGCTTTTATATTTATGGGCTTAATTGTATTAATTGTAGCCCTAGTCGGTTGGGGGGGAAATCATCGGTTAAGTAATCGCCTCGACACCATTACAGGTAACGCCATGCCGAGCGCGATCGCCTTATGGAAAATCAAAGAAGGTCAGACCCAAATTCAGGCCGCAGAACGATTACTCCTCAATCCCCGCAGTACCAGCGATCGCCGAACTATTGCCAAACAAAGAATCAATCGAGCATGGCAACAAATTAATCAAGGATTTGCTGAATATAGCAATATCCTCAATAAAGACCCAGAAGAAGACCGCCTTTATAACCAGTTTATGCAGGCATGGAATCAGTGGAAAGGACTCCATGAAAACTTCCTTCAACTCAATCAAGAGTTTGAAGCATACGGGATTTTCCAGCCCTGGGAAACTCAAATCCAGTTATGGGAAGCCCGACAAAGTAATAGCCCCCAAATGGCAACGGCTAGAGCCGCCGCTGAGGTTCTTGAAAGCATGAATGCCCAACGCGCTCGCATCAATATTCCGGCCTATCAAGCGGCAGAAGAAACCCTGCAAGAGGTCGTAGCATACAATCAAGAGGTGGCTGCCCAAGTGGTCACACAGGCCGAACAAGATGTGGCTCAAAGTAGTTTTTGGGTCATGCTGGGAATGCTCCTCGGTCCCTTGACTGCCATCATTTTTGGCCTGTATTTTAGCAACACGATCGCCAAACCCCTCGGGGCCAAAATTGTCGGGGTGGTTCGAGTCGCGGAAAAGATTTCCTCCGGAGACTTGACCACCCAGGTGAAGGTGACGGAAACTCAGGATGAAATTGGCCGGTTAACGGTTGCTTTTGCTCAGATGACCCAAAAGTTAAATTCCTTAATTCGTCAGGTCCAACATTCGGGAATTCAAATCACCAGTTCCACTACAGAAATTGCAGCATCGGGCAAACAATTAGAAGCGACGGTGACAGAACAAGTGGCTTCGACGAACCAAGTCGTCGCCACGGCTAAAGAAATTGCGGCCACCTCTGGCGAATTAGTTAAAACAATGGATCAAGTCGGGGAACTCGCCGGACAAACGGCAATTGCTGCCGGAACCGGGCAACAAGAAATTGTTCGCATGGAAACGACGATGCGCCAATTAGCTAATGCTACCGCTTCGATTTCTGCCAAATTGGGGGTGATTAGCGAAAAAGCAAATAACATTAATAGTGTGGTGACTACCATTACCAAAGTGGCGGATCAGACTAATTTGCTCTCTCTCAATGCGGCGATTGAAGCTGAAAAAGCGGGGGAATATGGCACAGGTTTTGCGGTGGTTGCCCGGGAAATTCGGCGACTGGCGGACCAAACGGCGATCGCCACGTTGGATATTGAAAGTATGGTCAAAGATATGCAATCGGCTGTTTCCACTGGGGTGATGGAAATGGATAAATTCACCACAGAAGTCAGCCGAGGGGTTGAGGATGTTCGCACCATCAGCGGCCAAATTGGTAAGATTATTGAGCGGGTTCAAAGTCTGACTCCCCGATTTGATGCGGTGACTAAAGGTATGGAGGATCAATCGGAAGGGGCTCAACAAATTAGTGATGCAATGGTTCAACTGAGTGAAGCCTCCCGACAAACGGCCCAATCTCTGCGGGATACCAATCGGGCGATCGAGCAATTAAATGAAGCCGCTCAAGGATTGCAACGAGAAATCTCGTTTTTCAAGGTGCAAATCTAAGGGGCGATCGGCGCTATTTCTGCTCCCCTCCCTGACCCCAGGAGGTTGTTGAGGCCGAACCCCAACTCTCACTCACACAGAGGGGAGAGCGATGGAAACCCAACACCTGTCAAGTTGACGGAGTAAGGTTGACCGCATTTTTGTAAAAACCCGAAAGTCTGGGTATTGCTGATGATAAAACCCGGGTTTTTGGAGAAAATTATTGCCAATTCTTAACCCAGAAAGGGCAATGAAACCCGGTTTCTCGTCCCGGGGTCATCCGACTCCTTATGATACTCCATACGGTATTTAAAGGTCTATAAAAACGGATTGTAGAGGCGCAATGCGCAGGCCCCTAAAAATACCGCTTGACGCGGCTCGTTTTTATAGACTTATCAGTACCGTATGGAGTATGACCGAGCATCTGACTATTACTCCTGTGCAAAATTATCCCCCTCATGGAGAGTTGCTCTATGACTGAAAAGTGCTGGAACCAAATCGGAATAGAGGGCGATCGCTCTTGTCCCGAACTCAATACAGTCATCCATTGCCGAAACTGCCCTGTTTATACCAGTGCCGGTCGCAGTTTATTGGAACGGGACGCCCCAGAAAACTACCGGGCTGAATGGACGGATTTACTCGCTCAAACCCCCTCAACCCTAACGAGCGATCGCCAGACCCTTCCCCAACTACAACGAGCGACAGCGGAATTCTTTGACCCACTTTCTCTGCTGATCTTTCGCCTCGGGGTAGAATGGTTAGCCCTGGCCGCCTCTACCTTCCAAGAAATCACTCAGCCTTGCACCATTCATACCTTACCCCACCGAACTAACGAAATTCTCCTGGGCTTAGTGAATATTCGAGGGGAACTTTTGCCCTGCATTTCTCTGAGAAATCTCCTAGGGTTGGAACCCCCAGGCACTTATCCGAAACCGTTAAACGGTCCAGGGAATTTGACGCGGACGGTTTATTCCCGTATGGTCGTTGTGAATATTCAAGGAGATATCTGGGTCTTTTCCGTAGATGAAATTGAGGGAATTCACCGATGCGATCGCCATTTGATTGAAGAAGTCCCAGCGGTGGTTTCCAAAGCCCCGATTACTTATACTCAATACATTGTAAACTGGCAAGACAAAAAAGTAAATTACCTGGATGAAGAATTTGTATTTTCTACTCTGAAACGGAGGATTTTGTGAAACACCATGAACAAGATTTAAGTCAATTATCCATGCTCGATTTATTCGGGATGGAGGTTGAAACCCAATCGGCTCTATTAAATGAAAATTTATTAAGCCTAGAAAATCACAGTCAGTCCGGCCAAGAACTCGAAGCGTTAATGCGGGGTGCTCATTCGATTAAAGGGGCGGCCCGGATTGTTCAAATTGAGGAAGCGGTCCAGATTGCTCATCGGATGGAGGACTATTTTGTAGCCGCCAAGGAAGGTCGAATCGTGGTTTCAGAAAACCATATTGATGTGCTACTTTCCGCCGTGGACCTGCTCTTGAGTATGAGCAAGGTGAGGGAACCGGAGTTAAAAGGCTGGATGCAGCACCATCAGCCGGAAATTGACCTGATCGCCAGCCAAATCCAGGAGATTGCCTCCCCAGCTCCCCTAGCTCCCCCAGCTCCCCCAGCTCCCCCAGAATTGGGCGCTCACGAGCCGGAACCCCCATCCCCACCTGAACCGCAGGATAACCCCGTTGACCCCCCCCCTTCCCCGCTCCTGGTTCCTTTTCCAGACACTGCACCGCCTCCAACGGTGAGGGCGCAATCCCCTTCCTCCTCTGGTTCCAGTGGCGATCGCGTCGTCCGCTTAAGTGCAGACAACTTAAATCGATTAATGGGTCTAGCCGGGGAGTCCCTGATTGAAGCCAATTGGTTACAACCCTTTGCCGATTCCCTACTCAAACTCAAAAAACACCAGACCGAATTATCAAAAACCCTAGAAAAATTAGAAAGTTCATTGAGCGACCCTCAAAGGAGTCAATTGGCAAAAACTCACATAGAAAGCGCTCAAATTCATCAAAAAGAATGCTTAGAAATTCTCACGAATCGCATCAACGAACTCGAACTTTTTTCCCGTCGTTTTGCTAACCTTTCCGACCGTCTCTATCGGGAAGTAATTGACAGTCACATGAGACCTTTTGCTGAAGGGATTGCGGGGTTTCCGCGCATGATGCGAGACTTAGCTAAACAACTAGGGAAGTCCGTAAATTTTGAAATCATGGGCAAATCTACCAAGGTTGACCGCGATATTTTAGAGAAGCTAGAAGCTCCCCTGACTCAAATTTTGCGAAATGCGATCGCCCACGGGATCGAATCACCCCGGGAACGGATTGAGAAAGGAAAACCCCCGGAAGGAACTGTGCGCCTCGAAGCGGTTCATCGCGGTGGAATGCTGTTGATTACAATTTCTGATGATGGTCGAGGCATCAATTTAGCCGAGGTCCGGCAACAGGTGATTGCTAATCAATTGGTCAATCCTGAGTTTGCCCATCAGCTCACCGATACGGAACTGATGGAATTTTTATTTTTACCCAGCTTTTCCACGGTTACGGAGGTGACTGAAATTTCTGGACGCGGTGTCGGGTTAGATATTGCCAAGGGCATGATGCAAGAAGTCGGGGGGTTATTGCGTGCTCAGTCTGAACTGGGAAAAGGGACCCGTTTTCATCTGCAATTGCCCTTAACGCTCTCGGTGATTCGCACCCTGTTAGTGGAAATTTCGGCAGAACCCTACGGGGTTCCTCTCGCCCGAATTGATCGGATTGTTCAGATTAAGCGGGGGGAACTCTTTGTTGTGGAAAACCGGCAATATTTTAGCCTTAATGGTCAAAATGTTAGTCTGGTGAGTGCTCATCAAGTTCTGGAATTAGAAAAGAGTGAACTGAATGAGGAGTTGTTATCGGTGATTGTGATGAGCGATCGCAGCAACTATTATGGCTTAGTGGTCGATCGCTTCCTCGGTGAGCGAGATTTGGTGGTCCGCCCCCTAGACTCCCGTCTGGGCAAGGTCCGAGATATTAGTGCGGCAGCATTAATGGAAGATGGGTCTCCCGTTTTAATTATTGATGTGGAAGATTTAGTGCGATCGCTGGATCTGCTTCTCAGTAGTGGCCGGTTAAGTCAAATTACCCAGGATACCCAAGTCAAAGAGTCCAAACATCATAAAAAAATTCTGGTGGTTGATGATTCGATTACGGTCCGAGAAATGGAGCGTAAATTGTTGCAAAATAAAGGCTATAAAGTCGATATCGCGGTCAATGGTATTGATGCTTGGAATGCCGCCAGAACCGGGGAATATGACCTAATTATTACCGATGTTGATATGCCCAGAATGAATGGCATTGAGCTGGTTAACCACCTGAAAAGCCATGCAAAATTGAAGTCTACTCCGGTGATTATTGTGTCCTACAAGGACCGGGAAGAAGACCGGCTTTTAGGGTTAGAAGCGGGGGCAAATTATTACTTGACAAAAAGTAGTTTTCATGATGATACCTTTTTAAATGCGGTCATGGATATGATCGGGACGGCGGATGAGAGTTGATCGCTCCGGGATCGAGGCGATCGCTGGGATCAGCGCACTGGAGGACTGAATCTCGGAGCAGCATTGCCGGAAAACCTCTTTCCTGTCGCCCAGACAGGGGGCTTTGTGGATGACTGTAGTACCACCATGCCAACATCTACCGGAGAAACTATCGGCAATTTAGTCACGCTTGTTGAGTCCGAGGTGAGCGGATTATTTTAAATTGACCCTAAAAATCATGCTTAGCCTGAGTTATTTATTAAAAAAATAATTTAAGGAAAAAGAGGGGAATTTAGATATAATAGGAGAAATTTCAAAATTTGTTCATTACAATACCTTAAACTCTCTTATATGAAAATTGCTATTGTTAATGATATGCTGTTGGCAATAGAAGCCTTACGGCGCGTCTTAACATCAGTGCCGGATTATGAACTGCTTTGGGTGGCCCGGAATGGGGCGGAAGCCCTGGATAAATGTACCTCGGTGCGACCGGATCTCATTTTAATGGATGTCTTCATGCCGGTGATGGATGGGGTAGAGGCAACTCGCCAAATTATGGGTCGTTGTCCCTGTGCCATATTGCTGGTCACCTCTAGTATTAACACTCACTTACCTAAAGTATTTGAAGCCCTCGGATATGGCGCGCTAGATGTAGTGATTACTCCAATTCTGGGACACTACGGCAATGCCGAAGGGGGAGAAACCCTCCTGGAAAAAATTAGGACGGTTCATAAATTGCTGGGTAAACCCCTCAGCAAAAAGCCCAGAACTCCGATTCCTGCCAAGTGGTCTTATCCGACTCAACCCTATCCCTCCCTGGTGGCGATCGGCGCTTCTACGGGAGGTCCCACGGCGATCTCCAAGATTTTGTCTCAGTTACCCCAGGATTTTAGAATAGCCGTGGCGATCGTCCAGCATATCGATGTCCAGTTTTCCGCCAGTTTTGTCCAGTGGTTATCCCAGCAAACCCGCTTGAAAATCGATTTGGCTCAAGAGGGAATGACCCCGCAACCCGGTAAAATCATCGTCGCCGCAACCAACGATCATCTCCTCATGCGCCCCGATCGCACCCTGGGCTATACTAAACATCCCCGGAGTAATCCCTATCGTCCCTCGGTGGATGTTTTTTTTACAAGTTTGGCTGAAAACTGGCCAGGGCAAGGATTAGGGGTGTTGCTCACCGGCATGGGACGAGATGGAGCAATAGGATTAAGTCTCTTGCGATCGGCCGGTTGGCAAACGATCGCCCAAGATGCCAGCAGTTGTATCGTCTATGGAATGCCCAAAGCTGCGGTCGAATTGGGAGCAGTGCAAGAAAGTTTGACTCCCGAGGCGATCGGGCTAAAACTCCTGAGTCTCTAATCAGTCATCCAGTTTCTGAGTTAGGTTTGGGAGTGATTTACCCTCGGGCCTGGATACGGTTTTGCAATCTCCCGGACAAGAATCCGGGTTGCACTGGAAACAGCCACTTATACCAAATTCGGCTATTTCCAGTGGTTTTTTTGTCTTAAACTCCAAGAAGAAAGGCGTCCGGTTGGGAGTCTGAACCCTTGAGGGGTGCTGAGGTTGGGCCAACCGACAAGTACCCCCTGGGCTCGGAGAAAGGGGTAACATTTTGTACAGAACCCCGGTTGGTTTTCCCTGTACTTTACCCCTGGATCAGATTGCTCAACAGGGGAATAGAGGGAATGGACTGGAAACTTTTTCAGCTGTGCCCTGTCCACCGAATAAAAGTTACCTCTGGACTCCATTCTATGATAAGTTTACAAAATTCAGTAGTCATTGTTACTACTGTTCTCTCATCAGCGCAACATCTACAAAAGCTGAACCCCTCTGTTCTTCAGTTCTCCAGATTGAGAGTTCAAAGGGAAACTGGCGTTGATATTTTTAAGCCTAAAGATAGATGACATAGGATAGTGGAGTATAAAAAATGAAAAGAAGGGGAATGACAATAAATGACAATAGAGTGCCTCTACGACTCCCGGGTGATCGTCCATTCCATGAAAATTTAACCTAACCCCATCAATGGGTGAGCCATTTTATTTTAGGAGCCTAAATGCAATCAAGGGTCACGAGTGAAGAATTAATCAAAGTGAATCACGCGATCGCTTTACTTTCCAACCCTAAATTTCCAGTCCGATTCCGGGAAACAGCAATGAGTAGAGAACTTTCAGACCAACCTGTATCTATTTTATTAATAGACGATCAGCCGATTGTCGGTGAAGCCATTAGGCGGATGCTGGCAACGGAAAAAGATATTAAATTTTGTTATTGTACCGACCCGGATCAAGCCATTCAACTCGCCACTCAAATTCAGCCCACGGTAATTTTACAGGATTTAGTGATGGGGGAGATTGATGGGTTGATGCTCCTGCGCTTCTTTAAAGCTAATCCAGGGACTCGCAATATTCCCATCGTGGTCCTCTCCACAAAGGAAGAACCCCAAAAAAAAGCCCAAGCCTTTGCTTCAGGGGCCAATGATTACTTAATTAAAATCCCGGACAAAATTGAGCTAGTTGCTCGACTGCGTTACCACTCTAATGCTTATCATAATTTATGCAAAGGTTATGAATTCGAGCGAACCCAACAGTACAATAAAGAGTTAGAATTGCGGGTCCAAGAGCGCACCCAAGAACTAACCGAAGCTCTAGATAATCTCAAACAAACCCAAGCGCAATTAGTTCAAAGTGAAAAAATGTCCGGTCTAGGGCAACTGGTGGCGGGAATTGCCCATGAAATCAACAACCCTATCAGTTTTATTTCGGGGAATTTGATTCATTTTATTGAATATGCCGAAGGATTATTAACCTTAGTGGAAATGTACGAACAAACCTTTCCCGAGCTACCGATTACGATTCAAGATTTTAGGGAATCCCTAGACTTAGAATTTATTCGAGAAGACTTGCCTCGCTTAATCTCTTCCATCCGAGGAGGATCCGATCGCATTCGGGAAATTGTAGTAAATTTGCGTAATTTTTCACGAATGGATGAATCGGACCGAAAACCGGCAGATATCCATGAAGGGCTTGAAAGCACCCTGGTGATGCTACAACATCGCCTGGAGGAGAATCAGATTGAGCTAAGCAAGGAGTATGGAGAGTTACCCGCGATCGATTGTTATCCGGGACAACTCAATCAGGTGTTTATCAATATGTTGTCCAATGCGATCGATGCCGTGAGCGATCGCCAGCAACGCTCTCCCAGAAAAGCCATTTCCGATAACGGTGAGACGGTTCCCGGGAAAATCAGCATTAAAACTCAACTTCAAGGCGGGGTAGTGACGATTCGGATTACAGATAATGGGATAGGAATTCCCCCCGCACTTCAAACCCAAATTTTTAACCCCTTTTTCACCACCAAGGAAGTGGGACAAGGAACGGGATTGGGATTGGCAATCAGCTATGAAATTATTGTCAAAAAACATCACGGACGCATTCGATGTGAGTCGCACCCCAATCGCGGCACCGAGTTTACCATTGAAATTCCCTTCGAGTCTAACCAACCGAGTAATATTCGCCAACTGCCCCGCAGTCATAAAGAAAGTGCTGTCTCCTCAGTCTCTCAACCGCCTCCAACAGAAATCCCTTCGCTACAGTGGCTTGAAGTCGGTTAATTTGACAAGGTAACGGTTCAGTTCAAACCCTAGGCCCCTAGCTCTATGCCCTCATCCAGTGACCTGCACCTCGGGTCCCCTGCCCTCTGTCTTGGGTGGGGTTCGCCTGGGATGGCGGGAGGGGGCCAGAACGGGCTCCGATATGATGGACTCAGGGGTTGGGTAAAAAATAGAGGGCTTAGATAAGGGCCACAGTGGGTTGAAGTCAACTAAATGAGAAGCTAGAGCTAAAATCTCAATAAAAAAACATCATATTTCATTAACTCTTAAGGCATGATGAAAATAGAAACTTTTATAGTAGCGTCCGTAACCCGTTCTTCAAGAGGCCGGGAAATAGCTACTCCCTTGAGTTATTTTTCTTCCCCGGTCTAAAGAGCGGGGGATTTACAACTATTCCCATAGAGTACATGAGGTTTGCCCATGCTTTCAGAAAGCAGATCAGACAGAAAAACAAAACCCGTCGTGGTTCCCACTCGTAGAACCGGCGCTTATGCGTTGATGGATAGTCTCAAGCGTCACGGAGTCAAACATATTTTTGGCTATCCAGGAGGGGCGATTTTACCGATTTATGATGAACTGTATCGGTTTGAAGCCGCAGGGGATGTCCAGCATATTTTAGTTCGCCATGAACAAGGAGCCTCTCATGCGGCAGATGGCTATGCCCGCGCCACAGGCAAGGTGGGGGTTTGCTTTGGGACATCCGGCCCGGGGGCAACGAATTTAGTCACGGGGATTGCCACGGCCCACATGGATTCGATTCCAATGGTGATTATTACCGGACAGGTACCCCGGGCGGCCATCGGCACGGATGCCTTCCAGGAAACGGATATTTATGGAATTACCTTACCGATTGTCAAGCATTCTTATGTGGTGCGCGACCCTCGGGATATGGCGCGGATTATCGCCGAAGGGTTTCATATTGCCAGTACCGGCAGACCCGGTCCGGTGTTGATTGATATCCCTAAAGATGTGGGTTTAGAAGAGTTTGACTATGTGCCCGTGGAACCGGGGAGTATTAAATTACCGGGATATCGACCGACGGTGAAAGGGAATCCCCGGCAAATTAATCAGGCGATCGAGTTAATTCGCCAAGCCAAAAAACCCTTACTGTATGTCGGTGGAGGCGCGATCGCCGCCAGTGCTCATCACGAAATTAAAGAACTCGCCGAACATTTTCAGATTCCAGTCACCACCACCCTAATGGGCATAGGAGCCTTTGAGGAACATCATCCTTTGTCCTTGGGAATGTTAGGAATGCATGGCACCGCCTACGCAAATTTTGCCGTAAGCGAATGCGATTTGCTGATTGCCGTCGGTGCTCGTTTTGACGATCGCGTTACCGGCAAGCTGGATGAGTTTGCCGCCCGCGCCAAAGTCATTCATATCGATATCGACCCCGCAGAGGTGGGTAAAAACCGGGGACCCGAAGTTCCCATCGTCGGAGACGTGCAGCAAGTGCTCATGGATCTGTTGCGTCGCCTGCGGGAAACCGGGGATATTACCGATGCCAATCAAACGAAAGAATGGTTAGGACGAATTGAGCGCTGGCGGGAGGATTATCCCTTGTTAGTGCCTCATCCAGAAACCGCCCTCTCTCCCCAAGAGGTGATCGTAGAAGTGGGACGGCAAGCACCAGATGCCTACTACACCACCGATGTGGGACAGCATCAAATGTGGGCCGCCCAGTTCCTGAAAAATGGCCCCCGTCGATGGATTTCCAGCGCCGGATTAGGCACAATGGGGTTTGGAGTCCCAGCGGCGATGGGTTCCCAAGTAGCACTACCGGATCACCAAACCATCTGTATCAGTGGCGATGCCAGCTTCCAGATGAACCTGCAAGAACTGGGGACGATCGCCCAGTATGGCATTAAAGTCAAAATTGTCATTATCAATAATGGCTGGCAAGGGATGGTCCGTCAGTGGCAAGAAACCTTCTATGGGGAACGCTACTCCTCGTCCAACATGGAGATTGGGATGCCGGATATTCCGTTACTCTGTCAGGCTTATGGCATGAAAGGGAAGGTGGTATCAACCCGGGACGAACTCCAGGATGCGATCGCTGAAATGCTGGCTCATGATGGACCCTTTGTCCTCGATGTCCATGTTACCCGCAACGAAAACTGCTATCCAATGGTAGCCCCGGGTAAGAGTAATGCTCAAATGATAGGTTTACCCGAACTCAAGAAAAAAGACTTACAGGTTGAGTTAGTTTATTGCAGCAATTGTGGGGCAAAAAATGCCTCCACCAATCACTTCTGCCCTGAATGCGGGACGAAGCTCTAGGGTAAGAGAGATGGGGAGGATGGGGAGAAAGTTTGTAGTAACGACTTCAATCGTTCTCCCCGTTCGTAGTAACGACTTCAGTCGTTCTCCCCGTTCGTAGTAACGACTTCAGTCGTTGCTCTTGTGTCAAGGCGCAAGCCGTGACACCCACCATTGCCGACTGAAGTACCTGCTTGGGGACTGGAGGACATCCAAAGGGGCGTGATGAAAGCTCACGCTTTCTTCACGAGGTAACGACTGAAGTCTTTACTACAAACTTTCTCCCAATCTCCCCAATCTCCCCCATCTTCCCCCTCTAGTGGGACAACAACCCGATCGCCTGATTATTCGCCTCGATCGCCTCGGAATAGCGGCCTAGTTTTTGCAACACCACCCCTTTATTAATCCAAGCATCGCGAAAGTCGGGTTTCATTTCTAGGACTTTATCCCAACTGGTTAATGCCTCTTCTAACTGATTTAAACTAGATAGAGCAATCCCGCGATAAAACCAAAATTGCACATCATTGGAGTTGAGGGCGATCGCCTGCTCTAAACTGGCTAATGCCTCATCCCATTGGCCTAAATTAATCCCCAAGGCCAACCCTTTATTATACCAAACTTCGGGATTATCAGGCTTTAATTCTAAAGATTTATTCCAACTGATTAATGCCTCATCAATGCGTTCTAAATCGTAAAGCGCATCCCCCCGCGCACCCCAGGAAAACCCATCATCTGGGCGAAGTTCAATGGCGCGATCATAAGCGGATAGAGCCTCTTCAGCTTGCTGTAAATTAAACAAGGCATTGCCGCGATTCATCCAAGCGCCTGCATGATTGGGTTCGAGTTCAATGACCCGATTAAAGGCATTTAGGGCAGCGCGATCGTCCCCTGCTTCCAAGCGTTCCACCCCTCGGGTCAACCATCCTTGCACATCCAAAGGTTCATCCAGGGGTTGAATCACCACAGGCATTTCTTGCCCTTGAATCGTCCCCAACTCATCCAGACTCACCGCTAATCCGGGGGCAGTTTCTAATGGAGAGGATTCGGTTACTAACTCCGGTGTCGCATTCTCGGAACTCTCCACCGGATGGGCTATTTCCCCGAGATTTAACTCCGGTGAAGGGGTTTGAGTTCCTGTCAAGGCTGAATTCTGCGCCGGTTCCTCGTTGTGAGGTGGTTTTTCCCGGTGAATGTCAAAGGGAGCTTCCCTTGCCAATAACTGAGTGGCAATTTGACGAGCAGCGGTACTAACGGAGCCATATCCCAGTTCCCCGAGACGCTGCAAGCGGCGTGCCAGCTCCGGATTGGGGGCGGGGGAAGCTAATAAATTGCTGCCAAATTGCTGTAACCAATTACTCCATCGCTCATCGGTGACGCGATCGCCAAAAGCTTCAAAAAATCGCCGCACCTTAACTTGCTGCCAACCTTTATGAATGCCATCGAGCAACTGGAGAAAATAATGCTCTAATTCGGAATTACTTAGGGGGTGAAGGTCTCGTCTCGGTTCCAATTCAGCCCGATGGGATGAGCCTTTCAACCCTCCCAAAACGGCCCGAAAAAACCTCACCAATTGTTGCCAAATCCGCCCAATCATCTGCCACCTCTGTGATCGATTGCGATCGCCATTTCACTCCTTATTTATTGCGGACTTTATTGCGGAGTCTGCTGGAGTTCCGGTCGTTCTTCCGCGATGATCGCCCCTTCTACCGGACAAACTTGTACACAAATCCCGCAGTCAATACAAGTGGCAAAATCAATCCAATACCAATCGGTCCCCTTAACATTTTTCCCCGGACCCTCATGAATGCAGGCAACGGGACAGGCATCGACACAATCGGCGACGCCTTCGCAGGTGTTGGTTACTATGGTATGTGGCACGGCGTTCCCTCTCTTACAGATTAATTTCCAGTCCAGATATAGACTGGTCTATCAATCTTGGATCTTAATCGAAAACGGGACGGCATGAGCAAACAGTCCCTAGGACTAGGGCTCAACCACTTCACAGGGAAGAATCACGGTAAAACGGGACCCCCACAGGGGTTGACTTTCTACGGAGATTTCCCCCCCCATCATTTGACAGAAGTGTTGACTAATGGCGAGTCCCAATCCGGTGCCCCCATACTCCCGCGTGGTTGAGGCATCCCCTTGCATGAAGGGTTTGAACAGATGCTGTCGTTGTTCGGGGGTAATGCCGATGCCGGTATCGGCGATCGCAAACTGAATCCAAGAGGAGGGGGTTCCGTTAGAGGCAGAGCGCATTGCCCCGTTTGTGGGACAAAATAAGACAACCGAAAGGGTAATCTCACCATTTTTAGTAAATTTGGCGGCATTGCTGAGAAGATTCAGCAGAATTTGACGGACTTTCGTCAAGTCAGCATACATCATCCCCAAATTGCGATCGCACTCCACCCCCAGGGTATTCTCATTTCGTTCCACCAAAGGTTGAGCGGTACTCACCACATTTTCAATCAACTCATTGATATTAAAATCCTCCAAATACAAATCCATTTTTCCGGCTTCGATTTTGGAGATATCCAGAATATCGTTAATTAACACGAGCAAATGATTTCCTGACTTGCGAATTTTCTCCAAATCGGGAACCAAATCCGTATAGCCCACATCATCGGCTTCTTCTTGGAGCATTTCGCTATAACCGATAATCGCATTCAGGGGCGTTCGCAATTCATGGCTCATATTAGCCAGGAACATACTTTTAGAGCGATTGGCCGTTTCCGCAGCGTAGGCAGCCTCTTGGAGAGCGAGTTGTGCTTGCTTGCGATCGCTGATATCCATCACAGTGCCAATGCTTCTAACCGCTTGTCCCGTGGCATTGCGAAGCACTTCCCCTTGAGCACTCAACCAGCGCAATTCCCCCGTTTCCAGGCGAATGCGTTGTTCGATTTCAAACCGTTCTGAGGTGGAGGAAAGAATTTCAGCGATCGCCTCCTCAACCCGGTTTCTATCCTCCGGGTCAATGGCTTCCAAATAGGTCTCATACTTCCCATCAAAGGAACCCGGAACGAAACCATAAAGCGCTTCCATCTCAGCAGAACCTGTTAGTTTATGATTGAGAATATCCCAATCCCAGGTTCCCATTCGCGCCGCAATTAAGCATTGCCGAAGTTGGTCTTTGCTGGCTTTTAAGGCAATTTGAACCTGTTCCCGATGGGCCACCTCAACTTGCAGGCGATCGTTTGCTTCTTTTAAAAACGCCGTCCGTTCCTCCACCCGTTGTTCTAATTCATCTTTGGACTGTTGCAGTGCAGTCTCGGCATTCTTGCGTTCCGTAATATCCCGACTAATCCCAATCATCCCCACAATTTCCCCATTCGGGTCAAAAAAGGGAGTTTGAATGGTTTCGAGCCAGGTTTTGCTCCCATCAAACTGCTCCACTTGCTCCTCCATTCGCAAGAGTTGACCTTCGGCTAAAATACGCCGGTCAATTTCAGCACAAATTTTCGCGGCTTCTGGGGGAAACAGTTGCTCATCAGTTTTGCCAATAATCTCGCTTTCCTCTCGGGCGGCAAAACGCTGAAACGCTTTATTTACCCGTTGATATACCCTTTGTTTATCTTTATAAAAAATTAAATCGGGAATTGAATCGATTAGAGACCGCAGTAAAGCCCGTTCTTGTCGGAGTGCTTGTTCGGTTTGCTTGAGTTCGGTGATATCAATTCCCACACAAACCGCTGATTTTCCGTGATTGTATTTTTCGACCCCCACCAAATATTGCCGGAGATTTCCTTCAATGTCTAAGCCAATTTCTGCGGTAGTTTTATGGAGAGAACTTTGAAAGAATTGCTGTAAGAAGTGGGGGAATTCTTTGCGAGTTTGGAGAAATCCTACCGGATGATTGACAAACTCGGCCGGCGATCGCCCGAACAAATTCGCCAGATAGCGGTTGACCCCGAGGTAGCGTAAATCTGACGCAATCCAAGAGACACATCCGGGGACGGTATCTAACACCGCTTGTAGGCGATCGAGCGCTTTTTCTAAGTTGAGTCTAGCTTGAGCGCGATCGCTGGCTTCTAACCCCAAGGCGACACAATCAGCTAGGGATGCGGCAAAGTTTTCCTCTTCTACCCGCCATTGGCGAGGGGAGCCAATATGTTCCAGACAGATCACCCCCACCATTTGTCCCCCCACCCGAATCGGTGCATCTAACATGGAGGTAATCCCCAAGGGAATCAGATAACCCTCGGTAAATTCCCGGGTTGTGGGGTCTTCTTGAGCCTGATCTGCGGCCAAGATCCGTTCCTGTTCGATGGTTTGAAAATACACCGGATAGTCAATGGCGGTGAGTTCAAGTCCGGCAGAATGTTTCTGGGGGGAGCGTTCGTAAAGTTCCATACAGTGAATCGCCCTGCGGTCTTCCGTATATAACCAGATACTAGCCCGTTCCACTGGCAGGGTCTGGCTCACCGCTTCAGTGATTTGTTCCAGGGAGGCTTGTAAATCTCCCTGGTTGAGGCTGGGACTTTTCGCCAACTCTCCGAGGACCCGACTATATTGACGCAGGCGATTCTCCCGTCGCCGCAAGGAGGCTTCAGCGCGTTTTTGTTCGGTGATATTGCTAAAGGTACAGAGGACCTGTTCGACTCCGCCATTCGAGGCGATTTGCGGATTGGCATTAACCAGCAACCATTTATCGCAATCGAGTTCGCCATTACAGGAGAGGAAGGAGTCCGGAATGCCAGGGGGATTGGGGGTGAGAGGAGACTGAACCCCGATGCCGATGATCACTTGAGTGGGGGATTGGGTGGCGATCGCCTCCATGATGGGACATTTTCCTGGCGCAAAGGGGGTGCAGTCTTCTTGCAACAGATGAGGATTGTCACAGAACAAGGGCCTGCCCATGACTGCCGCTTCATCCAGACTCAGCAGGGTCAAGGCAACAGGATTGGTGACGAGGACCTCGCCTTCAGGTCCCGTCAACACGACCCCAACATCCATCTGGGCGATCAGATTCAGGAACTGGGGTTCAAAGGACCCCGGACTGTCCTGGCTTGGGTTGGGGGGCTGGAATTGGCGAGCGATCGCCAGGGAGAGTCCGGGAATCACTCGGCTAATTCCGATGCCAATGCCGATGCCTATGGTGAGCGAAATCGCAACCCAAATCATGAATTAACTCCTACAGATTGATTCCATTTTTGGGAGGTCCTCCCCCTAGGAACACCCCCTGGATTCGTTAGATGCTTACGGGTTATCCGAGGATTTCGATTTCGGCGTTCCCATCCCCTTCAATCCAAGCAATTTGGGCAATCCGGCGATCTCGTGCATATTGGCGAACCGCTGACTGACTGGAGTAGGGAGACAGATCCAGTTCTACAGGGATGTCCTCCCCATTCTGACGCAGGGTTTGCGCGTGAGCAAAGGCAGGCGCATAGGCGCGAGGGCTGGTTGGCACCACTAAGGTATGAGGGGCTGGGGTTGTCGTCGGCAATTGACCCGTTTGCAGCAGGATTTGATGCAAGTTTTCTAGCTTGAGAGCAAAGCCAATCCCTGGAATCATTTCTCCTTGGGGATGATAGAGACTTAAGAGGCGATCGTAACGCCCTCCCTGTCCGAGGGATTGCGGTCCGAACTCGGTTTCGCTGACCACTTCAAAGACAATGCCGGTGTAGTAATCCATCGGTTGAATCAGACTCAAATCCAGGATGGGACCCTCTTGGGTGGCCCCGTTGCTGAGAGAAGATTCCGCTAACAAGTCAATTAAGGATTTGAGATTTTCCAGAGTTTCCCGTTCCCCGGGTTCCAATTCCAATTGACCCACCCGCTGCAAGACATCCTCGGGACGACCCCGGAGATCTAACAAAAATAAGGCCCGTTCCTGTTGTTCGGGGGTTAAGGGGAGGGCTTCGAGGGTGAGGCGATCGAGTTGGGCGATCGCCTGGCGGACTTTAGGTTTCAGTGGGTCCGGGAAGATCCGGAGTAAGGAGCGAGTTAACCCAGCTTCCCCTAAAACCAGCCGCCATTGGTTCAGTCCCAGACTCTGCAAACAGTCTTGCAAGAGCAATAAGATTTCTGCATCCGCCAGCAATCCACCCACTCCCAGCAGTTCTACCCCCGCTTGATAAAATTCCTGCTGGCTACCGTGGGAGTTGTTTTTGCTACGGCGAAATACATTGGCATTGTAATAAAGCCGTTGAGGAAAGGTGGTGTCCGCCATTCGGGTGACAGCAGTGCGGGCGATCGAAGCCGTCAGTTCGGGACGGAGGGCCAAGGGGCTATCCTCCTCCCGTTCCTGAAGTTGGATCACCGTTGACTGGGCGATCGCGCCTCCAGCCATTAGGGTATCCAACCGTTCTACCGTTGAGGTGATAATCCTGTGATACCCCCACCCTTCAAATACCGGGCGCAGTCGCTTTTCTATCCAGCGTTTTTGGGTCACGTCAAGGGGTAGTAAATCCCTAGCCCCGGCTGGAGGTTGATGAATCATTTTTTCTTTTTCCCACCCAACAAACTACCGAAGAATGCCGCTAAGGGAGATTTTTTATCTTTCTCTTTCGCGGCTTTTTGAATCTGCTTTTGCAGTCCTTTTTGCGCCTCTAAAGCTGATTCTTCTTGCGGATTCAACTTCAGAGCTTGATTGATATGAACTTTAGCCAAGGTACTTTGATTCTTCTTCAGATATGCTTGGCCAAGCAATCCATGAGCCCGACTATTTTTAGGTTGAATTTTCAACCCTTCTTTTAGCTCATTCACGGCCCCATCGAAATCTCCCCCGGCGATGAAATTTTCCGCCCGACGGCAATAATTATCGATTTTTGAGGGAGCGGATTTTTCAGGATCTGCCTTCGTTTCCGCCGCCACAGGTTGTTGAGTTGGACTCTCTTCGGCTTTCTTTTTGCCAGAGGCGGCAGATTTGGCCGTTTTTTTATCAGAAGTAGGCTTGCCCACCGTTTCCCCTTGGCTTTCTTTGCGTTGCAGGTAGACCAAATTTAGCTCGCTAAGTTGTCCAATTGTCTCCAGGGTTTGACTCAGGGTTTCATAAGCCTGTTTCCCCAGTTTGGCGACCGATTCTTTATAGTCTGTTTCCAGATTTGGGGACTTTAATAACTGTTGAGCCGCTTCACTTTTGAGCTTAACTTTATCTTTTTCCTGCACCAATCGTTTGCCCATCATCCCCAGCAAAACACCATATTCGGCACGAGTGCTTTCGTTGGTGAGTTTGCTGTAAGCCGGATTGGCCAATTTTGACAAAATCTGGGTCGCGAGTTTTTTATCCGCTGGACTTTCTGCCTTAGAACTGTCTGGATGCAGTCTTCTGGCAATGAGCATATAGCGTTTGCGGATTGTATTAAAATCCGCATCTAGTGGCACCCCCAAGATGGCATGGTGGTCCTCGAAATCAAATTGAAATAAGCCTTGCTTGATGTTTAAAGACATAGTAATATGCCCATCCCCTGGCTGTAACCTTATCTTTAGTGTACTTCGCCCTTGTCATTGCAGGGCGATCGCTATCACCTTTGCCCCCATAATCGGGACAAAGGCAGTCTTCTATGGCGATCGCCTCCCAAACCTGAACCATTAACCGAGTCAGCAACAGAGCACTTTTATCAAAAACCCGAGACGGGTCAGACCCCGAAAATGCCGGAATTTCACCTAAAATCAGGAATTGGCCCACCGTTCTAAGGGTTTAACCTGGAGGAGTTCCTGACTCAGACTCTCATGCAGTTTCCCGTTGGTGGCTAAAATTCGTCCCGATTCAATTTTCCAGGGACTGCCATCATAGGCGGTGATTTTTCCTCCCGCTTCCGATAAAATCACCACCCCAGCAGCCAAATCCCAGGGAGAGAGTCCCCGTTCCCAGTATCCATCCAAACGCCCGCAACTGACGTAACAGAGGTCGATGGAAGCCGATCCGCTGCGCCGGACTCCTTGGGTGAGATGAGTCAGATGACAAAATTCGGCATAGTTATTATCTGGGGTTTCCCGGCGATCGTAGGCAAACCCTGTCACTAATAAGCTGTTTCGCAATTCTACGGTTTCGGAGACGCGAATCGGTTGCCGATTCCGGGTGGCTCCCAGTCCCTTAGCGGCCCTAAATAATTCGTTATGGAAAGGGTCAAATACGACCCCCACTTGAGGAATGCCATCAATCAACAAGCCGATAGAGACGCCAAAGGGGGGATATTGATGGGCAAAATTCGTGGTCCCATCCAAGGGGTCGATCGCCCACAGATACTGGCTGGTGCTGTCTCCCAGTTTGCCACTTTCTTCGGCGAGGATGCCATGTTCAGGAACGTGCCGTCTGAGGACCTCTAAAATCGCTTTCTCCGAGGCTTTATCGGCGGCGGTGACTAAATCCCCGGGTCGTCCTTTTTCTTCGATCGCATTTAAGTTCCCCCAGTAGGATTGAACGATCGCCCCGGCATCGAGGGCCGCTTCGGTGGCAATATCGAGAAAGATTTGGAGTTGTTCGGGGGTATGACTCATGAAACTTTTAAGATTGACAGTTGAGCGTTGAGCGTTGAGCAGGGGAATTTGAACTCAGGATTTAGGGCCGGTTCTGACGAAAGTCGCTAGGATGCACGCGCAATGGGGTTTGGGAATCCCAAATTCCCTGTCCCATAATTCTGGCCTTTTCTTGGGCGTGAGTAAACCGGCGATCGTATTTGATGTTGGGCGATCGCACGGTAGCCAAAGCATATCCCCCGGCAATGAGTTCTTCATTGACCAGTTTCCCATCCCGCCAGAGATACGCCAAATGGCGATCGTATCCGTCTTCCCTCTCTATATCCCATTCTAATAACAGGGTCTGCCCCTCAATCAGCCGTTCGAGTTCCTGTTTGGCCGCATTTCCCCAGGGATTTTGCTGCAAATCCGGTGCCTCAATGCCAATTAACCGGACTCGTTTGGCTCCACCTGATTCGCCCAAGTCCCGCACTTCTAAGCTGTTGCCACTGAGCACCCGCTCGACCCTGACTTCTACCTGTTCGGAACCCACCGGGCCCGAACAGCTCACCAGGAACAGAAGTCCGATCCAGGATACCGGACAACGGAAAATTTTTATCATAGCTCCTGCTCCCCATCGAGTTTAATCCTCGTCTAAGGGCAGTCCAAACCGGACCTTACCTTTGCCAAAATAACGCCCAAATTGGAGGTAGTACACTTCATCTTCATCTTGGGTTTCTACTTCTAAGTCGGAACGGGGATAGCTGACACACAAAAGCGCATATCCGCGATCGCGGAGGGCGGGGGAGAGTCCCATCGCCTCCGGTTGATGGAGTTCTCCCGAGAGAACCCGCACGGCACAGGTGGTACAAGCCCCATTCCGACAGGAAAAGGGCAAATCAACCCCTTTGTTTTCACAATGTTGCAGGATATAGCGGTCTTCGGGGACTTCAACGGTTTGGCGGCTGCCATTCTGACGATTGTGGATGGTGATGCGATAAGAACGGGTCATGGTGTGGCTCAGTAATCAATGAAGGATTCGACCAAAGGATCTAATGCTTAGGTTACGCTATCTTTGATATCCGGATCTACCCACTCCCGGGGATGCCACGGGATTCATAAGTCCCCAAACCCTTACCCACGGGTCATTGTCCCCCCTCGAACTCGGACTCAATTGCTGGATAAAAAATTTTTTTTGGAAAAGGGTTTGCAAAACCGAATGGGTTCTGCTAGGATATGATTCTTGTGGGTATAAATTTGCATAAACCCCATTTCTCTGGAGAGGTGGCCGAGCGGTTGAAGGCGCAGCACTGGAAATGCTGTTTAGGGGTAACTTTAACGAGGGTTCGAATCCCTCCCTCTCCGTTCTCACGGAACGGACATTCAAAAGACAAAGAAAACCAGCGATCAGGCGATCGCTGGTTTTCTTTTTTCCCCGTTTGAGAGTCTGTGAACTCCGTTGAACCGCTTTAGGCTCCTTGTTTTGCTGGAGCTGCGGGGACAGGGGCCGGTTTCTTTTGCTTGTTCATGTTATCAACACTAATTCCGAGCACCCACAGGGTCACAATTAGCACCCCGAGCCACTCATTCAGCCCGAGTCCTTCCCCAATAAATAGCAACGCCATTAAACTGGTCAATCCAGGACCCGTTGCCGCTACCACCGAGGCTAAAGGTGCACCAATCATGGGAATGGCAAAGTTATTCAAGGCGTAACCAATCAGGGTGGTTGTCGCTAGAGCAATACTGCCAATCCATAACTGGGTCCAATTTTCGGGTAAGACATTCCAAGTAAAGAAGTTTCCTGGTGTCGAACCCAAGATCACGAAGGGAATCGCCAAGATTAAAATCACGGAAAAGTTAATGACACTAAACGGTGCCGGATGCAATTTCAGCTTTCTGGCACTGAGTTGGGTCAAAATTACATAACCGGCAAAGGTCAACCCCGAGGCGATCGCCGTCCCAATTCCCAGGCCCAAATTTCCATCCGGTGCGCCTCCAGTCAGCCGCCCAGATACAGTCAAAAAGCATCCTAGATAAATCGTTACGGTGGCTAAAACAAAGATAAAGGTGGGTCTTGCCCCAAACAGGATCCATGCCAAGACTGCTGTAACGGGGGGGAAAATAAAGAATAAGGTAATGGCAACCCCTGTCGGAATATTTCCCAGAGCGATATAGATAAAGAACTGGGACATAAACAGGAATAAGCCACTGCCAATGACGATCCACAGGGACCCCCGCTTTTCAGGATTGCCCAGTTGTTTGATATCCCGCCAGGTATTGGGATACAGCAGTGGGGCCAGAATAAAGCCCATGAGCGGAACCACAAATAGCATCCGCATCCCTAGAATTAGTAGGGAATTTCCCGCTCCTGGAGCGAGGACTTGTCCCTGCCACAATCCAAAGAGAGACTGAGGACTGAGAATCGCCCGGGTGATGATGTTTTGGAAGGAAATGGTAATCGAGGATAGCAAGGCTAGGATTAACCCGGTTAAAAAGACATTACTTTCAACGGGGGGACTGGGGACTGGGGTAGCTGGGGGAGCGGTCCGGACTTCTGCCATCGCCGCTTTTTCTGCCGCCATCCGATCGCTTTGAGTTCCGGTCCCTTCCGGGCGATCGCCTCGGTTGGTAGGAGTCCCCACAGGCAGTCCTTGTCTGCGGTTCGTGACAATCTCTGCGGTGGTTTGAACGTTAGTTGCTTCTTCCTGCAATTGGTCAATCAGGCGATCGACCAAGGTTTCTAAAATCACTTCCCCTTGCTGCTGCAACGAGTGCATTCGCCCGAGTTGCTGGGACAATGAGCTTTGATAGGTGCTCAGTTCCTGTTGCAGATTTTTAAAGGTGGTGTTCAGGGTCGTATCTAACGATGCCAACAACCGATAGGCATTTTCATTTAAGTTTCCCGTCTGCGGCGACGACATTCCACTATTGGGGTCTAGGGTCGTTAAGGATTGCGATGGGGCCGGTGGAGCCACCATGATTTCCTTCAACCGCTCGCTCAATTCTTGTTGGAGTTGGGACGCCATCACTTGCGCGAGTTGCTTTGTCCACTGCTGCTGGGTATGCCGTCCCGGTCCCCCCTGCATTTGCCGCGATTGGATTTGCTGCTGTTGATTTTGCAGTTTTTGAATATCAGCAGTGAGGCGCGATTGTTCCGCTTGCAGTCGGGCCATGTCCCGAGCCAACTGAACGACTATATTTTGCTGAATATCTCGAAGCTCCTGGGTCATGGAACTCAGAAGGGTTTCGATTTCTTTAGTGTTACTGTTTGTCGAGTTTTCCGGTTGATTGTCCAGTTGCCCCATTATTCTATTACCTCTAGCTTATCGATCGTAAACCAAACTAATCGCCGCTCGCTTGGCACTCCTGTGTTTTTGCTGATGGGTTGGGTTGAAATTTAATTGATTCGCTTAAGCGAATCCTGCATCCTAGCCGTTGTTTGAATCCGATGTCAAACTGAAAAATTCCCTTCAGCTTGACATTCTAATCTAAATGAGTAAGCAGACGCACAGGTTTTGGTTGATTCTATCGAAGGTGGGTTAAATTTTCCATCAAACGCTCCAATTGTGTTAAAAAACGCAACAATTAATTTGTTATAAAAAGAAAATTATTTGACCCAGCTCGGGCTATTGCTTCTTGGGGGCGATCGCCCTAGAGTCTATCCAGAGCTTGAAACTCCCACCTTCAAGGGGCGAGTCTCAGGGAGGGGGGCTGGATTTTCCCCCTACTGCTGAACTCAGGGATTCTTGACGTTTGTCCCCCGAGGGCGATCGCCTTATTCCCCAATCAACCGCACGATACTAAATAGACCAGCTCCTAAAAGAGCTGCGATCGGAACCGTAATAATCCAGGCCAAAAATACTCCTCGCAGGGTTTCCATGCGAATGGATTTAGGGTTTTGCACCAATCCAATGCCGATGACACCCCCGACTAAGGAATGGGAGGTGGAAACGGGTAAACCAAAGCGGGACGCTATTAATACCGTAGTCGCCGTGGCAAGTTCTGCACAGAATCCACCACTCGGTTTTAGGGCAATAATCTTTTCGCCTACGGTGGCTATTACTTTTTTACCCCATATTGCTAAGCCTGTCACGATGCCTGCACCCCCCAATATCAAAATCCACAGGGGAACGTTGAAATCATCTAGGGGAACGGATCCGGTGCGGCGAATATAGGCGATCGCCGCTAAGGGGGCCACGGCATTCCCCACATCGTTGGATCCGTGGGCAAAGGCCACAAAACAAGCACTCAGCACTTGAAACCGCGCCAGTTGCTTTTCAACAGGGGAGGAGTACACGGTCGAGTTGATTTCTGAGTCCGTCTTCTCTAAATCGGTCTCTTCTTCCAACTCTTGCTCCAACTCTTCTTCCAACTCTTGCTCCAACTCTTGCCAATTTTGCCCGTCCCCCTGTTCGAGGTTACGCCACTGAACCAGAGTCAGTCCAATTGCCGCCATACCCCCCACCAGCAGAGGTAAATCTTGTGGGGGAAGGACAATCCCAAACTCAGTCCCAATCCAAACATTGAGCGGATGCAGGACCTTGGGAAGCACGATAATCCCAAAGACGCCCAACAGCAGACTACTCAACCAAGGAATCCATTGGTCTAACTGTTGTAAGGGTTCTGGATGTTCTAAAATCCACCGCTTGATGAAACTATAAACTGTAGCGGCAATCAGGGCGCTAATAGCTGGGGTGAGTAGCCAACTGATGGAAATCAGCCCGATGGTGGACCAATCCACGGCATCGAATCCCACAGCAACCACACTAAATCCGGCGATCGCCCCAATAATCGCATGGGAAGAAGCAACGGGCCACCCCTGAGAGGTGGCAACCTGCAACCAAATTCCACAGGTGACCATGACACAAATCATGCCCGTCAGCAGCAGGTGTGGGGCATGAGCAAACACACTCGGTTCCAGAACGCTGGTAGCTAGGGTTTGGGACACTTCTTGACCAAACAGGACGGCCCCGGTAAATTCCAATATCCCGGCGATAATCAGTGCCTGTCGCAGGGTCACTGCTTTGGACCCGACGGAGGTCCCCATCGAGTTCGCCACGTCGTTTGCCCCTAGGTTCGCCGCTACATAAAAGGCTAAAAGGGCTAGTAATATAGTCATATCATCAGTTTGAAGTTTACCATTACGATTGTTAAAAGGGTTATAATGCCCAAATTTTAACAATTAAGTTTCATTCTAGTTCAAGATAGAATTAATCGACAATTTATTGCTTTTTTGAAATTATAAAATTGTTTTTTGTTTATAGTTTGATGTTGATAAAATTGGATATTATGAAGTTAATTTCGGTCTCATCGTACCTCGATGGGTAAAAACTTAAAAACCCGGTTTCTTCGCTCAAGGTGGCAGAAACCGGGTTTCTCAGATAACTTTTGCCTCGTCCCATAAATTGATAAAAGAAACCCGGTTTCTCTCCCTCAAGGTGGCAGAAACCGGGTTTTTCAGATAACTTTTTCCTCATCCCCTAAGTTGATAAAAGAAACCCGGTTTCTCTCCCTAGGGAAACTAGAAACCGCTAAACTTTGGCTAAGGCAGGGCCGGTTTCCAAAAACTCTCTGACCAGTTCCAAATAGGTTGGCGCATCTTCTAACATGGGAAAATGGGCCGTATTTGCCATTTGGATAAACTGGACGAACTGCTGATTTAATGAGGCAGCGTACTGTCCCATGTGAGCGGGAATAATTTTATCGTATTCTCCAGCAATCAACAGCACCGGGACCTGCAATTTGGCAAATTCAACCGGCATTACTTCGGTTGCTTTCTTGCTGACGGAGGTAAAAATCGTATTGAGGGCGGCCCCATAGTCGGCCATTAGATAATCTTCTAAAAATGCCCGTCTAGCAGCAGGGGGAATGGAACGATATAAAAATCTCGCCATGAATACTTGATCCATCAAGGGAATTTTTGCCAGCCAAGCGGGCCGATATTTGACCACTTGACCTCCCCAGGTATGGAAAGCGGTGAAGGCTTTTTCGTCATATTCAAAGACGCCGCTACAGGTGAGGATTGCTTTGATGACGCGATCGCCATAGCGGTTGAGAAACAGCGTCGCCACGGAAGCGCCCATCGAATGAGCATTCAGATAGACCCGTTGCAAGCCTAAAGCATCTAAAAATAACGCCAAATCATCGGCGTAGGTTTCTAACTCGTAGTCTAAGGCTGGGGGTTCTTGGGGTAAACGAGATCGCCCGAAGCCGCGCATATCGTACAGCAGACAATCGAAGCGATCGGCCAGGGCCAATGCGGTACTTTCCCAGTAGCGAGCCGAACCCGCCCAGCCATGAAGAAACACCAAAACCGGCTTTTCTCCACTGGGAACTGGGGTGCCGACCCACTCATAGTAGTGTTCGACCCCGCGAACTTGAATGTAGGGCATCCTGCTAAAGGTGTTGATGATTAAATGAGCAGATCTGAAGGGTCAAGGGTAAAGTCTGAATGGCCCAATCAGAAAATTCACCATTGTTCATTCTTCACCCCCGCTCTTCAATTTAGCCTAGGGTTAGGCGGATTCTGGCTTCGGTAAGGAAGAAGGATGGACAATCAGTTCCGCTGTTGAGCGCTTCTCGACCATCTCGCGGGTAATGGTGCAGCGAGTCACATCCTTACGGGAAGGCAACTCGTACATCACATCGAGCATTAATTCCTCGACAATCCCCCGCAATGCTCTGGCTCCAGTTTTACGGCGGTACGCTTCCTGGGCGATCGCCCGAATGGCATCGGGTTTGAACTCCAGATTCACGTTATCCATCCGCAGTAATTTCTGATACTGCTTCACCAGGGCGTTCTTGGGTTCAGTCAAGATTTCCGTGAGGGCATCTTCATCGAGGGGGTCCACCACAGCCAGCACCGGAATCCGACCGATGAATTCAGGAATCATCCCAAATTTCACCAAATCATCCGGCTGTAAATTCTTGAGAATATCTGCTGTGCGTTTTTCCTTCGACTGAGCATCTCCGGGTTGAATAAAGCCCATTGACTTTTTACCCGTGCGCTGTTCCACCACCTTTTCCAGACCGACAAAGGCTCCACCACAGATAAACAGAATATTACTCGTGTCAATCTGGATGCAATCTTGATAGGGGTGTTTGCGTCCTCCTTGCGGGGGGACATTGGCGACGGTTCCTTCTAGCATCTTCAGCAGAGCTTGTTGGACCCCTTCACCGGAGACATCTCGGGTAATCGATGGGTTTTCACTCTTGCGGGCGATTTTGTCGATTTCATCGATATAGATGATGCCGCGTTGGGCTTCTTCTACGTCGAGATCTGCGACTTGGAGCAATCGCAACAAGATATTTTCCACATCTTCGCCGACATACCCCGCTTCGGTTAAGGTGGTCGCATCTGCAACGGCAAAGGGAACCTCTAGAACATCCGCTAAAGTCTGAGCCAAGAGGGTTTTTCCACAACCCGTCGGCCCAATCAACAAAATGTTAGATTTTTGGAGTTCAACTGGATCCTCAGCCCCAATTTTCCCGCTGGCCTTGGCTTGGGTGTAGCTCAGGCGCTTGTAATGGTTATAAACCGCGACGGAAAGCACTTTTTTGGCTTCATCTTGACCAATGACGTGCTCATCGAGATGTTTTTTGATCTCGCGCGGTTTAGGCATTTGATTCAGCGAGATATTCGCGGCTTTAGTGCGCCGCTTTTGGGGTTGTTCCGTCCGGGGTACGGGTTGAGGTGCTGCGGCATTGGAGTCAAATAGCTCCTCATCTAAAATTTCATTGCACAGGTCTACGCATTCATCGCAAATATAGACTCCCGGACCTGCGATTAATTTGCGTACTTGCTCCTGAGATTTGCCACAAAAGGAACATTTTAGATGGGAGTCGTACTTAGACATAGACGGCCTCTTACTTTTGTGCGGTAACAGCCTCTCCCGATTTCGGAAGACCCTGCTTGGTAATAACCTGGTCAATTAGACCATAAGCTCTGGACTCTTCTGCCGACATAAAGAAATCGCGATCGGTGTCGGCTTCAATTCGCTCTAGGGGTTGGCCGGTATGAAAAGCCAGCATTTCATTTAACTGACGTTTATGATAAAGAATTTCCTTGGCTTGGATCTCAATATCAACCGCTTGTCCCTGAGCACCTCCGAGAGGTTGGTGAATCATAATCCGGGAAGAAGGCAGTGACATCCGTTTGCCTTTTGCGCCTGCGGTGAGCAAAAATGCTCCCATGCTGGCAGCCAAACCATAACAGATGGTCGCCACATCGGGGCGAATCTGTTGCATGGTATCGTAAATCGCCATACCGGCGGTGACTGAGCCACCGGGGGAGTTGATATAGAGCTGAATATCCTTTTCAGGGTCTTCTGCATCTAAAAAGAGCATCTGGGCCACGATTAGGTCGGCAACGTTGTCATCAACGGGTGTCCCCAGAAACACAATTCTTTCCCGGAGTAGGCGCGAATAAAGGTCAAACCCGCGTTCCCCCATCCCGGATTGTTCTACCACCATTGGGATAACGTTCTGGCTGGTGGAGGCAATCTCTAGGCTTTTGGAGCCGGAGATTGGATAATAATGAGTTTGAGATATAAGCATCCGATCTGAGTTCATGCCAGGGTCAGCTTTTCGAGGGAGTAGATATCAAGCAAAATTTTTTTTGGTTTTTACGCCATTATAGTCTTTGCTCTGTCTATATTATGCCGCAGCTCACCGAGGACGGGCAGAAATTTCCAGAAAAATGCACAAATTGGATTTTTCTTTAGAATCACATTGGAATTGATCTGGAGATTTCTGGGTTCCCGGTACTGGAAAGAGGGCGATCGCCCTTGGGGTCTCGTCCCCGACCCTTTCTTCAGATGCGTTTATTCCTGCGAGTCGGTTGCCTCGACTTCGACTACTTCACTGGCACTTTCTTCCCCCTCTGGGAGTTCGGCTTCTGCGGCTGCTGCGGCTGCTGCGGCTGCTGCGGCTTCTGCCTCTAGGGTTCCGGCTGGTAATAGCTCAATTTGCGCGCGTTCTGCCAGCCAATCTAGGGCTTTTTCCTTGAGCATTTCCGATTCAAGGGCCGAGTTCAATCGGTCGAGATCGACATCGGGTGGCAAACGGTCCTTGAGTTCCTCAATCCGAGCCTGGATTTCCTCTGGTGTTACAGACAAAGACTCGCGAGCCGCCACTTCTTTCAAAGCAAAGGATTTCCGCAAGTTTTCGATTGCCTCGGGTTGGGACTGTTTCCGCAGTGCGGCTACAGTTTCCTTGGTGTAAAGCTTTTTCACATCAATCCCATAATTGGCAAGCTGCATCATCGATTGCTGCAAGATATTATCCAGCTCGCGATCAATTAAGGTTTCCGGGATTTCTACTTCCACAATTTTTTCGATCGCATTCCCTAAAGCCTCGTGCTTATTCGCTTTGGTTTCGCGATCGGCTTTCTCCTGATACTGCTTCTCCAACGACTCGCGCAGTTCCGCCAGGGTTTGATACTCGCTCACCGCTTGGGCGAAATCATCATCTAATTCCGGTAACTCTTTTTCTTTGAGTTCTTTTACGGTAATCGTAAAAATTGCTTCCTTACCCGCTAAATCTTCGTTGGGATAATCTTCAGGAAATGGAACATTTAGCTCTTTGGTTTCCCCAACTTTCAAACCAATAATTCCCTCAACGAAGCCCTTGATAAATCGGCCTTCACTGAGTTCAATTTGAAAGTTTTCCGCCTCTCCTCCGGGCAGCGGCTGCGGTTCTCCACCTTCTTCGTTGATGATTTTTCCCACATAATCAACAATGGCAATATCCTCAGCCTGGGCGGCTCTTTCCTCTACGGGAATCAAGGTCGCTTGTTCTTTTCGACGTTCCTCTAAAAACTGATCCACTTCTGCGGGATCATATTTGATTTCTTCGGCTCTAATGGCCAGTCCGGTGTAATCATTCAGGGTGACTTCCGGGGGGACATCCACGGAAACCGAAAACACTAGCGTTTCTCCCGGTTGGTACTGGGACACTAATTCCTCAAAGGAGGAGATTAGCTGAAAATTCCCCAAGGCTGGAATCTCTTCATCCTTGACGACTTTTTCTAGGCAATTTTGAATTAAATCCTCGACTGCTGCGGCTTTTATCCTGGAAGTTCCCATGCGCTGTACCAAAACTGAGCGCGGTACTTTTCCTTTCCGAAACCCAGGAATGCTAGCCTGTCGGCTAAATTGCTGAATCACCTGTTCATAGGCTTTCTGAGACATATCGGGGGTCACTTCAATTTCCAGACCAAGTTTGCTGGCGGGAAGCTTTTCCTGGGTAACTTTCATCGGCGTTCTCTTCGACAAATTCTGTTAATTCTCGGTTGGTCTTTTGGGCGGTTTACCGTCCTGATTCCGTTGAGCAGAAGGGAATTCCTCCTGGTCTGATGACTGGACCTCGGCCCCAGGCAGGCCCACTGACTGGGGCTAGGTCTTAGGACCATCTGGCTCAGGATCGGGCAACTCGGTCAAGCCCAAGGCTATCTTTGCTGCAACTATAGATCCTAGCTGATCCAGGGCGTCAAGGGCGATCGCCTTTCCATAAAAAACCACGGCTCTGCGGGTGATTATCCCTTGAACAATGGGCTATGCAGCTATTTTTTAGGGAGAATCTAAAATTTTACCAAAAAAAGTGCTGGAGTAATTTTTTTGGGGCGATCGCGCCCTGAAAATGTTACTCTGGCCTCAGACTGAGGAACCGGAAGTTAGAAGTCCCTGACACCCCCTGAATCTGGCCTGGGGCCGATCGCCTTTTCCGGGGATCGTCCCGTCCAGGTTATAAACCGGGTTTGGGGTCCTCATCTATCCAATACTGTACCGGCCTTCTAGGAATCTCAAAAATTTTCAGCCAATCAGGGGTATAATAAAATAACCGTTATTTCACTCAAGGCTATTTTTTATTGACTTTTTGTTTCCAATCTGTAATAAATACATTGTTATCCGTAAATAAACTATCCAATCTGTTCCGGATCAAGTAAGGGTTTACTCCTAGTCATCAATCCCAAACCAGACTCTTTAAGATCTAGAGGTGGAAGTTAATTCCCCGGCACGGCTCACTGCCTCGGCCCTTTTAAAACTGATGTAAGGAAAACACCCGATATCCATTTAAGACCTATTTGAATCGCATCTATTATTACTCAAGACTCATATCTGAACATAGTTGGAGGACTGTCATTTGTCGAAATCTTATAAAGTAGCCATTCTCGGCGCAACGGGTGCCGTGGGCACTGAATTGTTAGAGTTGCTGGACTCTCGCGCCTTTCCGATGTCGGATTTAAAGCTGTTGGCTTCCCCGCGATCGGCAGGCAAAACCTTGACTTTCCGAGGGGAAGAAATTCCCGTGGAAGTGGTCGAAGAAAGTTCGTTTAAGAACGTGGATGTGGTCCTGGCTTCAGCCGGTGGGTCCACGTCTAAGGCTTGGGCCTCCAAAGCAGTGGCTGCTGGTGCTGTGGTGGTGGATAACTCCAGTGCCTTTCGCATGGATCCGAATGTCCCCCTGGTGGTTCCAGAAGTGAACCCAGAAGCAGCAGCGCACCATCAAGGCATTATTGCTAATCCCAATTGCACAACCATTTTGATGGCGGTGGCGGTATGGCCCCTGCATCAAGTCCAGCCGGTACAGCGGATTGTGGCAGCAACTTACCAATCTGCCAGTGGTGCCGGTGCCCGGGCGATGGAAGAAATGAAGGAGCAGGCGACGGCTATTCTGCAAGGTCAGACGCCAAAAACGGATATTTTCCCTTACCCGTTAGCGTTTAATTTGTTCCCGCATAATTCCCCCCTGAATGACCAAGGGTATTGCGAGGAAGAAATGAAAATGGTCAATGAGACTCGCAAAATATTTGGGGATCCTGACATTAGAATTAGTCCAACTTGTGTGCGAGTTCCTGTGCTGCGAGCGCATTCGGAGGCGTTGAACTTAGAATTTGCCCAGCCTTTTAGTGTGGCAAAGGCTCGGGAAATTTTAGCTGCTGCTCCTGGAGTTAAGTTGGTGGAAGACTGGCAGGCGAATTATTTCCCGATGCCGATGGAGGCGACGGGTCGTGATGAAGTGTTGGTGGGTCGGATCCGCCAGGATATTTCTGGGCCGAATGGGTTAGAACTTTGGCTAAGTGGCGATCAAATTCGCAAGGGGGCCGCGTTAAATGCGGTGCAAATTGCTGAATTGTTGGTGGCTCGAAATTGGATTCGACCGGCAGCGGCTGTCTCTGCTTAGAATGCCGGAGGCAGTGTCATCGGCAATCTGACTGGGAGTCAAGGTTCGAGGTTAGCACGGATGTTGTAGTCCGGGATTGGGGCGATCGCCCTTTGGAGTTCCTTTCTGTAGGGTCGGAAATGATGCTCAGTCTATACCCCTTGGTGAGTCTGGGTGTTGAACGGTTCCTCTGAAACGGCGATCGCCTCGCCGGACTTGCTCGATCCAGTCTGCACCGATGGCTAGATGCTATGCAGGGGGAACAGCATCAACCATGACAGATGTGGGATTGCGTTCCATCGGTTAGAGTTTACAGTTTGACCTAGGGTCGAAGTTTCATGCCTTGGGGAAAGACTCCTCCAAACAGCGCGATCGCGACCCGATTGATCAATAACCTGAATACACAATTGATAAACAATAAGGAGAGCGTGGTGAATTTCGGACGAGTTGTCACCGCAATGATTACACCGTTTAATGCAGACGGTAGCGTGAACTATGGGGTTACAGAAAAGCTGGCCGCTCATTTAGTCGAACATGGGACTGATGCAGTGCTCGTTTGTGGCACAACAGGAGAATCACCGACCCTAACCTGGGATGAAGAGTATGAATTATTCCAGGTGGTGAAAAAGGCTGTAGGTAGCCGAGGGAAAGTGATTGCTGGAACCGGATCGAATTCTACCCGGGAGGCGATCGCAGCAACTCAAAAAGCTGCTAATATAGGATTAGATGGCTCGCTGCAAGTTGTTCCCTATTACAACAAACCCCCCCAAGAAGGGTTATATCGGCACTTTAAGGCGATCGCGCAAAGCTGCCCGGATTTCCCCATCATGCTCTATAACATTCCCGGACGCACCGGCCAAAACCTGCTTCCGGAAACCGTTGCCCGTCTTGCCGAAATTCCTAACATTGTGGCAATTAAAGAAGCCAGTGGCAGCTTAGACCAAGCCAGCTTGGTGAGAAGCCTGACCCCACCCGAATTTCAAATTTATTCTGGGGATGATTCTTTAACTTTACCCTTGTTATCCATCGGGGCTGCCGGAGTGGTCAGCGTTGCCTCGCATCTCGTCGGAGAGACCCTCCAATCCATGATTCAAGCTTATGAAACCGGGAAAACCCAAGAAGCAACCCAGCTTCACCTCAAGCTTTTACCCTTATTCAAAGCCCTATTTACCACCACCAATCCCATTCCCCTTAAGTGTGCCTTAACCCTTCAAGGGTGGGACGTGGGTTCGACTCGTCCCCCGCTGTGCGAAGCATCGGATGAAGTCAAAAAATCATTAGAGATCGTGATGCAGCAGATGAATTTGCTGTAACTCTAACCCAAAGAAACACCGATGCACTTTTTGGTCATCGGTTATAAATTCTCCTCTTTGTTTCATCACAAACCAACCAACCCTCGATAACCAATCAACCATAAAAGAGAACACAGAAAAATGACTAACAGCCCTATTACACTAGCCAAAGAAAAGAAAACCGTGAGTAAAAATGGCTCCGCGAAGGGGTCCGCACCCACCCTGAAAATTATTCCCTTGGGTGGATTGCATGAAATCGGCAAGAATACTTGCGTCTTTGAGTTTGAGGACGAAATCATCCTCGTTGATGCCGGTTTAGCCTTCCCCACCGATGGGATGCATGGGGTGAATATCGTCCTCCCGGATATGACCTACCTCCGGGACAATCGCGATAAAATCAAAGGCATGGTCGTTACTCATGGTCATGAGGACCACATTGGCGGGATTGCCTTTCATTTAAAACAGTTTGATATTCCGGTGATTTATGGTCCCCGCTTGGCAATGAGCTTGCTGGAAGGCAAGTTAGAAGAAGCCGGAGTCAGCGATCGCACCGAACTCAGAACCGTTTCCCCTCGGGATGTGGTCCGCTTTGGTAAACATTTTGTTGTCGAATATATTCGCAATACCCACTCGATGGCGGATAGCTTTACCGTGGCGATTCATACTCCCGTCGGCATCGTGATCCACACTGGCGACTTCAAAATCGACCATACCCCCGTTGATGGCGAACAGTTCGACTTGCAACGACTGGCGGAATATGGGGAGAAAGGGGTCCTCTGCCTGATTAGTGATTCCACCAACGCTGAAGTCCCTGGTTATACTCCATCGGAGCGATCGGTATATCCCAATCTCGATCGCGTCTTTTCTCAAGCCGAAGGTCGCATCCTAGTCACCACCTTTGCCTCCTCGGTGCATCGCCTGAATATTATTCTGGACTTGGCGAAAAAACAAGGACGCACCGTCTGCGTGGTCGGCAGGTCCATGCTCAATGTCATCGCACACGCCCGCAACCTAGGATATATTAAGTGCGAAGATAGTTTGTTTCTCCCCTTGCACGCTATTCGCTCCTTACCGGACGATAAAGTGCTAATCTTGACCACTGGCTCTCAAGGTGAACCCATGTCTGCCCTGACCCGAATTGCCAATGGGGAACATCGCAAAATCAAAATTCGCAAGGGAGATACAGTGGTATTTTCAGCGAATCCGATTCCCGGTAATACGATTGCCGTGGTGAATACTATCGATAAGCTGATGATCCAAGGAGCAAATGTGATATACGGACGGAATCAAGGGATTCACGTTTCCGGTCACGGTTGCCAAGAAGAGCATAAGTTGATGATTGCCTTAACACGTCCAAAATTCTTCCTCCCGGTTCATGGCGAGCATCGGATGCTAGTGCAACACTCAAAAATCGCACAAAGCATGGGAATTCCGGCAGAAAATATGGTGATTATCAATAATGGTGATGTCGTTGGTTTAACGACAGAAAGTATCGGCATTATTGATAAAGTTCCCTCGGGAATTGAACTGGTGGATGCCTCCCGTTCTGGGGTGGTCAAGGATGAAGTGCTCAAAGAACGTCAACAGTTGGCAGCGGATGGAGTGGTTACCATTGCAGCGGCGATCGGTTGGGATGGTAAACTAGCGGCGGACACAGCAACTCACTTGCGCGGGGTGGTGTCATCCATTGAGCCGAATCTGCTGAAAAAATGGATTAGTCAAACGATTGAAGGGGTTTTGAGCGATCGCTGGTCTGAGTTCTCTCGCACCCTGGAAGATGGTACTCCCGAAGTGGACTGGATGGGGCTACAAAATCACATTGAGCGAGATATTCAACGGATGTTACGCCGGGAACTGCAAAGTAATCCGTTGTTAGTGTTCTTGATGCAAAATCCCCAAGAACCGCCGACGGTACAGGAACAACCTGCTACCACTGGACGCCGACGCACGCGATCGACTGCGAAGGTGGCGTCTTAGTCTTAGAAAAAGCCCCCAGGCTCAAGCCTGGGGCTATACAAACAAAGCCCGCCTGCGCGGGCTAATTTTTTGGAGTTATATCAAATCCGATTGTAACAAGCTAGTGCTGTGGATTGGAAAAAGCTCAAGTTCGTTCCTCTCGCTCCCAGCGTAACCATATTGGTCTAGCAATTCGTGCTTTCCTGCGTTTATTCATGTATTGGTTCAATACTGGCATTAGTTGGTATGAGTCTAAGCTGCAAGTTATTCGATCGGCTGTGCGCTCTTATTTGGAGGCCCCCTGGGTTACTTTTTCTCCAACTGCGTCACTCCTGGATCTGAAAGAGTGAATTAAGGTAAAGTAATGGAAAGCGCTGTTTTTAAACTCTACTGGATCCGGAGTAGCTTGCTATGACCGAGGGAAATCTGCTCGAAAAAGCCAAACAGGGAGATGCCCAGGCGATCGCTGTTCTGATGAACCGCCAACTCCAACCCAAGGGCATCACGGTGAAAACTGCTCTCAAGGATGGCTGCCTACAGGTAATGTTGGAATCGCCCAAAGTGCCGAGCCAAAACGCTTTAGTTGGATGGGTGCGTAAATCGATGACAAGCTTGGGGGCTGCACCTATCAAGAAAATAAAGGTTTACGGGCGGCAGATAGGGAATGAGTTTCCGGCGTGGAGCGAAGAGTTTAACATCCCTCCACAACCCTTGTCTGTATCCGATCCAACAGACTCTCAATCCGTGAGTTCCAAAGTATCCACAACCCGAAAGCAGCTAACTCTTGAAGAACGGGCCCGTGAAGGAGATAGTGAGGCAATCACCTTACTTTTAAACCGTGCCTTAGCAGACAACAGCATGAGGGCAAAAGCCAGCTTAACAAATAAAAAATTACAAGTGATGGTTGAGTCGGCTGAAATACCCGAGGAAACTATTGCTGTAGAATTGATAGGCAAAGAGCTTGAAAACCTAAATTTAAAAGATATAGAAATAGTTAATATTTATGGGCGAGAATTAGGAGATGATTTTCCCGCTTGGAGTCAAAATCTCAAAATCAACCAGGAAGAAGTTTCCACTTCAACTTCAAATAGCGAGAGCAAAATTTCATCGAATCAAGAGCGAGATAGTTCCGAAGCCAGTTTAGGGATCGATGATAAAAAAAGTGTTGCGGATAAAGAAGTTAACGATAGGAACCGTTCTCATTATGAAATAGCAGGAGTGGGAGAGAGTTTACGATTAACCCGAACTAGAGTAATTATAACTCCTAAAGGTTTAATGGGTTTTGCCAGTAAAGGGCTAAAGGGTAGTAAAGAAATCCCAATCAGTAGAATAACGGCAATTCAATTTAAGCCTGCTGGCGGTTTATTCAATGGATACATACAATTTTCTTTGATGGGAAGCAATGAAGCAAAAGGAGGGCTGTTGGAGGCTAGTAAAGATGAAAATACAGTTATGTTTACCTCTGATCAACAGCCTAACTTTTATGAGGCAAAGCAATATATAGACAGTGTTATAGATGGTGAATCCATAGATTTTTACAGATTAAACATATTAGAAGAGCCAAATATAAATACAACAAGAAGCAACAATTTAAGTAATTCAAATCAAGAAAAAAACGCTTCTTTAAGTAATTCTATTACACCGTCTTGGAACTGTGTATATACATTTAAAAATCCTAATTCATTGGCATGGGTGACTTCCTTAGATATTAATTATGATGGAGAGATTGTTGTAATTGGCTATCAAGACTGCACCATAAAGCTGTGGCACTTGAAAAGAAGGGAAGAAATTTGTACTTTGACAGGACACAGTAAATCTATTCGTGCAGTCACTTTCAGTCCTGACGGGAGAATGGTGGTCAGTGGTAGTGATGATAAGCAAATCAAGATTTGGGATGTTGAAACAGGTAAAATAATTTATACTCTGACTGGGCATTCTAAAGCCGTTACAGCAGTGGCATTTAGCCCGAATGGAGAAACGTTAGTTACTGGAAGTGATGATTGCACTATCAAACTATGGAGTTTAAAAACAAAGAAAGAACAGCAGACGCTTTCCGGGCATTCTGGCTATGTACAATCAGTAGATGTTAGCCCAGATGGTGAAACGGTAGTTAGTGGCGGTTGTGACTTTAATGTAAAAATATGGAAAATAAAAGAAGGAAGAGTTTTAAATTTATCATCTCATAAAGGTTTTATTCAATCTGTAAAAGTAAGTCCTGATGGTCAAACTATTGCGAGTGGAGGTTTTGACGATGCTATCAAACTTTGGAACTTGACCAATGGAGAACCAATACGCACACTTTCTGGGCAACCGGGGCGGAGCGAGGGTGTTCAGTGTGTTGCTTTTAGTCCTGATGGTGCGCTTCTAGCTACTGCCAGTGGAAGCCATAAAACTATTAAATTATGGGATTGGCTGAATGGAGAACTGTTCTGCACACTTTCTGATCATATAAAAGGTGTTTATGCAGTGAGTTTTACTCCTGATAGTAAAACGTTGATTAGTGGAAGTAGGGACCAAACTATTAAGGTTTGGCAGGCTGAGTAGCTCTACCCCTTTTAAATTAACTGAACACAATCACTGAGGGGGCTAAAGTCCAAGCAATCGGGAAAGAGTTCGTCCCATGATGGAACTTCCTCCAGAAAATGTCCTCGGAAATTACCGTCTCGATCGCCTCGACTGGTTGAATTGGCAGGGACGATAAATCAATCGGGGATTAATGACTCTAACTCTATTCTATCCCTTCAATCCGCTCCTCCACTTCTTGATACAACTAGCGCAGGCGGAAAGAATGGGGACTCAGATTCAACAAAGGTTGCTGAATTTTAAGCAAACAGCAACCTTCCTTTCGGTTGCGGAATCGGACGCCCTAATGCTTGCGCCGTCTCCATCCACTCCTGCATAATGACTTCTACATGGGTCAACGCTTCCTGATAGGTTGCACCATCAGCAGCACAACCGGCTAATTCCGGCACTTCCGCAATAAATGCCTCGTCCTCTTGACTCCAATACATGATAATTTCATACCGTAACATCATGATTGACCTCCGCTTTGGTCCTGAATCACAACCCCATAGACAAAAAGAGTTCTACAATTCAGTCGAGATAATAGTTTTCCTTCCGGGACAGAAAAGGGATAACTCCTCATAGTGAATCAATTGCCCTTTATGAAGTGAATAAAAAATTTCCTTCGTTAAAACCATAGCAAAATCGCTTTTTGTTTCCTCCTATAAGGATCGAAGATGATTAAAGTTAATTGTATCAATTCCCATGTTGTGCAGAGAATTCGATAATTTAAAATCGTCCGTGAGTACCAGATATTTATTTCGGGCAACTTCGATAATTCCGCAATCAGTCAACCCAAACTCCTTAAAATTATCTGCCCTTCCTACCGTTGCACTTTCAATATAAAATTCATCTAGCTTGGTGAGTCCTTGCCCCAGGATTTGCAAACATTGAGAGCGTTCTGGTTCGCGAATTTGATTGACAAGGCTATTGACTTCTGTTAGAATGTTAGGAGTAGTGACTGTCTTATTGAAATACTCTAAGACTTCTAAAATTACATCATAATCTTCGGGTAAAAAATTTTCGGTTCTGTTAAATTTTGAAATGCGACTTCTGTTGACAGTGCCTACGCACCATAGCAAAAGGATATTAGTATCTATCAATATACCTTTGCGTTTATAGTGTTTAAACAGTTGGCTAACATAATCGTTCATACTTCTCTAATTTTCATGGATTCTACGTTTCCCGTGTCAGCATTAATTTTAAAAATTTTATAATTCCTTTCCCATTCTTTCGTCTTTACTAAAACTTCTGGAATTAACGGATTTCTCATCGCCGATTTTGGCAAATCATATCCAATTGTAACAAACCAGTATTTTTTATCTTCTGAAAGTTCAACTTCTTCCAACCTTAAATCCTGGATGTCCAATGGGCCATTTTGACTCATCAAATCTTGCACGGAATTAAAATAATCTTGGGCAGCAATGACTGCTTTTCGCACGTCAATCATGGTAAACTCTCCAGGTTAGTGTTTTTCACTCTTACAGTTCTAGAAGGGGCAGATGCTTCCATCTGCCCCACCCTAAATCAAACTAACTCTATTCTATCCCTTCAATCCGGTCCTCCACTTCTTGATACAACTCGCGCAGGCGGTCTAAATTCTCCTCACTGGTTTCCCAGTACCCGCGTCCATTGGCTTCTAGCAAGGTGGTCACCATCTTGCGGAACGAGTTCGGATTCAGGTTCAGCAGGCGTTTCTGCATCTCCTCATCCTTCATAAAGGTCTCGTTCGCTTCCTCATACACCCAGTTATCCACGGCACCGGCTGTGGCACTCCATCCCATCGTATTCACGAGGCGTTTTGAGAGTTCCCGCACTCCTTCGTATCCGTGGGAGAGCATTCCCTCATACCACTTGGGATTGAGCATCTTGGTGCGCGTATCTAAGCGGACCGTTTCCGATAGGGTTCGCACTTGGGCGTTGGCGGTGGTGGTGTCGGCGATGTATGCCGCAGGTTTCTTGCCGTCGCCGCGTAAGGTGCCGATGACTTTGGTGGGGTCGGAATCGAAGTAGTGAGAAACGTCGGTGAGACTGATTTCCGAAGAATCCAAGTTTTGGAATGTGACATCGGCAGTTTTCAAGGAGGACTCGAAAATCTGACGGTCCTGTTCCATTGTTCCCGGATTATCCGAGGAGAAGGCAAAGGATTTACGAGTGAGATACATTTCCTGTAACTCGTTCTCGCTTTCCCAGGTGCTATTCTCAACGGCTAAGTTGACGTTAGAGGCGTAGGAACCGGAAGCGTTAGAAAAGACGCGGGTGGCGGCTTGACGCAGGTTGATTCCCATCTCTTCCGCTTGTTTCATCGCGTGTTTACGGATGAAGTTCATTTCTAACGGTTCGTCAGCTTCGGCGGCCATTTTCACCGCTTTGTCTAACAGGTTCATTTGGTTGATGAACAAGTCGCGGAAGACGCCGGAACAGTTAATTACTACGTCGATGCGGGGACGTCCTAATTCTTCTAAGGATAGAAGTTCCAGTTTGTTGACTCGTCCCAAGGCATCGGGAACGGGTTTGACTCCCACCATCCACATGATTTGGGCGAGGGATTCCCCATAGGTTTTGATGTTATCGGTTCCCCAGAGGACGCAGGCGATGGTTTCGGGCCATTGTCCGTTGTTTTCCCGTCGTTGTCGGTCTAACAGGCGGTCTACGACGATTTTGGCCGAGGTGACGGCTGCGGCGGTGGGGATGGATTGGGGGTCGAGGGCGTGGATGTTTTTGCCGGTGGGGAGGACATCGGGGTTCCGGATGGGGTCGCCACCGGGTCCGGGGAGGACATATTCTCCTTCTAAGGCGCGTAATAAGGCCCCGAGTTCGTTGTCGGCGCAGATTTGCTGGAGGCAGAATTCCAGGTACTCAAACAGGGGTTTGAGGTCTTCTGTGCTGACGTTGGGATAGCCCGATTGATGGAGGGATTCCACCCAGGGGGCTTTTTTGCCCATGTTGAAAAAGTTGAGTTTGGAGACTTTGGAAACTCGTCCTTCAGCATCGGTTTGTTCTTGGACGAGGGCGGCGACGGCGGCGCGAGTGGCTTGGATAATGGCTTGTAAGAGTTCGACGTCTTCTAGGATGCCTTTATCGTTGTTGGCATAGAGTTCGTCGATGTCTCGTCCGATGCTGTTGGCGATAATCCGCAGCAGACTCTTGACGCCTTCTTCGTCGCGATCGAGGGAGGCGATGTTGACTAGGGTGGCGATCGCCTCTTCCGCAGAAGGCGGTTTCCCAATCACGTGCAACCCACAGGGTAACAACCGCGATTCGATTTCCATCAGCTTGCGGTAGACTTGACCCACCACATTATCCCGTTCCTCGGGAGTCAGTTCGATCGCATCTTTCTCCGGTAAGTTGATATCCTGATCCAAATTCACCAACCGGCATTTATCCATGATGGTGTTAACGATCGCCACTCCCCGTCCACTCTCTTTCAGAGTTTGATAGGACCCAATCAACTCATTCAGTTCTTGCAGTCCCTTGTATAACCCCGCATTCTCTGCCGGTGGCGTCAAATAGCTAATCGTTTCGGCATAAGACCGACGTTTGGCAATGGTCGCCTCAGAAGGATTATTAGCGGCGTAATAGTAGATATTCGGAATCTTGCCAATCAAGCTATCGGGATAACATTCCCCCGACATCCCCATCTGTTTCCCAGGCATAAATTCCAAGGACCCGTGAGTGCCAAAGTGAAGTACCGCATCGGCCCCCCAAATTTGCTCTAAATAGGTGTAATATGCAGCAAATCCATGATGCGGACTGGCCGATCGCGAGAATAGCAACCGCATCGGGTCACCTTCATACCCAAAGGTTGGCTGAATCCCGATAAAGACGTTTCCAAAGGACTTCCCATACACCAGCAAATTTTGTCCATCGGTGTTGAGATGTCCCGGAGGCGGTCCCCAGTTTTCTTGCAGTCGTTCGGAATAGGGGGTGAGTTTTTCATACTCTTCCACCGACATCCGATAAGCGACATTCAATTCCGGGCTATTGTACTGCGCTTGGGCATCGTGGATGACTTCCAGCATCAGCGCCTCAGCAGACTCAGGCAACTCCGGAAGGTCATACCCATTGCATTTGAGGGCTTTCATCACTTCATAGATGCTGCCGAACACATCCAAATAGGCAGCAGTTCCCACGTTGCCTTTATCCGGGGGGAAGCTAAAGATGGTGATCGCCAGTTTTTTATCCAGTTTCGGCTTCCGGCGCAGGGTTGCCCATTTAATTGCCCGTTGGGTAACGGTTTCGATGCGGTCCTGGAGGGCGATCGCCTTCCCGGTAGCCCCATCCCGTCCGGATAAAATAATCGGTTCGATCGCCCCATCCAATTCTGGAATCGCAATCTGTAGGGCCACTTGAATCGGGTGTAACCCCAAATCACTATCTTGCCATTCTTCCGTCGTTTGGAACACCAACGGCAATGCCACCATATAGGGCCGATTTAACCGTTTCAGAGACTCGATCGCCTTGGGATGGTCTTGACGGGCAGGACCTCCCACCAAAGCAAATCCGGTCAACGAAATCACGGTATCCACCAACGGCAGGGGTTCGACGCCTTTCGCGCCAACATCCCAGAAATAGGCATCCACAGGTTTAGAAAAGTCTAACCCGCCAGCAAATACTGGAATCGGGCGTGCCCCCAAGGCTTCAATTTCTTGAACCATTGCTACATAATGGGCATCATCCCCGGTCACCAGGTGGGTGCGTTGCAGCACTAACCCAATACAGGGGGCCAGAGGGTCTTTGAGGTCATCGGAGATGTCGTCGCGGCTGTTATACCAGTTCAGATAATCTTTAACGTCATCAAACATTTTCGGGGCTAAGGGATGCCAAACCCCCATATCCAGATAAACCACTGGATCCTGGAATTTCACCGTTTGCTGACCTTTGAAGACATATTTATCCGCCAACATCAGCAGGAAATTTTCCAGGTTTTCCGAGGACCCCCCCAACCAATATTGGAAACTCAGCATGAAGTTGCGGGCATCCTGGGCCTTGTCCATCGGTAGATATTTCAGGACTTTGGGCAAGGTTTGCAGCAACTTGAGCATTCCATCTTGGAAGGAACTCCCAGATTTTTCCTTGCGCTTTTTCATAAATTGCCCGATCGCACTCTTGGATTGACCCAATTGCGCCATCGAGAAACTGCCCATTTTATTCAGACGCATCACCTCCGGCATGGAGGGAAACACCACCGCGACATCCAGGCGATCGCGGTGGGGCTCGACTGCGGCAGTCACTTTTTGGGCTAAATCTTCAATGAAAATTAGGGAAGCAATAAAAACATTTGCCGTGGCTAGATCCTGCTTAAAAGCCTCGTAGTTATTCGAGTCACGCAGTTCTTCTATCAAGTAACCACTGATTTCAATGGCTAAATTTTGGTTATTTTCGTTGATTGATCGAACCGCAGACGATAAAGCACTCTGATACTGGGCTTCTAGCACGACATAGACCACCTTCAGTAAAGAACGCCCTCTGAGTTCATCCGGGGCAATGTGTCGAATGGTGGGCTTGACGTGAGTGAACATGAAGTTTGGCTCCTTTTAGATGCGCGTCCAGCAATTTAGCAGATAGGTTTCGAGCGTCGAAGTTAGGGTCTAGCCCGTCCAACGCAACAGTGGCAACTGTAAGAGTTTTTACCAAAAAATGCGTCTCTCTGGGGGCTTTTAGCCCGGATCCGACACAATTCGATAAGAAACGATTGCCAATTGTGTAGTTTTGTTAAGTTTATTAGCAGGTATTTACTTTACCATGTCGGTTACAGAAATTCACAATCTTCCCAAATTTAGTAGGGTGTCGTCATGGGTTTAACAGATTGGTGATTACTTATTACAGTAATGTAACAGGCTGAAGAAAAGTGGAGGGTGGAGTTGCCGGAAGAGACAAGAGTCTGCTGCCATGAGCATCGGGTGAAAGTGAGGTAAAAAAGCCAACGCTACAATGGGCTACAATTATCCGCTCACCCGGATCAAATCAAGGGATGGGTTATCTAGGGGCCCCCGTAATCACGACCCGGTTAATCTTTTTAAAAGAATAAACCGTCCCTAGAGCGGAAACGAAATTATTAAGATAGAATACGGACGATATCCGTCAACAACTGACGGGTAAAATTTTTCTGGTGTGGGGAAATTACCATGAGTTTTGCGGTTTACAACGAAACTTTTTACTTGGCGAATAATCTGGATGTTAAACAAGCGGTTAATGCCGGAATCTTTACATCCGGGCTGAGCCACTTCCAAATATTTGGTTTGGGGGAAGGAAGAGTCCAAGTTTCTCAATTTTATGACGAAGCGACTTATTTGCGGAACAATCCGGATGTCGCAGCGGCGGTGAGTAATCGAACGCTAACTTCTGGCTTGCAACATTTCATTCTATTAGGGGAAGCAGAAGGACGGGTGAATATTTCCCCGCTGTGGAACGAAAGCACTTATTTATCCGTAAACTCTGATGTAGCCGGGGCGGTGAATAGTGGACTTTTGGCCTCGGGATTGCAACACTTTCTGGCCCTGGGACAAGCCGAAGGACGTCCAGGCGGACCCAGCAGCATTTCCTTGACCCCTGCCGGGTTTAATGAATCCGCTTATTTAGCCATAAATGCCGATGTCCGAACCGCCGTGGAGTCGGGGGTACTCAGTTCAGGATTAGCGCACTATCAAAGTTTTGGACAATTTGAACCGAATCGGGCTGGGGTTTTCCTAGGTACCCCTGGCAGTGATACGATTAATTCTTTTGGACAAGCTACTGGCATTATCGGCGTGGGACTTTCTAATATTACCCCCTTGGGGATTGGTGGACTGGATGGAAATCCCACCAGTTTAGGAGGGGGAGAAATCGACAGTTTAATTGGAGGAACGGGAGTCGATATTTTTAATCTGGGATTCGGGATTACTCCGTTAAAACCCACCCCACAGAAATTGTATGTGGGACAGGGAAATTTGGACTACGCCCTGATTAAAAACTTTCAGATAGAGAAAGATTTAATTCTGCTGGCGGGGGAACCGAGGGAGTATCGGTTTGATGCCGCTAATGGAAATTTCCTAATCTCTACCGCAGGGGGTGATGTAGTCGGAATTGTAGAAGGAGTCACCAATCTGCAAATTAGAAATATCTTTAATGATGGCACTTTTATACTATCCGGTGGAGGAGGGTCCTTAATCACCGAAGTTCCGGGTTTCAACGATAGGGTTTATTTAGCCGTAAACCGGGATGTAGCCTCGGCAGTTGCAGCCGGAGTTTTCTCCTCTGGATTAGCCCATTATCAACAATTTGGCCAGAATGAAGGCCGATTTGGGGTGTTTACCGGGTCCAATGCCAACGATGAAATTACCGGATTTGGTCAGAATACAAGTCTGGTGGGAGTCGGATTAACGGTGGTGGCGGATTCGCCCAACCAAGATGTCCTGATTACCAGTCAGGGAACGGGTCAGATTGATGTATTGATCGGCAGTTCTGGGGCTGATACATTTGTTTTGGGGACGGGGATTAGCTTTGCGAATTCGGTGATTCAACCATTCTATATCGGGAATGGAAATGAAGATTATGCCTTGATTCGCAACTTTGAACCTGGAAAGGATCAGATTCAGTTAGGGGGGAATCCAGAGGAATATACTTTCCAAGCAGCCAATGGCAATTTAAACATTTTCCGCAATCCGGGGGATTTAGTCGGAATTGTCGAAGGGGTGACTAATATCGGGGTAACGCAAACGTTTACGACGGGACGATTCTTGATGAGTTAAACTGACACCAGGGGTCGGTATCGGTTGTGCTGACGAAAAACCGGATGGAGATTGCCATCCGGTTTGGGTTTAGGGAGGATTCCAGTTAGGTGCGATCGCGCGCTTGTTTAATCAGTTCCACAATCTTGGGATGACCTTCCTCTGCCGCCCAAACCAACGCCGTCCATTTATTGCGGTCCTGCGCCCGAATATCTGCACCGCGATCGATTAAACATTGTACCACATCTCCCTGTCCATTTCCGGCAGCCGTAATTAAAGCCGTCACCCCAAACTCACTTTGAGCATTGATATCTGCACCTGCGGCAATTAATGCCTTGACCACCTCCAGTTTACCCGAACCGGATGCACTCATCAACGCCGTCCATCCGTCATTATCGGCATTGTTAGCATCGGCACCGGCATCGAGTAATAATTGTACCAGTTCCAGATTACCAGCCTCCGCAGCAGCGGTTAATGCCGTTAATCCATCAGCATCTTTTTCATTGACATCCGCATTTCCCTGGAGTAACGCCTCCACCGAGGATTTTTCTCCAGTTTTAATCGCCTCGATTAACTCAGTCATCCCTGATCTCCTCTGTGATTATAAGGTGATTAACTACCCACAACGTCTGATATTCTATCGAGAATCTAAACCCTAAACTTTAAACTGTAAATCTTGCTCATGACAGCGATCGATATTGTAATTTTGTCGAATGGTCCTGGAGAATTAGCCACCTGGGTGCGTCCCGTGGTTCGCGCCTTGGCACAACAACTGGGCGATCGCACAGAAGAGGTGCGGATTTCCTTGGTTCTGTCCCCTTGCCCCCATGCTACAGGAAAAGAAGCCGCGATCGCCCGGTCCTATCCAGAAATTGACCGAGTACAAGAGGCAGAACACTTTTGGCCCTTTTTAATTAGGGGAAAAACTGCCGAAAATTGGGACTGGCGAGAAAAAGGGGTAGTTCTGTTCCTCGGAGGTGACCAATTTTTTACCCTCATCCTCGGCAAGCGCTTGGGTTATCGGACTGTTATCTATGCCGAACGGGAAGCGCGATGGCAACCCTGGATTAATCGTTTTGCCGTGATGAATGGTCAGGTGCAACCCCAGGATTCTCAGAAATATGGCCATAAATTTACCATTGTCGGGGATTTAATTGCCGATGTTGCTCAAGATTGGGGAAACCAAGACGAGGAAAGAGGAGAATGGGGGGAGGCAGAGGAACTGATTGGACTGCTGCCTGGGTCGAAACCTGCCAAACTGATGCAGGGAGTTCCCTTGTGTCTGGCGATCGCTGAATGTATCCATCAAGTGCGACCCCAGACTCAATTTGTGATACCCGTTGCGCCAACCTTAGAGATAGAAACCCTAGCACAATTTGCCAATCCGCAGGAGAATCCTATCCTCAAATTAGTCAAGGGTACTCCTGGGGAGTTAAAACTAGAAGATAACAACAGGATGGCGTATTTGGAAACCGCCAGTGGATTGAGAGTGGAACTTTGGAGGCGATCGCCCGCTTATGACCTCCTCTCCCAATGTACCCTCTGCCTCACCACCGTTGGTGCCAACACTGCCGAACTCGGTTCCCTCGGCATCCCCATGATCATCCTCTTACCCACCCAACAACTAGACGCCATGCGCGCCTGGGATGGATTACCCGGAATCTTAGCCAACTTACCTTTATTCGGCACAATCTTTGCCAAACTAATTAACAGCCTCGTCTTACGTCAAGGCAAACTCTTTGCATGGCCCAACATTTGGGCAAACGCAGAAATTGTCCCCGAACTCGTCGGAAAATTGCAACCCCAACAAGTCGCTGCGATCGTCTTAGATTGGTTAGAAAACCCCGAGAAATTACAACTCATCCGAGATAAATTACACGCAGTCCGAGGACAACCCGGTGCCGCCCATCACATCGCTCACATTACCCTAGAAGAAATACAAGCCCAATTAAATTAACCCACACCCTATCGGGGCAATTCCCAACTTGCCCCCTATTTTTCAACCCCAAAATAGGCTTAAAACCATCTCCAAATTTTTATGAAAATATAACAAAAACCCTAGCCACTCCTTTAATTTTTTTTGTATAATAAAATAACATTCGCTTCAAAATCATCAGGAGGAATCAGGGTGAATACCCCTAACGCCAACTATGACCAAACTTGGAAAGAAGCCTTAGAAGACTATCTCGAACCCTTCATGGCCTTCTTTTTCCCAGAAGTTCATAATCTCATTGATTGGAGCCGAGGATACGAATCCTTGGACAAAGAACTGCAACAAATTACCCCCACCGCAACCAGTGGAGAAAGAGAAGCAGATAAACTCTTCAAAGTCTGGCAAAAAAATGGAGAATCAGCCTATATTTTGATTCATATCGAAGTCCAGAGTCAAGAAGAGTCAGTTTTTCCCGAACGGATGTACATCTACCTTACGGTTCGCTCATTTTTAAAAAAGTAAAAAAGATGGCAATTAAATTGGATTTTGATGACAAAAAAACAAAAGAG
>NZ_JAMXFD010000033.1 GCF_025370875.1 Laspinema palackyanum D2c
AGATTTAACCACTCAAGAACATTGAAGATTTTGGAAATTCATTAGATAAATTTATCACCACAAGTCCTAAAGAGCCAACAGAATTTTAAGTCTGCCGCGTCTACCGATTCCGCCACAGGAGCGAGAGAACAAAGGTACTCCCGGTGAGACTCGAACTCACAATGAATCGCTTTTGAGGCGATCGCGTTTTCCAATTACGCCACAGGAGCAAAAATTGGATGCCCCGCCAGGGATCGAACCTGGACTCTTCTGGGTCAAATCCAGAAATGTTACCTAATTACACCACAGGGCATTGTGATATGGATGCCTGGGTTGGGGTCGAACCAACCTCTCTGTGAGTCAGATTCACAGCGACTTGCCAATCGTCCACCAGGCAATACCAGTCCCCCAGGTCGGTTTCGATCCGACGACCTCCTGTTCTTCAGACAGGCGCTACTACCAACTGAGCTACCGGGGGATAAAGGAGAGAGAGGGATTTGAACCCTCGTCGGATTTATTCAACCCGATCGGTCTTTCCAAGACCGCGCCATCAGCCTCTCGGCCATCTCTCCAGGTTGGGTGAATTTCACCCAAGTTATACAAAAAAGGCGGAGAGGGAGGGATTTGAACCCTCGACGGTCGTTAAACCGCTCTTTCTTAGCAGGAAAGCGCCTTAAGCCACTCGGCCACCTCTCCAGAATGGGCCGGGAGGGACTCGAACCCCCATGTTCAGCACAATAGCACTTGATTTACAGTCAAGCTCCTTCACCAATTTGGATACCAGCCCATACAATGTGGCAGTGCCGACGGGATTTGAAGAAAGCAAACGCTGACTTGAAAGGTCAGTGGCTTTACCAATTTGCCTACGGCACCAGGTTGGCGAGGGGACTGAGATTTGAACTCAGATCAACGGTTTTGGAGACCGTCATGTTAGCCGTTACACTATCCCCACGTTTGGTCGCAGCAGCAGGATTTGAACCTGCATCAACCCAGTTATGAGCTGGGTACTTTACCATTAAGTTATACTGCGATATTGATTTGGTAGCCTCAACGGGAATTGAACCCGTATCCCAGCCTTGAAAGAGCTATATCCTAACCATTAGACGATGAGGCCAGATCCATTTCAACCGAATTTTTTTCTTGGTTTTTCCAAATTTAATCTGGGCTGAACGGGAGTGACGGGACTTGAACCCGCGACGACTTGTTCGACAGACAAGTGCTCTACGCTAACTGAGCTACACCCCCATGAAATCAGCCTTAGATTACATGGAATTTGGAAAAGTTTGGCGGTTGATGGGGTGGGAATGATTCAAGGGAATGATTCCCACCCATTGAGTCCGCCATTGTTTCCGTTTTCATTAAATGGCCCTTTGATTATTCAGTTTTCAAGGTTCGATGTGGGCGTTTGGGTAGAGCGTTTTGCTCTGTCTCTCTCGCCTCATATTTATATACTACATACATACTACAAAACTGTCAAGGGGTTTTGGAAAAATTTTTGAGTTTTTTTTGAAATTTCATTGAAATGCTTGTTTAACAAGGGTTTTGCCTGACAAGCAATCTGAGAAAACTGCAGTAAATTAACATACTACAATGAGAAAAGACTGAAGTATGGGCTGGATCCCAATAGGCCCAGACAGAGGGTGCTGACTCTCTTCGATGGAGTAGCGCTGACCCGGTTCTAGTTTTGGACCGAAAGCTGGTTAAAATCAGTAGGGTATCTTAAAAAATCAAGCCATGTTGAAGCTATACTACAATCTCATTTCTTTGAACTCTCGCCGGGTCTGGATCTCCTTATTAGAAAAAGGTCTCCCGTTTGAATTGGTCCCGATGAAACTCGATGGTGATCAGTTTCAAGGGGAGTTTCTGGCACTCAATCCGTTTCACCAAGTTCCGGTTTTGGAAGATGGGGGATTTGTAGTCGTGGAGTCTTTGGCAATTTTGGATTACTTAGAGGCAAAATATCCGACTCCTTCTTTACTGCCTGCGGATCCGCAGATGTTAGGAACGGTGAAAATGATTGAGCTTTTGACGTTAACTCAAATGATGCCCCCGATGCGGCCCTTGATGATGAATTGGATGGGGTTTTCGCAAGAAAGTCCGGACAAGTTGCAAGAGGCAAAACAGAATATTGCTCAGGTTTTAGGCTTTTTTGAAAGTAAATTAGCCGATCGCCCCTATTTTGGAGACCAACAGCTAACCTTGGCCGATATTGTTGCCGGAACTGCGATTCCGTTTTTGCCGAGTATGGGATTACCCCTGGAAGATTATCCTCAGTTGAAGGATTGGTGCGATCGCCTGATGAACCGTGAGAGTTGGCAACAAACCCAACCCACCAAAAAACAAATTACAGAATTTCAAACCCAAATGAAAATTTTGCTCTCTCAGCGCCAGTAAATTCCGGCAGTTTTTTCACCCAATGGTTATAATTTAACCACTGTAAAGCCACAAGAGGACTGAATGATATTCATGAGCATTTCTTTAATCAATGTTGCCCACTACTACAAACAACTACCGCATCAAAAGCAAGCGCTGACTATCCTCCAAGAAAAAATAGAAGCGACTCATCCCGAGTGGTTAAGCGATGATTCGGCATTTGTACGAACCTGGAGAAAGCAAACAGACAGCCCTAGGTTTTCTCCAGAAGTCGAGATTACTTCGGACCGGAAACAACTCCGAGGGGAGTGGGGAGGAAATACTTATACCATTGATGTGGATGAACTGAATGTGTTGGTTCTGGATACCTACGATAAAGAAACAGGAAATCTGGTCGATCGCGAACGGAGTGGAGATTTATTTGCCGAAGTCGCGGTTAATCCATTGACGGGACATATTGTAGTAGGAGTTGTCCTGGATTATTTTGCTGCCGTCACCACCAGTGGCATTTTCGTCATTGATCCGCAACCGGGAGGCTATGGGATTTATCGTGCCCAAGTCCCGGGACCGAGACCTTTTCCGAATGAGTTTTCGACTTATGGTTTAGGGGATATTACGTCCTTGAGTTTTGTAGAAGAAAACTTGCGGGTGCAATATGCGGATGCAGCAGGTAATCGTTCTACTATTACGTTTCAACCGGGAAATACTCCGGCGATGGAATATGCCAATTGTGTGGATAATATGGTGGTCGAGGGCGGTCCAGGGTTGTGCTCGCGAATTAATCAGTAGGATAAATAGGAGGGCGATCGCCTGAGTGGATTTCAGAAGAAATAGAGTTCAACCCCGAATGAACCCAGATACTTCCAGTGTCTCTGGGTTCATTTTTTTAGATCAATCTACTTCATTGAGTAAGGAAACCCCGGCATTCGCTTCCTCAGAACATTTGAGGATATAGAACTCAGCCCGATCGCTCAAGGCGGTGACAAAAACCCCAAAATCGTTCTGAGAATCCGTAGAGATCCAAGTCCCGCGTAGGCTGACTTCCACATACTCGCTATCGGCAACGCAGATGGAAATCATATCCCCTGGATCGTTTAATGCCTCCGCTTCCAGAAATTTCAGTCCGGGCAAATCTGTAGGCAGCAAAAACGACGCGCTAGAGGGGGCGATCGCGATGCTTTCACCCACTCGCATCGCCACGACTGCACGGGTCGCCACGACTTCCTCAATGGAGTCAGGCAGACGCTCTAGGTTAAAGCCGGTTTCAGTATAAATGAACTTCAGCATTGCCAGTGATCTCTCGTCTTTGTGAGTTATTCTTGCTTCGCCCTTGAGTGAGAGTCTGAGTTGCCCGAACTTATGTGATTCACAACAAAGAGCGGATATCTGCTTATAGAATTGTGAAACATCAAAAATTTATTGAACGATTGGCAATTCCCAATCTCAGATTCACTCCGTCTAACTTCTTCCCTTGAGCTTTTCTCCAAAGAGTGTGCAGAAATTGTACATCAAATCCCGGGTTGCTCTCACTCGTTCCCCTTCAAATCGCTCCAGAATTGTTCTGCAAACGAGATCGCCGGGTGGATAGGGGCCTTGAGTTTGCTTTTGAGGGACATTCCGGCTTCCATCGGAGTGCGATCGCCCTTGCGAGAATTGCAACTCATACAGGCGGTTACGACATTATCCCAACTATGACTCCCGCCTCGGGATTTAGGCAAGACATGATCCAGGGTTAAATGTTTCGTACTGCCGCAGTATTGACAGGCATGGTGGTCCCGTTTGAGGACTTCCCGACGGTTGACCGGAGGCACCTTCCAAATCCGTTCAGTCCCCGTAATGGTGAGGCGGATATGGGGAGGAACCATCACCACCTGAGAGGGCGATCGCACCTCATACATTTGAGGGAACTCCAAGTCAAAGTCGTCGCTATTGCTGCCATCGCTTAACTCTAACGGTTCTGCCTTGCCTGCAATTAACAGGACAATTGCTCGTTTAATGTTGACTCGGCTAATCGGTAAGTAGTTTTTAGAAAACACCACCACCGATTTTGTTAACACATTCGTTATGCTATTCACGACTCGACTCCTTAAAAAAACAGCCCCCACTTCCTGATTCAGGGGAAGCGGGGGCTGAAAAAACTCTTATTATTAGGGTCTTCTCGTCCTAGATGGGTAAGGCACTTGATGCCTATCCCTCCCGCTTCTGCTATGAATATTTGGCCATGCTGATAGCTGACCTAACTCGGATTTAAAATCCTCACTCATCTCGAAATCTCGGTCCGCATTCCTATGATACTCAACCTGCCCGATGGACACCAAAGCGATAGCCGATGTCACGAGGCGATCGCCTGCATCAACATCACGGCCCAAGCCATTGGCATACTGTCCGGTGATTGTAGGAAGGAGGGGTAAAAAGTTCACGTTTAGATTTTTTGAAAGCAAGGACTTGAATTCTCCACCAAACATACTACACTAATATTACAGAGAATGTAAACCCTTCAGAGGAAAAAAGTTATGTCCGCGATTACTCGAACCTCCACCACCGAAATGGAAGTCACCAGCATCCGCTTAGAGAGATCTCTGAAAGAAAGCCTCAAAGCCATTTCTGGCAATCAAGGCTATCAAGCCTTGATTCGAGACGTGCTCTGGAATTATGTCCAGCAAAAATCAGGAGAGTATCGACCTTCATTTTCCCGAGACGATATTCGCGCCAGTTTAGATGCGACGGCCCAACGAGAGGAACGGTGTGTCCTCACCGGCAAAGTGATTCGACCGCAAGAACCCATGTTATTAGGCTTAACCACCGGGGGCGATATGGTACCTCTGAGTATAGAGAGTATGGTTGGATAGTCAAGTCTCCCGCCTTCTTGTGGCTTCAGCAAGCCCAGGTTAGGGAATTTTTGGTTAAAAATTTAGAGGCGATCGCGTTGAATTGGCGATCGCCTCTGTCGTTCTTCCGGTCCAATGGGTCCTCTACCCTTGCCTATTTCTGGGTACAGGACCCAAACCGGGTTTTTATTCTGATCGCCGGTAATTGTCCCAAGCTTCTGTGATCAGTCGGGGTGCCGTTTCTGCGGGAATTTTCAGCGCTTGGGCCAGTTTATCCAAATAATGGGATTCTTGTGGCGTCACCTTCCCATCAACAATGGCAAAGGTAGCGGCTACGGCAAAGGCATCTTCGACCATATCATCCGGGAGGGCTTCAATGGCAGCATTAAACAAGGCTGCAGTCCCTTGACGGTCCCAAATTCTATCAACTTTGGCCGAAATTTTGGAGATATCTTCTTCCACATACCCTCTCATCGCCCCACTTGCCATCAACTCATGGAGTAACTCCGATTGTTGTTCAGACATTTGACCATCGGCATAAACCACAATCAACGTAATGGCAAACAACGCTTCGACAGGCGTGAGTTTTTCCGTTGATTTCGCGTAAGTTTGGAACAGTTTGTCATATTTGCTCATGGCATCCCCCTTTTTCGGACTCTCCCAGGTGAACCGGCGTTACTGCATTCCAGGCAATATCTGGCGAATCAAATCTGACGTCACGCGATCGCTGACAGTTGCCGCACCGATTTGGGTGGGTAACACAAACCGCACTTTTCCATCTTTCACCTTCTTATCGGTTTGCAGGGTGTCAATAATTTCTTCAATGTTTAACCCCTCGGGTAATTTTGTCGGCAACCCGGCTTTTTCAATCAAGGCAAACTGACGGCGATCGCACTCCTCATCCCAGAGTCCCAATGCCACCGCTAACCGCGATGCCGCCACCATCCCGATCGCCACCGCTTCGCCGTGATTCGTCCCCTTATAGTGGGTCAAACTTTCCACCGCATGACCGATCGTGTGACCATAATTCAGAATCGCCCGCAATCCGGCTTCTTTTTCATCTTTACCCACAACATCCGCTTTACTTTGGCAAGAACGGGCGAGAATTTCTTCCAAAAATCCCGCATTTACATAGCGCAACTGATCCAACCGTTTTGCCTGTTCCATCTGGGTGAATAATTCTGCATCCCAAATCACCCCATATTTAATGACCTCGGCCATTCCGGCTCTAAATTCCCGGGCTGGGAGCGTTTTTAGAACCTCGGGGTCGATCGCCACTAACTTCGGTTGATAAAATGCCCCTATCAGATTTTTCCCCTGGGGATGATTCACCCCGGTTTTGCCCCCAATCGACGCATCCACCATTGCTAACAGGGTGGTGGGAACTTGAACAAAATTAATCCCGCGCAACCAAGTCGCTGCCGCAAATCCGGTCATATCTCCGACGACCCCACCGCCTAAAGCGACCATTGTGGAGGACCGTTCTAGGCGCTGTTCTAGGGCCGCATCGTAAATTTTTTGAATCGATCGCAGGGTTTTGTATTGTTCCCCTGCCGTCAGGATGCAGGTAGATACGTCAAATCCTGCGGCAGTTAAGGAGGACCGGAGGCAGTCGCCATACCGTCGATCTACCACTGGGTTGGACACCATTAAGACTTTTTTCCCCAACTTCAGGGGCTGCATTTGCCCTCCGAGTTGATCTAAGGATTGAGGGGCGATCGCAATATTGTAAGAGTCCTGGGGCAGATTGACGCGGATATCAGACGGCATGGTAAACAACCCATTCACTAAAACTAGAGGGCTGTATTGTATCGCAAGCCATGATTCAATGGTGGGTAGCGATTTTAAATGGAGATACTTCTCAATGTCTGGAATCCTTGCTTACGCTTTGATTGTCGGTGGAGCCTTCGTCAGTGCCGTGGTCCTGATGTTTGGATTGCGTGCCGTCAAGCTGATCTAATTCCAAATCCGATTGTCAAAGATCTAACAATACTCTTGAGCCCGCGCTTCTCGGGCTTCGTCCCTGTAGCCCCACCCTTGAGGGTGCGGGTTTTTATAGACCTCATCCAACCCGCGAAGGCGGGTTTTTTTATGGCAGCGATCGCGAGGGGAGTTCCAGGCAAAAATGAGGCGATCGGCCCGGATGGAGTCCACAGAAGATTGCAGGTATTAAGAATCAACAAAAGATTAAAAACGCGATCCCCAATAGTCAGTATTTTTGCGGATACCTCATCCACAGGCACTTTAAGCCCAATAACTGCGTCGAATTAAAGTAGGTAATCAGACTAAATTTACATTAAGTTTATTTTTTATTTGCAACTTTTCAGCGGTGCAGTTGGCTCTTTTTTTTCTAACCCTACAACCCATACCGACCCGATGAATCTTTTCTTAATCAACCCTTTCCGGTTATCGCGCCTCACGGTACCGCTGTGGTTTTTTGGCTTTGTGCCGTATAAATTAGGCGAAGCGTTATTAATCACCCTACTGCCATTATTTATCGTTCAAACCGTCGATGGCAGTGTAACCGATGTCGGACGAGTCCATTCCCTGACTTCCCTCGCCGGTGTCATAGCCTTTATTGTTTGGGGCAACCTTTCCGATCGCCTCAAACTGCGCCGTCCCTTCCTGATCCTCGGATTTTGTGGGTTTGCCCTCTGTACCGCACTCACGGCGATCGCCCAGGGAATCGAGCAAGTCATGATATTCTGTACCCTAGGCGCATTTTTCATGGCCGCCATTACCCCCGTTGCCTCCGCCCTGGTCATCGATGGCAACCCCGAAGACCGATGGGCCAGTGCCTTTGGTCGATTTTATCAGATTTCTGGCTGGAGTTTTGTCGGGGGCGTTTTGTTGGGGGCCAGTTGGTTAGCCTTCATTCCCATCCATTGGACGAGTATGGGACTGCGATCGCTGTTACTCGTAGCCAGTGGTGCCGCTACACTCAGCTTGATTCTGTGCGTGAAATGGGTAAAAGAACCGCGCAAAAGTTTAGAACACCGCCAGTATCAGCCCGAGTTACATGACGTGATCTCTGTAGCAGTCATCGAAAGACGGGCAATGTTTTATTCCTCGCGAATGCTGTATTTTATCCTGCATCCGTCATGGCCGGTTAACCTGCTTCATAACCTCTCCCGTCCCCTGCTGCTTTACTATGGTTGTGCAGCAGTCTTTTTCTTCGCGGTCAATGTCGTCTTTGTTCCCTTTCCGATTTTTCTGAGCACCCATTTAGGGGCAACCAATACTCAAATTTTACTGATTAGCATGGGTAAAGCGGCGATCGAGGCGTTCTTTTACCTGCCAATGGCCCGTTTTGTCCAAAAACGCAAAGGGGTTCAGCTACAAGCTTGGGCAACTGCCATCCGAATTGCCGTATTCCTGATTTTCACTCTAGTGGCGGTGATGCCTGTCCATCCCCTGAGTTTGCCCATTGTTGGCATCGCCCACCTCTTAACCGGCTTAACTTGGGCTGCAATTAGCATTTCTAGCACCACCATCGTTGCCAAACTTGCCCCCAAAGGTCAGGAAGCGATCGCAATGGGTTCCTATAATTCCCTGATAGGTATTGCCACAATTGTTGGCAGTTTGGTAGGCGGAATGATGGCTGTTTCTTATGGATATAGTGCTTGTTTCATCACAGGTGCCATCTTGATGGGTGTAACTGCAACTCGGTTATTTTGGATCGGGAAAATGCCGAACATGATTCTCCAAAAATAGAGAAACCGGATTAACTGATTATTTCCCCAGTCTATTCTGATTCATTCCCGGATTGCTGTGACTGTTTCGAGGCCAAAAACTCCCGCACTACTTCCTCATATCGACGAAATTCTCCATCAACTTGATAGTTCATTTGTTGCATTTCTGCTTCAGAAATTAATCCCGCCAGTTGGGTAATTGCCGCTTCTAGTTCTGGATATTTTTCTAAGGTTTCCTGCCGAACAATAGGAACCGCTTGATAAGGGGGAAAATAATTTTTATCATCTTCTAGCACAACCAATCCCAATTTATCAATCAATCCATTGGTAGAATCTCCGGCAATTAAATCCACTTTTTTATAAACTAAGGCCCGATACATTAATCCTAAATCCATGACTTCTGGAGGGCGGGCAAAGGTTAGTTGATAGGTTGCAGCCAAGCCCGGAAAGCCATCTTCCCGGCTCATAAATTCATAGCCAAATCCGGCTGTCCATTGGGGGGTATGTTCAGCCGCATCGGAGAGAGTTTTTAAGTTTAAATTCCGTGCATCTTCTCCTCGGACCATGATGGCAAAGGTATTATTAAAACCTAATGGAGGCATGACGGTTAAGTTAAATTGGTCTTGATAGGCTTGTTTGACGTTCTGGTAAACGGTTTGAGCGTCGGAGATGGGGGGCTGGTTTAAAATGGCGGTAAAAGCCGTGCCGGTATATTCAACATAAGCATCAATTTGGCCGGTTCGGAGGCCATCATGACAGAGGAAGGTTCCGCCTAAATTTAACTGGCGATCGACCGTTAAATCGGTTTGAGATTCTATTTGTTGGGCGAGGAGTTCACCGAGGATATTTTGCTCAGTGAAATTTTTAGAGCAAATTACAATATCGGCCCTTCCCCTAGGGCGGGAGTTGTCCGTTTGGCATCCGGTGACTGTCCCGAGAGTGAGGGTACAAAGGGCTAAGAATAAAAGTTGTTTGGCGTTCATTTTTTGACCGTTAATTGATGTTCAAGCCAGCCGATCGCCCCATCGGCAATTAAGGCGATCGCCGCTGCCGGAACTGCCCCGGCTAAAATCAGTTGATTGTTCACCATCGAAATGCCTTGAAAAATCAACGCCCCCAGTCCACCGGCCCCGATCGCCGCAGCAATCGTCGCCGTTCCCACGGAGATAGCCGTGGAGACTCGCACCCCAGCCAAAATCACCCCCATTGCCAAGGGAATCTCAACTTGACAGAGCAATTGCCAATCCGTCATCCCCATACCCCTTCCCGCCTCACGAATGGCTGGATCTACCCCAACAATGCCGGTGTAAGTATTGCGAATAATCGGTAATAAGGCATATAAAGTTAGGGCAAATATGGCGGGGACTGCCCCAATTCCGCCAATGATGGGTACGGAAATTAAAAAGCCAAAGAGGGCTAAACTGGGAACAGTTTGCAGGATATTGGCAACGCCCAGAATGCTCTGGGAGAGGTGCGGTTTGCGGGTGATGAGAATGCCGAGGGGAATCCCGACTGTTGTGGCAATGGTAATGGCGATCGCCACTAAAAATAAATGTTCACCACTCCGACGCAAAATTTCTTCACTATATCGAATCAGAAAAAACTCATCCATTATTCAGGCTGATAGAGTAGACAAGGGTGGATTGATAGGGCAATGGGTGAGAAACCGGGTTTCTGGCCCCGATGGGTGACTCCATAGCCAAGATTTGGTCAAGAAACTGCGTTTCGGAGGACCAGAAACGCCTAGAAATCAGCGGTTTCATCGAAGGTGGGAGTGGGGAGGCAGCGGATAAAGGCTTGAGCTTCGGGATGTTCGGATTGCAAAAATTCCGGGGGAGTGCCTAACATGACCAGTTTGCCATCTTGCATCAAGCCGATGCGGGTTGCCAAGCGTAAAGCTTCGTGAATGTCATGGGTGACAAATATTACGGTTTTGCCGAGTTGCTGTTGCAGGTGTTTAAATTCCCGTTGGAGTTCCAGGCGGGTAATGGGGTCCACCGCCCCAAAGGGTTCATCCATGAGCAAGACGGGGGGATCGGCCGCGAGGGCACGGGCGACGCCGACGCGCTGGCGTTGACCCCCGGAGAGTTGGTGAGGGTAGCGGTGGAGGAAATGTTGAGGTTCTAATCCGACGAGTTCGAGGAGTTCGGTGACTCGGTTCTGGATGCGATCGCGGTCCCATCCCTGAAGTGACGGGACGAGACCGACATTTTTAGCTACGGTGAAATGAGGAAATAAACCAATGTCCTGAATGACATAGCCCATCCGTCGCCGCAACTGAATCGGGTCCCATTGAGTGGTGGGTTTGCCCTCAACGAGGACCTCGCCATGAGTGGGAATTTTTAGAGCATCCATCAGGGCGATCGTGGTACTTTTGCCGCTGCCACTGCGTCCGATGAGCACTAACGCTTCACCACGATTGACTTTAAAATTCAAATTGGAGACTAAATTGCGCTGATTCACCCGAAAGGTGACATCCCAAAATTCTACAACTGAATCGTTAACAGGGGGGTTGGGTAAGGACATAAATCAATGGATCGGTGGATCGAGGGCAGGGGTGGGGGAGAATTTCCGTCCGGAGGGCAAGGGGGGTTCTGGGGGCGGTCCTGTAATCGAACCCTTGAGTCAGTTCCATGATGTGGCTTGTGGAAGAGTGGCGATCGAGTAAAGTAAATTAAGAAAGACACTGCAGGAGGAGTCGAGCGTTGTGACGGCAAAATAAATTACGGCAACATTGTTGCACACAGAGATAGGTTTGTAAGTTTATAGAAAATGGCTCCTAGGCTGGAGATCGCTGCCGAAATCTAAGGACCGATCGCTAGGGGAAGAACAAAACACAACGCTCCATGCCAAACCGGGCATTCAGACTGACCCCGCTCAGATTTTAAGCCATTCGCGCCTTCAAGCAACCTTGGCGTTGAAACTGGGCAATAATATCGAGGCGTGGAAATGAGCGTTATGGTAGAAAGCCTTAAGGAAGGCATACAGTAAGGGGAGCAAAGGGAACCCGAAAGCAATGCATAAGATCCTGTTGGTAGAAGATAATGAGATGAATCGGGATATGCTATTGCGTCGTCTGAAGCGTCGGGGCTATGAGGTCATCGTAGCCGTCGATGGCGGACAAGGCGTCACAATGGCCCATGCCGAAACACCTGACTTGATTTTGATGGATATGAGTTTGCCGGTATTAGATGGGTGGGAAGCAACCAAGCGGATTAAAGCGGCACCGGATACTCAGTGGATCCCGATTATTGCATTAACTGCTCATGCCATGTCTGGCGATCGCGAGAAATGTCTGGCGGCAGGATGCGATGATTATGACACCAAACCCGTGGAGTTTCCTCGGTTGTTAGAGAAAATTCAGTTACATATTTCCAAGCAACCGACTGTTTAAGATGCCGCTTGCACTCAGATGCTGAATGGGGAGAATCGATGAGGAAAATTTAAGGGGTGCGATCGCCACGGGGTTAATTTCTTCACTCTTGAACAGCAATGAAAGGGATTTCCATCAGTCCACAGAAGTTTTGAGTGATATTTTTAAGGATTCGGAGTTCTCCAGGCGCAAACTGCGGATTTTTAATGAAGGAGGATTCTGGGTCAATTTTAAAATCCGGAGATCGGAATCACAGGGCAGCCGCCCTCATCGGTCAAACCTAGATTTTCCCAAGCATTCATCCCTTGCCGCCAATCTGGGTTATTTCCTGATTTTCTGGTTTAATCTCAACCCTACTATTAGTCCATAGCCGTGATGGGTGAAATAACCAGAGCACCGAGGAGAAAAAGGAGGTGAATCAATGGTGCCAAGCACCTGCCGATTTGGGCAGCAATTTCTGTGATCATAAATGGGAATTTAACGGCCAATGATTGTCTGAAATTTTAGTCAGCGCTTCACTTTCTTGAGATCGTCCAGGATCGGAACTCAAAAATAGCGGTTAGGAAAGCAGGGGCTCATATCCCGTTGATGACAAGACAGGAACTCTAAAAATGACGGTTCAAGTCAAACCCACCCTCTTCGCCAAAGAGATCTCATCAAGATGTCTAATAATTTACCGGCCCAGAAGTTGAAGCCCAATGCAGATGTGAATTGTAACCCCGAAAATCAGCAGGGGGGGCTGATTCAAACTTATACCCGGGTGGGAATCCTCTTGGGTTGCATGATCCCAGTCTTTGCATGGATTCTGGACATGGTGATGCGAGAGGTGGACTGGTCTTTAGGGGCGATCGCCCAGGTCCATCTCACCAATCCACTCCACTGGATTCTAGACCTTAACCCCCTATTCTTCGGCTGGATGGGGTGGACCTGGGGACAATTAAAAATTGCCCAGAAAACCACCTATCCCACGTCTTTGCATTTTAGTCCGGTCCAAAGCGACAGGGTTGGCATCCCATCCCTGGGGACCCCCACCGCAGACCAACTGGCACTTTACCTGAATCATCTCCCGATCGCCGTGATTGAATTCAACCTCAACGGTGAGATTCAAACCTGGAATCCCACTGCCGAAACTCTCTTTGGCTATCACGCCAGCGAAGCGATCGCCACCCCTTTAGTCACGGCTATCATCCCAGAAAATGCCCGTTCTGATTTCCAAAACCACTGGAATCACTTCTTAACCCACCCCTGTAAACAGCGTTGGCGGTTAGAAAATCGCACCCGAGACGGCAGAACCCTAACTTGTGAATGGAATGTCCTTCCCCTCCTCAATCAGTCCCGTGAACTCATCGGAGTCGCCGCTTTAGTTTGCGAAATTACTCAGCAGGTGCAAATCGAAACCGCTTTGCGCGATAGCGAAGCCCGATTGCGCCGACTCTCGGAAGCCACCTTTGAAGGGATCATCATTCATATCCGAGGAAAAATTATCGATGTTAATCAAGCCCTCGTAAAAATGAGCGGCTACTCGGAAGCCGAGTTGATTGGCAAAAATGCCTTCGATTATTTAACCCCCCACTCTAAAAGAATCGCTTTAACCCGGATTAAATTAGGCGATGCAACCCCTTACGAGGTAGAGGTTTTAAAAAAAGACGGCACAATTGGGGTCGTAGAAATTCAGGGGAAAGAAATTTTAAATTCCGGTGAAAGAGTCCGGGTGGCAGCGGTGCGAGACATTAGCGATCGCAAACGCTCCCAAGACCTGGAAAAATTGCTCATCGCCACGGTGACTGAAAATCAACGAACCCTAGCCACCCTGATGAGCAACCTTCCGGGCATGGTTTATCGCTGTAAAAATGACCAAAGCTGGACAATGGAATTTGTCAGCGATGGATGTGTCGAATTAACCGGATATAATTCCGAAGATCTCATCGGGAATCGCCGGGTTTCTTTTGGCAAAATCATCCATCCTGACGATCAAGACCAACTCTGGGCAAAGGTCCAATCCAGTTTACAAAACCAACAGCCCTTTGAATCGGCTTACCGCATCATCACTCGCAGTGGAGAAACCAAATGGATTTGGGAACAAGGACGCGGGATTTTTTCAGTTACGGGAGAATTATTTGCCCTAGAAGGTTACCTAACTGATATCACCGAACGCACCAAATCCGTAGAAGCTCTGCGTCAGAGTGAAGCCCGCTATCGGGCTATTTCTGAACTAGCTTCGGATTTTGTCTATTCCATGACCCTCAATGAGCAGGGTGAACCGATCGCCGAATGGGTGACTGAATCCTTTAAACGGATCACGGGCTATACCCGAGAGGAAATCAATCAAAAAGGCGGCTGGCATCGGGTGATTCATCCCGAGGATTTGCCCAAGTTTCGGCAATTTGAGCGAGAAATGCTCGGGGAACAGGGGGCGGTTTTAGAATACCGAATTTTTACCAAATCCGGTGAAATTTGTTGGTTGCGCGATTCCGCCCGAACGGTTGATAACCCCGGGGAAGAACCGAGAAAGAAGGTGCTCGGTTCGGTGCAGGATATTAGCGATCGCAAGCGGTCCGAGTTCCAAATGTTACACGCTATGTCTTTATTGAGCAAAAGCGAAGCCAAAAATCGCGCCTTGCTCAATGCCATGCCTGATTTAATGTTCCGCTTTGATCGCAAACAAACGATTTTGGACTTTAAACCTGTCAATGGCATCGATTTTGGTAACTTAAGCGGCCAATTTTTAGGTAAAAAATTAAGTGAATTATTATCCGATGAAGTGGTCGCCGATTGTATTAATGCTTTAGAAAAAACTTTACAAAGTCATGAAATTGAAATATTTGAATATGACTTAACTATTAACGAAGAAATATTTAGTTATGAAAGCCGGGTGGTGGCAAGTGGAGAGCAGGAAGCCTTGGCGATCGTCCGAGATATTACCGCCCGCAAGCGCTCGGAAGCGGAAAAACTGCAATTAATCGCCTCTTTGCAAGAAAGTGAAGAAAAATATCGGTCCGTGGTGAATACGGTTCAAGAAGTCATTTTTCAAACCGACCCCAATGGATGCTGGACTTTCCTGAACCCGGCTTGGACGGAAATCTCAGGATATAGTATCCAAGAAAGTCTGGGGACGCCATTTTTAAACTATATTCATCCCGAGAATCACCTGGAGACTCAACAAAAATTCCAGAAATTGGTGCAAGGACAGATTGACTATTGCCACCATGAGGTGTGTTATCTGACCAAGAGGGGCGATCGCCGCTGGATCGACGTTTATGCGAGGCTGAGACTCTCTGCCGAGGGGACAATCATCGGCCTTGCCGGGACTCTCAACGATATCAGCGATCGCAAGAAAGTCTCCCAGCAATTGCAAGAAGCCAAAGCCGCCGCCGAAGCAGCAAACCGCGCTAAAAGTGCCTTTCTTGCCAACATGAGTCACGAACTGCGAACCCCCCTCAATGCGATTATCGGCTACAGCGAAATTCTCCTCGAAGAATCTGAAGATTTAGGGTCGGAAGAATTCATCCCGGATTTGCAAAAAATCCAAGTTGCCGGAAGACACTTACTCTCCCTGATTAACGATATTTTGGATATTTCCAAAATCGAAGCGGGTAAGATGGAACTCTATTTAGAAACCTTCGAGATCCAGACTCTGGTTGAAAATGTCCTGGCCACCGCCAAACCCTTGATTCAAAAAAATAACAATACCTTAGAATCAATCTGTCCCCCTGATATCGGAACCTTATATGCAGACTTGACAAAAATCCGGCAAGTGTTATTAAACCTATTGAGTAATGCCGCTAAATTCACCACCGAGGGAACCATTACCTTTGAGGTTTCTCGCGACCTGATGTGGATTCCTCAGACCCCTTTGAATTCATCTCTCGGGGAGTCGGGGGAACCGAGGGGGACAGATTCTACCCCCCCTGTCAACGGTGACCCTTTGGGGCCTCCGTCTCCCTGTATTATCTTTCGGGTGACGGATACGGGGATTGGCATGAGTCCCGAACAAATGAATCAAATTTTTAACGCCTTTACCCAAGCGGACCCTTCTACGACGCGCAAGTATGGCGGCACAGGTTTAGGATTAGCCATTTCTCAGCGATTCTGCGAGATGATGGGAGGTGAAATCTCCGTGAGCAGTCAAGTGGGAGTGGGGTCCACTTTTACAGTCCGTCTCCGGACTGTCCCAGTTCAGCCTGACTCCTAATGCTCAAATGAGGCATTTTCCAGGGGAAATTCTCTGGCCGTCGGATAGAACCTTCAAGAAATAGGTAGAATCCTAGGAAGTTTCCCTCTTTAAATGGGATTTCGCCGAATCACTTGCACTACGGCCACAGAGCAAACGCCATCAGGGGTTGATTTGCTCCTTTAATCTCAGTAAACCCAGCTATGCGGACACTAATGCCATGATGCGATCGCCCAAAACTCCTCTCCTACTCCATGCGGTTCTGAGTCGTTTGAAAACCCCTACACCCAGTCGGGTGCAGCTACGCAGACAAAGCCTCTATGAAAAGAGCTAACCTCAAAATAGAACTTTGACCCCCGGATTTGGTATCAAGACGTTCTACCTCCTGCCGGATCTCTAGGATCCCACGGCTAAGGTTACCCCTATCGTCTCCTAAAGGCGATCGCCACTTCCGATACGGGTTAACCCCATTAAACCCCTGCCCGATTGCTATTTCGAGCCTGCTAGATTTTAAAGAGTCGATGCCATGAACCTTGACCAAGCCTCGGTGCTGGTAGTTGATGATGTTGAAGCCAACCGCGATCTCCTCTGCCGCCGCTTGAAGCGGCAAGGCTACCACGTCAAAATTGCAGAAGATGGACTGAAGGCACTCGAATTAATCCGAGCGGAGCCCTTCGATCTCGTGCTGCTCGATATTATGATGCCCCATCTTAATGGCTATCAAGTCTTAGAGGAAATTAAGGCCGATTCCAGTCTGCGCCATATCCCGGTGATTATGATTTCCGCTGTGGATGATATTGATAGTGTGGTCAAATGCATTGAATTGGGCGCAGAAGACTATCTCTCTAAACCCTTTAATCCGGTGCTGTTAAAAGCTCGGATCGGTGCTTCTTTGGAGAAAAAACGCCTGCGAGACCAAGAACAAGCAGTTTTACAAAAGTTACAAGATGAACAGGCTAAATCGGAACTGCTCTTGCTGAATATTTTACCCAAACCGATTGCGGAACGGCTTAAGGCCGGGGAACGGACGATCGCCGATAATTTTTCGGATGTGACGGTTCTGTTTGCCGATATTGTCGGCTTTTCCCAGCTTTCTTCTCATTTATCTCCCCCGGAATTGGTGGAGTTTCTCAACCATATTTTCTCCTTGTTTGATGAGTTGGCGGATAAATATGGGTTGGAAAAAATTAAAACTATTGGCGATGCCTATATGGTGGTCGGGGGATTACCGATGCCTAGACCGGACCATGCCCAGGCGATCGCGCAAATGGCTCTCGATATGCTCGACGCTACGACCCAATTAAAAACAAATCATGGCGAAACGATCGCCATGCGGATCGGCATCAGTACCGGCCCGGTGGAAGCGGGAGTCATTGGAACTAAAAAGTTTAGTTATGACCTATGGGGGGATACGGTCAATACGGCTTCAAGAATGGAATCTCACGGCATTCCTGGACGGATTCAAGTGACAACTTCGACTTATGAATGTCTGGCTGATGATTTTTTATTTGAAAACCGGGGCCTGATTCAGGTCAAAGGCAAAGGAGAAATGTTGACCTATCTCCTAATGGGTAAAAAACCTATTGTTTAGTTTAATTCAATCTGATAATTATTTCAAACCCTTCGGGGTTTTCTATGTTTTAAAGCGGTGCCACCCAGACCGGAATCCATTCGGTTCCTCTGAAGGGTGACTGGGCGATCAAGGGTGAGATGCTCCTGCTGTTGACCTCCCTCGGTTGCAGGGGTGATTCATGAATTGCCCCGAACTGGAGGGTTGCTCAAGGGGCGATCGCCTCCCCAACGAAAACCTCCGGAGTCGGCGATCGCCCTACTTGTTCCCCTGAACAAATATCCCGTACCGTCCCCGGTTTCCCTAAAATTAGTGCAATGATTCTGACAGGTTGAGAGGCGATCGGCCCTTAAACCGATTCACCCCCCCCGCCAAAAATTTAGCCCAGCCCTTGACAATTTCTGGCTCCTTCCGACTCAATAGATTGATGATCGGACAGTTCCTTGTTAAACTAACCACAGAATCACTGTACAGAACTATTATTGTTAACTTAATTCGGTAAGGCTAAGGCTATGACTAGGGGACTTTCAGTAAAGATTCGCTCAATGGCGACAGCGCCGACTATTGCGCCGGACCAAGTGGGTCAAGTTACCCGACAACCGTATCCGAATTATAAGGTAATCGTGCTTAACGATGATTTTAATACCTTTCAGCACGTTTCCTCCTGCTTAATGAAGTACATTCCCAACATGACAAGCGATCTGGCTTGGGAACTCACCAATCAAGTTCACTTTGAAGGACAAGCTACAGTCTGGGTGGGTCCACTAGAGCAAGCCGAATTGTACCATCAGCAACTCAGCCGCGCTGGATTGACGATGGCTCCTTTAGAAAAAGCCTAATCCGGTTAAAGAATCAGGCGTCCCAGCTTAGGGTTCAAGATGAGGGTTTCACGGTTTACCCTTAAGATGAACCAGAAGGTTGCATACTGTAAGCTACAGACGCGCAATTTCTCGTCTAGGGTATCCAAGCTGATTTCCAGGCTGTAGCAGCCTTTGGTTGGTTCCCCAATATCAAGAAAACACTATTCTATTTGGTAAACATCTTATGGGAAAACCTTCTAGCGGTCGCTTGGTTCTGAATCACTCCACCCATATTCCTGGTTTAATCGCCATCCTGGAAAAGTTAACGGGTTGCCTCGGCATTCAAACCATTACTCCCGGGGTGATTGGTCGCGCCAAAGGTCACTGTCCCCAGATGAAGTTAAAAATATCGGTTCCTATTTTGGGCGGATATAAGGTGATTGCCAGACAGGGAAAAACGGTGCAAGAAGTCTTTATCATCACAGAATTAAGTCAACCGGACTTAGAAGGGGCGATCGCTTCATGTTTGTCCAAAAAATAGCCCCGGGGTCTGACTCGGCAAAACCCTCTCCCCTGATGATTAGCTTTAAACTCCTGTTCTCCCACCCCATTCATTTGAATTAACACTCAACGGTTGGAAAGCGGTGACTGTTCCTCAGATCCCCAACCCACTTCTGCTGACTTCTCCGTGAAGTCGCTTGCTTCTACCTTTCACTCTTTTTTCTAATTCTTTTTTGGGGTTTAGACCCTTTTATTTTGGCATTCAGTTTTTGATACACCGCTCTATAAACTACATGATAACTCACCTCAACCCCACATTCTTCTTTTAACCAAGTTTGAATCTCTCCATAAGTGGTAAATCCCTCATTGTCCTCCAAATATTGCTTTAATTTTCTTATCGCTGCTGATGGAATAGTCGTAGTTTTACCCTGGCTTTTATAGGGTTTGAGTAATCCATCTAATCCCTCTTGTTTGTACTTTTGAAACCAGCGATAAATTGTTGATGGGTCTCTGACTAAAACTGAGGATAACTCTTGCAAAGTAGAGAGAGTTCCCGTTTTTAGTAAGTACAAAGCTTGCAGTCTTTCTTTCATTTGGACACTGGTCTGCCTCTCCAGCAAATGTTTCAGTTCTTCTGAAGATTCCTTAATTTCTAGGTTGAGAGTTCTTGCCATTTGTATAAGTTTCTCGCTATCAGCCCCATTCCCTTGATTTCATGGGTTAATTCCATGCAGAGTTAGCATAAATTTTTTTAATTCCAGCCTAGCCTACTCAAACCGGATCGTCAAGAGGTCCCAACAATCACGAGGCATTGCCGAATCTCAATTCAAAGGAAGAAATCTGCTGTTTAAACTTGATAATTGAGTATATATAACTACACAATTGACCATTGTTGAGAGAAAATTCACCAACAACGGCTACAAAATTTGCTCCGGGCTCGCACTTCATCCAGGGATCTATTAAAATTAAGCAGATTTTATTAACAGTCCCTTCAGACGAACAGAAGATGAGCAATTCAGGGCGGGTTCCGATTTCTAAGAACAAGGGTTTTACCCCCGAATCAGACTGGAACTATGAGGCAACGGTGGCTCAAATTGAGGCGATCGTTGAACGAGTTGAATCGGGGGAACTAGAATTAGCTGAGGTTTTCGACCAATTCACGACGGCAGTTCAGTATTTGCGACAGTGCGAATCGTTCCTCTCTCAACGACAGCAACAGGTGAATTTATTACTGGAAACTCTCGATGAGGTGAGTTTTGAGTTTTGAACGATGAGGGGGAACCATCTTGGTGCAACCCCTAAATAGGTGACTACAAACGTTCGTAGTGACTCCTTGAGGAGTCATCTGGATGCAACCCCTAAAGGGGTGACTACAAACGGTTGAGGGCGTTGCCACCCCCTTGACTGGGTTAAGCAATACTGCCGCGTTTGCGGGTTTCTTTGTAGGAGGTGCCGACATTTTGCAATCCGGCTTTAATCATTTGTTGTTCGAGAAGGGCAAAGAACCGAGCCCGATCGCCTCCCCGAACCACCGCTTGATTGTGGGCCTCCGCTAACACCACCGGATAGCCATACCCTTTTTGCACTTGGGACAGAACCATACTTAAAGCCATCCCTAACAGAGATGGATCTTGCGCCACCCAGGCAGGCATATCAATTCGGGCAATTTCTGGCCCGACATGAAGGTAACAGAAATAAACTTGATGTTCCGGGGGATATAAATCCAGAATCCGCGAACAACTGCGCCAGAGGGGACTCCGTTGACCCGGTTCAAGTACAGAAGCCCATAATGTGGTATCCCGCAAGGGATCAAAGACTTGGCAGGGAGCTTTTTGGTCGTAGGGACGCAGGACAGAATCCGCCTCGATGGGACAATGGCTAAAACAGTCGGGATGAGGATGGGGACAGGCAGCTAATCTTAAGAAACTGAGGGATTCGCTGCTGCGGGAAGCACTGATATACCCCACAATTGGAACCTTGACTTGCCGCATTTTTTCCCAAGCTTCTAAAATGGCTCCAAGGATGAGCTGACGCGCATCGGTGGGTAAGGGTTCGAGAAACCAGTAAATCAAGGCTCCATCGACCATGCCTAAAATAGGCGCTTCTGGATGAGCAATTTGACCGCTTCCTGGGGTTCGCAAGGCGATGGCTAAATCTGCCAGGGCGATCGCCTCGGAAACCCCCCTTCTGTAACCCATCCATTCTTCGGTTTTAATCCCCCATTGCCGAGAAATATATAGGTCCTCGGGTTTATAAAACACCTCCGGCAGACTATCTAAGAGTGGCAGGCGACTTTGACCATAATGGAGAATCACTCGCCCGACATTAATTAAGTAACAGTAGGCAATTTCGTGATGGGACGGTGCAATCTGGGACCCATCCGTAGCGAGGACGGTTTGCACGTTGGGGGGGGTGGGGATGTAGGGGGTAAAGTCCAGGGGTTCTGCCGGGATAGCAACGGGAAATCCCATGCGATCGCGCCAAATTTCTCGTTCCTGGATCAAATGCTCTTGCTCTGTGTGAGCTTTTTTCCGCAATTTTTGGGCGACTTCCAACCGCTGACGGGATTGTTCCGCTTCTTTGGAAAGATGTTCGCTGATTCCCTGCATTTGCCTTGCGATTTTGGTCAGATCTAGCATCCGTTCCCCCTGGGTATCAAATAGCCCGTTGTTGCTTTTGCTGTATTTATTTTATAGCCCAGGGCCGGACCCTTCAAGGCGTTGGTCCCGGATTTAAGGCCAAAGTGAACAGTCTTGGCAGAAGCTAGACAAGGACAAGAGTTCTATCCCAGAATTGTTCTGCGCTGCTGAGCGATCGCTAGGGGTATTATATCCCCAGTCTGCGAGATATAATTTCACCCCGGTCAGGTCCAGTTGTTTTTGGACGGATTCTAAGGTTTTTAAGCGGTCCTCTACAAACCAAATGGTTGGGGTTGGGGTAATTTTTCCCAGCAATTCTCTGAGAATTTGGTGTTTGGGACGCTTGACATTTTTACCAAATACGCAGTCTTCTGGGAGTTGGATGCCTTGTTCTTCTAGCAGCGATCGCACGAAGCGTTCTTCTTTGGTAGTGATGATCACCAGTTGCTGATCGTCCGTGAGGTAGCGTTGCAGGCGATCGATAACACCGGGATAAAACCGATGCAAACTCAACCAGTCGGTGAGGTCTTCTGCGATCCATTTATCCCGGATGCCATCAACGATCGCCGCTAACTCCGTCGGGTCTAATCCTTCATCGGTGACAATTTGCGAACAAATTGCGGGCCAGTTTTCTAATATTTGGTCTGGGTGAGTTCCCAAAAGGAGCGATCGCACGAGGACCGGCATTTCCCATCCGGTTTCGATCGCCGGTCTGAGTTGATAAAACAAGGGCGCTATTTCTTCCGGGGGGAGGCGATCGGCATTCGGCCAGATTTGGCAATACGATCGCCAAGTGGTTTGGAAATATTCAATTAATCCGTCACAAATGACGCCATCAAAATCAAGGGCTAGAATTGTCGGAAGTTTAGACACAATCGGATTTGAGGGTAGAGAATCTCCTTGCCAATTTTCCCACAAATGGCGACAGGCTATCCGAATGCATCCCAAAACAAAAGACCCACTTCTTATTAAAAAGTAGGTCTTTTATTTAGACGCTTTGACACTGATAGCAGACGCCTTAATTCAGTGATTTTCTGAACTTCACTCTGCTTGATAGAGTTGTAGTCAACTGGGGCGGAAGGATTCGAACCTCCGGATGCCTGGACCAAAACCAGGTGCCTTACCGCTTGGCGACGCCCCATTTCTCTGACCTTAAACATACTAACAGATACCTACCGGGTTTTGTCAACTGTTTTTGAAAAGTTTTTTTTCACGGGTCTTGAGGAGATGGAGAAAATTTTCGTAGTAACGACTTTAGTCGTTACCTCGTGACTGGGCGTCAGGCAAGTCACGCACCCCTGTGCGGATCCTCCAGTTTCTTAACAGGCCCTTAATCTGCTGATGCTGAGTGTCACGGTTTCAGCCATGAAACGACTGAAGTCGTTACTACCAACGAATCCGGAAACGACAGCAAGTCGGGACGTTGAACTAAGATAACGACTTCAGTCGGGACGTTGAACAGTCTCCCCTTACGCGCAGCGACTTTTAACATAAGGTTGTTTGGCGGGAATTTGAATTAAAAACTCAGTACCCTGACCGGGTTCTGAGTCACATTTGAGTACACCGCCATGTTTATCGACGACAATTTTATAACTAATCGAGAGGCCCAGTCCGGTCCCTTTGCCTACGGGTTTAGTGGTAAAGAAGGGGTCAAATAAGCGTTTTTTAACTTCTTCGGTCATACCGGGCCCGTTATCGCGAATGCGAATGGAGACTTCGGTGGGGTTGCCGAGGGCATCGGTTTTGGCGATGTCGGTGCTGATTTTAATAATATGGGGTGCGCCTTGATTTTCCAGGGCGTCCATTGCATTGGTGAGAATGTTCATAAAGACTTGATTGAGTTGTCCGGCGTAACATTCCACTTTGGGGAGTTTCCCATATTCTTTGATGAGTTCAACTCCGGGGTCTTTGCCTTTGGGTTTCCAGCGGTTATGTAAAATCAGGAGGGTGTTATCAATGCCTTCATGAATATCTACGGGCTTCATTTCGGCTTCATCGAGACGAGAGAAGTTTCGCAAGGAGACGACAATTTGACGAATGCGATCGGCACCCATCTGCATGGAGGCGAGGATTTTGGGGAGATCTTCGAGGAGAAAGTCGAGGTCGATATCTTCGGAGACTTCGAGAACTTCTGGGGCGGGATTGGGGTAGAGGGATTGGTAGACTTCGATTAGGTGCAGCAAGTCTTGGGTGTAGTTGTTGGCATGGACGAGGTTGCCGGTGATGAAGTTAACGGGGTTGTTGATTTCATGGGCGATGCCTGCGACCATTTGTCCCAAGCTGGACATTTTCTCGGTTTGGATTAGCTGGGCTTGGGTTTGTTTGAGGTTTTGGAGGGCGACGCTGAGTTGTTGGGCTTGGGTTTGGGCGGCGAGGGCGGCGGCGTGGGTTTGGGCGTAGAGTTCGGCTTGGTCGATCGCCAGGGCGAGTTGATCGACGACGCCTTGGAGGAGTTCGATTTCGCTATCGGTCCAGGGGCGGGGTTCGCTATGGCTACAAACGACGGCCCCAAGTTGACCGGAACGGGTTTCTAAGGGGAGGAGGAGGACGGACAGAATACCCATGTCGGAGAAGAGGGTGCGGGTTTTGTCGTCTAAGTCGGCGCTGGTATCGAGGCGATCGCTTCGCAAGGATTCTAGGTTGCGAATTTTCTGGGTGAGGGGGCCGCTGAGGGAGGCGGGGTATTCGCACAGGAGGTTTTTTTTGTTGGGCGATCGCGATTCATGGGTGACGGTGAGGCTAGGCTGAAGCGGATGCGGCAAGTACCACAAGAAGTGACAGCGGTCAATTTGTAAGAGGGAGTGAATTTCGGTGACGGCGGTTTCGAGGATGGTGTCGAGGTCGAGGGAGTTGCGAATTTGACTGGCAAGGCGAAACAGCAAGCCTTCCCGACGAGAGAGGAGGGCTTCCCGGGCGCGCTCGCGATCGATGGCTAGGGCTAATGTGCTGGCAACCCAGATTAAGAGGTTTTGGACGGACTCGCTCACCCCATTCTCGATGACAACGGCCATGACGCCACAAATCTGGTCATCGATGACTAAGGGTTGCAGTAAGCAATCCGGGTGGAGTTCACAGTTTTCTAAAGTATCGTTTTTGCCCCGTTCTCTTTGGCGAACCAAGCAGCCGGTATAAGTTTTGCGCGTTTGAGCGACGGTGCCAATTTGGGTTTGTCCCAGGGGAATGCGATCGGGGAACAGTTCCTGGTCCAGGGGAATCCCATCGGTTGATCGCATCTCTAGTTCTTTGAGGGCAGGATTTAAGGTCCAAACTGCGGCGGAGGTGGCTTCTAAATGCTCCACGATCGCTCTGATGATCGGTGGGAACAGGGTTTCTAAGGGTCCTCCTTTGGCGATGAGTCGTCCAATTTGAGCACTGAACCCATAGAGGCGGCTGCTATTCAGGGGAGTGTCTTCGAGTTGGTTTGGGGGGGTCACATTTTGGAAATACACGGATAAACCTTCGGAGTTTGGGTAGGCTTGCATTTTTAAACACCGTCCCAGATAAAATGCCTGACTTGTGACCGTCCGTGCCTCACCTAGGGCGCGTCGGTACTCCTCTATCAATTTAGACTGATTCCATTGGCTGAATTCTTCCCAAATATTTTTACCTACTAAAAGATGCCTGGGTTTGCCTAAAATTTCTTCCGCCTGGGGGTTGATTTCGGTAAAATTCCACTCGCGATCCAGTCGAAAATAACCGACATTTTTTAGATCTTCCCCCAAAGCGATCGCACAGGTCTCGTGAGAGGTCCTGACAATCTTGGCATCTAGTGCTTGAGGATCACAGGACTTGGTGTTAGTCGTTTTATCCATGACGATTCCATGTTTAGTACAGGCGTTCTACCCCAGGACCCAAAATTCTCCACCGGCGATCGCCATTCAGCCGATCGTCGCTTCCGACACCCCGATTCCCCGCTGCCATCCCCGGGTATTCTGCCCCAATCCCAAGAAAGCGATCGCCACAGCTCCCGAATGCTTTTGAACCCCGCCCCTAACTCACCCGATGGAATTACCCGGGATGAATAACCCAGCATCAATCTGAATGCCGCTTGATTTCCCTGCACCAAAACATAGACGGCCAGAGGAGTATGGCTGGTTTGATTGGCCCATTTTCCTCTATCCTTCCCGGCCAGGGTCCTGGAAGAGCCGATTGACAATTGCTCCCTCCCGTTATTTTTGATGGGTTTTTGACTTGGCACTGGTCCTTTCATTTTAAGGTACCCCTCCCCAAATTAGAAACGGCCAGTCTTTCTGACTGGACGGTAGCTTTTTATCATGGATGGGATGGCCCGGTACTGAGTTTATTTTACGGGAATTTACCCCCACTCGATACGGGGAAATTGCGGATTAAGGATTAATTTTAAAAAAGCGCAGATGCAACCATCGTTGTCAATTTTAGTTAAGGTATTTTTCCGCTCGCTATACTTCTAGCCAACCGTTTTATTCCCCCTTTCATCCTCTCCTGTCATCTAGTATGTCTTTTTTGTTTCTTTTTTTTAAACTATTTAATAAAAATTAACTTTTGATGAAACTCACTCGGGCTGGATCAAGGATCAAGGTAGAGGACAACTCCTCTGTTGCAGCGGTGCGTTAAATTTGTCCTCAAAGAAAAGCCCAGTTTAAAACATCTAATGATATCAAAAAAAAATCCTTTATGTCAAGGAATCCTAACGAATAAAGCGGGAACCCAATTCCAGGCGATCGCCCCCGGCTTCGATCACTCGGTCCGATCAACCTAAAAACCTCTTTTCGGACCTGGGTAGCCCCGTGGAACGGGCTTCTCCCCGGGGTTTAAATCTTCCAATCCACACAATCCCTCCTGTGTTTTTGATCATCCCCCTAAATTTTTACCCCATACCGGAGAGTTGTGAACCGACCTGATCTCAATGCAAAGAAACGATGAAGAAACAACCAGTCTTTGTAAAGGCATCATAAACTATTTTTCCGGCATTATTTACGCCATTTCACCAGGCAGAGGAACATGAATCCGCCCCTTTCCCTAATATCTGTAGCCTCATTCCAAAACCCCAGGCAACGGTCACAATTTCCTAAGGTTGGGGAACCTTGGATGCAGAACAGTACCCCTTGGGGCGGGGATTCTGTGGGGATCACTTCTGTTGAAGGCATTCGGCTCCAATCCTCTACATCCATCGGGGAATCCAATTCCTGAATTCGGCAATGCTCCACACCCTTGCCTCAGCCGAAGAATATCCTCATCTCGTTACTGTTTCCCAGTCGGTCCCTTCAGACTTCCCACTGCATTGCTTGCCTCCTTTGGGGAACTTTTAAGCTTTTGCGCTATCCTCGAACTCATCGGTTTTCAGCCTGATATACCCAAAAGGTTGACTAGGGGTTTCCTACTCTACACCCGGGCTGATTATCCTGATGGTTCCGGGGGGCTCACCCTGATGAATTAAAAGATTTGCTAACTGAATCCGAGTAATCTGTTCGGCATCTGAAGAAGGGAAGTAATTTTACCAAAAGTGGTATTCGTGCCTTGGTGCAACCCGTGAGGGTTGCACTTATTTTAAGCTTCGCTCCTGTAACTAAATTGAATGCTTGATCGCTTAGATTGTCACTTTTTCCCCCTATGCTTCTGAGTTAATTCTCAGGTTGAAGACCGAGGTATTATTCTATAGTGAAGGAATAATACCGGATTAAATTTAGAGGACCGCTGGTCTCCTGGGTGCTGTCTGAGGTCAGAGTAAATCAGCGTAAGCAGTTTTCCCCAGAAAAGATATCACCGTCTTGAGACTTCATCCCTCTTGCCACCGCTTCTTTACAGAAAAATCAGCGGTTCGTTTAAAAGCCCCTAAAACTCAGGAATCAGCCCGGGTCAAACCATGAAAAAATGTAACTTTTGTATTAAGTTTTATGATCGGTGGGGTTTAGCTGCGATTCAATAGCCCCAGTTTTAAGAAAAAGTATTAAGAGATACTTAAAAACTTGAGAAAGTGTTCTATAAAACAAAAATGTAGTCAAGTATCAGTTACAAAGGAGGAAGACATCTAAATCGGGTTGCCCAAGAGGTAGGCGAAGTCAAAACTTTCTCAAAATTCACGAATCACAGATCTCAAGTTGTTAAAGGGATGCTGAAGAAATGAAGAAAGGAAACGCTTGTCACTCCACTGATGCCCAGTCGAGTCCCGAAGGAGAACTCACGAACCGAAACAAATATCCAGAAAACCCAGTTTTCAGCAACCCAGTGTCAGAGAATTTTCCCATCGCCCCAGGGTGGAGGCCCTCATGAACACAGTCAGGCCCGGACAGGTTAGATGCTTCACCGATTCCCTACCCTGAATCTGCCAAAGCTAATTAGAGAAATTGGTTAAGGTAAAGCCCGGTGCAAAAAAAAGAAATTGTCCAGAAATATTAACTAGAGGAAGTTATTCGTTATGTTAACCGCACTTAAATCCGAGTATAAAGAACCAGCGGAAGTACAGGAACTCCACCAACAACTTGCTGCCAGTGAAATCCGGTTTCGGAATGTGATCGATAAATTGGCCGATGGCATTATCATCGTTGATGGCAAAGGACTGGTGCGCTTTATTAACCGCGCTGCCGAATGTTTGCTGTCATGTCAAGCTGATGCTCTGCTGGGGAAAGAAGTGTTTGGGACCCGAGTCTTCGAAATCCAGGGGGGGCAAATCGGAACGGAAATTATTCAGCGGGTGGGAGATAGCGATCGCGACAGCACAAGAGTGGTGCAAACGCAAGTGGAAATTTTGCGCAAAGGACAAGAAGATGCGATCGCTGAGATGCGAATTGTGGAAACGGAATGGGAAGGGGAAAAAGCGCTGATGGCTTCCCTGCGCGATATTACCTCCCGAGTGCGAGCACTGGAAGCATTGCAAAAATCTGAGGCGCAGCTTAGGGAACAGACTCAACAACTGGAAAGGACCCTTCAGCAACTCAAGCAAACTCAATCCCAACTGATTCAAACGGAAAAAATGTCAAGTTTGGGTCAAATGGTGGCCGGGGTCGCTCATGAAATTAACAACCCGGTTAACTTTATTTACGGAAATATCGATCACGCCAGTTGCTATATCGAAGATTTAATGGGATTGATGGAACTGTATGAACAACACTACCCCAATCCGGTAGAAGAGATTACTCAGTACCAAAAGGAAATTGATTTAGAATTTTTGAGTCAAGATTTACCCAAATTACTCTCCTCCATGAAGTTGGGAACCGATCGCATCCGCGAAATTGTGATGAGCTTGCGGAATTTTTCGCGGTTGGATGAGGCGCAAATGAAACGAGTGAATATTCATGAAGGGATTGATAGTACCCTGCTGATTCTGCAAAATCGTCTAAAAGCGCGATCGGCATTTCCCGGAATTGAATTGGTTAAAGAGTACGGCGACTTGGAGGCGATTGAATGCTATGCCGGACAACTCAACCAAGTGTTTATGAATATTATCAGCAATTCCATTGATGCGATTGAAGAAAGTTCTAAGTTTTTAGTGCTGCATTCTGAGTTATCTGCCTCTACCGACGAAGGGTCAGGGTCTCCTAAAATATCGCCTCAAATTAAAATAGCAACGGAATTGGTGGAAAAGAGTTCGGCGAATGGCGATCGCGATGAAACCCGTCTGGTGATTAAAATTTCCGATAACGGTCCGGGGATGAGCGAGGAAGTGCGGCAACGATTGTTTGATCCGTTCTTTACCACCAAACCTGTCGGCAAAGGGACTGGGTTAGGTTTGTCGATTTCCTATCACATCGTGGTGGAAAAACATGGCGGCCAATTGCAATGTATTTCCACTCCCGATGAAGGCACCGAATTTATCATTGAAATTCCGATACAACAACAAAAACGCAAGTCTTCTGAAACTTCGACCAGTCGCTCGGATTTACGACCCCAAACGCGATTTCAATCTCATCTCAAGGCTTGCTAAATTCCCTGGTGTTCCCACGACCCACTTTGGGTGAAATTTATTGTTTCCTAGGGTGCAGTCTCATGAAGCGGTGGCCTGCTTATCTTTAGGATCTCCATAACGGGGCTTAAATCGGCTTAATTTTAAGTTAAGGTCGGTCCCTTGTTTTAGGGGGGTCTATCTTTTGCCTTTTTAAATCAGCGAAACCCTGAGCCGGTCCTATTTTTGCATAAGCAGAAAGGGTGACGGGCAAAATTGGCTGTTCCTGGATTAATTTTCTAGGTTCAGAATGGGGCAGATGGGCGAGGCTCAACTGGATGAGGGGGAGAGCGATCAAGGGGTGAAACTCTCCGGGAATTTACTTAGAAATACTATAACAGATTTTTCAAAAAAATACCAACTCCGTAAAAAAACTGAAACAGGTTAAACCCCTGGCTCGGCTAACAGGATGGGGACTGAAGAAAGCCCGGTATGCAAGTAGCGATCGCCCCGGGGTCGGTTGAGCTCATCCCATAGGCGCAGGGGCGGATCTAGTGATTTCTCGGGGGCGATCGCCTACTCATTAATGGGCTTTATTTAATCGTTTAGAAATCCAACTGGTTAATCCACTCAACAGCGCACCAGCCATTAAAATACCAATGGCTGGATTAAAAACAGGTTGCCAGAGTTGATGCCAGAGATCTAGGCCGAGATTGAGCCCAGTGGAGCGTCCCACCACGGCGACTGCAAACCAAACAAAGCTTAACAATACAAAAAATACATCGGCAACTAAAAACAGGTTCAGCCAATTTAAAAGTTTTTCTTTCATGGGCGCTTGCTTGTCCTAATCCTTTAAAAAATTTAACCCCATTGCGGCGATCGCAGTTCGGTGAATGCTAAGATACCACGGCTTAGGATATCATACTTGGGCTGCCTGATGGGACTCCACAGGCAATCCCTGCCTTAGATGCGCCGCAGTAACGGAATCACCCTGGGAGAATGAACAATTCCCCAGATATTGATGCTCAGACACAAACTGGCCAGAGCAAGCAAGATATAGGTAGGAGCCATGACCACCCCCACCAGGAACCAACTGACAACGTGCAAGATCATGACGGTGGCATAAAAACTAGCGATCGCCGCCATCACCCGAATCTGTAGTTTCTGGGTTCCGAGTCCCATAAAAATCAGAGTTTGTAAGGTGGCGAGTAAGTTGGCCGGAACCAAAAACGCGCAAATTGCAATACAGTGGGTTCGAGAAAATTCGCAAATCAGATCAAACATTATAAACTTATGAAATTGTTTTGTGCTAAGTGTAACTAAAAAATTAGCATTGATTTACTGTAGCATATTGATTTTGATATGGGACGAATGATAGATAAAATTTATCAAAAAGTGAGGTATGGTAAAAATAAGAAAGTTGTAAATTCTTGTAAAGGATAGTGCACCATTATGGAAAATGCAGAAGGGATTTTTAATGTTGTGGCTGGACTGCTGGCCGTCGGGATTTTTGTGGGCGGGATGTTGATGATGTTTACCACAGTCTGGACGACCAAGCGGTAAATCCCCGAAACCCCAGAAACTCTCTAGGGAGTAGCGATGCGATCGCATCGTGACTCCCATTAACCCGATAGGAAGGGCAGAGAATCCCGATGGAGTCGCACCCAAAACAGAGAAACAACATCCCGAGACTCGGTGCCACATTCGGGGGCAAAATTGGCTATGATAAGATACAAAACCCCTTAGTGGTTTGTCCCTCAATGCAAAATAGATACTTCATCAATCAACTGATGACAGCGGGAATCCTCTCTGTGGCGATCGCGCCTTGGATCCAACCCGTTGTCAAAGCCCGCGAACCTGTTCCATTATTTTTATTTGATACTCAATGTGTCACCAATGGACCTGGGCGATCGCAACAAGAAACCTTAGATATATCCGTCGGGAGAAAAGTCTATCGGTCTTATTTCTTTTTAGGACCGGGAAGTCGAGAAGTCTCAGTAACCTGTCGGATTGGAGAACAAGAAGGTCAATTTGAATCCCTCTTATTAGAATTTGGAATGCGTGACAATGACCGAGGGAGTCCGCCGAATGCAGTCAATATTTATTTAGATGGGGTGCGACAGGAATCATATACCCTGAGTCCCGGAGAGCAAGTCGCTGTATCCCTGAACATCACCAATGTCAGTCATGTTGCCATTGAAACCGTTTGTTCGAGTCAAAATCGCTATTGCGATCGGGTGTACTTCTTTGAATCCACTCTCTTACCTCGGTTGAATATAGCCCCCATCGAGCCTAATTCTGAGTCTCCCAATCAAATTTAGGACAGCACTCCAATTCCACAACCTGGCGAGGGTTCAACCCTCGCCCTGTCAAAGTAGTTGTATTTTCTTGACTCAAAGAAGGAGTGACTACGAACCTTTGTCACGACCCACGTTTGTAGTAACCCTTTTAGGGGTTACCTCTTTTTGACTCCTGAAGGAGTCACTACAAACGTTGCTTTTCTTTATAACCAAGGACGAGTGACTTGCTCCAATTGCGCCACTTCATTCGCCGTTAATTGCCATCCCACCGCACCGGCATTTTGTCGCGCCTGTTCTGCATTTTTCGCCCCAGGAATGGGAATAATACCCCCTTGAGCAATTAACCAATTCAAGGCAACTTGAGCGGGAGTTTTGCCATAATTTTGACCGAATTGGCGCAACAAGTCTAAGACAGGAGCAATTTTCCGCAATCCCTCCGGGTTGAACCGGGAATCCCACTGGCGCGGTCCGCTGGGTTGGGGACTGTCGGGGCTGTATTTGCCCGTGAGTAATCCTTGTTGGAGGGGACTATAGGCCAAAATTGTGATTCCTAATTCCCTGGCAGTTTTGATAATTCCTTGGGTTTCTACCTCACGAGATAATAAAGAATAACGCACCTGATTGACGGCTAACGGAATTCCCCGTTTAGACAAAACAGCATGAGATTCCCGCATTTGGGCAGCGGAATAATTGCTAACGCCAATGGTTTGGATTCGGCCTTTTTCCACTTCATCGGCTAAAGCATTCATCAAGGTTTCTTGACTCATTAAGAATGTAAAAGGCCAATGCACTTGATAGAGGGTGACTTGGGTTAATTGCAGGCGATCGAGACTAGCGGTGAGCGCTTCAGCAACCGATTCAGACGTAAACCGCCAGGGTAAAGGACCGTATTTTGTCGCCACTTGAATTGGGGTTTCTGTTTCTCCAATAAATTGACCGAGAAGCTGTTCAGATTTGCCTAATCCATAGACTTCGGCGGTATCAAAAAAAGTAATTCCCGCCTCAACAGCAGCATGAAAGGCTTCTTGAACCTGCGTGGCTCCGTAATCTTTGCCATAGTTCCAAAAGAGGGTATCTCCCCAGGACCAAGCACCAATACCGAGGGTCGGGACCGTTGGTCCATTGTTTCCTAATTGGATGAATTCCATGGTTTTAAAATCCTGAATCTTTGATTGCCATTGTATTGTAATCCAGAATTACCAAGGGCTGCCAATCAGGGTAAACACCGCCCAAAAATAGGGATGTTTGAAATCCCGGGTTTGATTGTCATTGATGCCCTCAGAACGCAGGGAAAAATTCGTGGATTCCGAGTAGAGGCGATCGCCTTCAAAGCGCACTCTTCCCTCTAACATGGCAATCTGTGCCTGTCGCAGGGCTTCTGCTTTAATCGGTGCAGTTTTTAGACTTTGATAAAACTCTGTCATCAGGGCTAAGGTTCCTTCATCGCTGACGTAAGTCAAACTCGCTATGGCAGTTTTTGCCCCAATTCGCACCGCTAATCCCGCAAACCCTAACTCAGCCTCTAAACTGCCGATCGCCGTGCGACAGGCACTTAAAACCAACAAATCCACCGGCGGATTGTTCCATTCTAAATCCCGCATTTCCTGCAAGTTTAAGGGTCCGTCCCAAAGCTGGATATAAGATTCACTGGGGTCTCCGGGATTAAATTGTCCGTGAGTGGCCAGATGGACTAACCTAAACGGTTGAGATGCGCGCTGAAATTTGAGGTTTTCCAAGGTAAATTCTTCATTTAAAAAGGATTGTCCCTTCTCTAAAGTCTGAAGAATCGCTTCTAATTCTAAAGGAACGGCTGGCAGATCGGGTAAGGTATTAAAAGTAGAGGCTCCCATTGCTAAAATAGGATAATTCCGGATATCCTCATAGCGAGTATCGGTTAAGTTCACACTGGGAATTAAGCCCAAGCGATATTTTTCGACTAGAAATTGCTCTCCATCGTGCAAGGCAGCAATAGGAAGGGTTCGTAATCCCGGGTCCATTGAAAAAGCAATGGTGTCAATTTCTTGCCCTTCTAATTCGGAAGCAAGTGGGGCAATCAGCCATCGATACAGTTGTTGTGCCGGAGGTAAATAGGTTTGAGTATTTAATCGTTTGAGGTCCGTAACTTGGGCCAATAAATTGCGGGCTGTGTATAATAGTTCTTCTTGGTTGGCTTCGGGAATGATCCGGTGAATGGGTTGACCCTTGGGGGTGATTAGGATTAAATCTAGGCGATCGCCCCGGGATAAAACATAAACAATCGCTGGATTTGTGCCGGTTTCTTGGGCTATTGTTCGTAATTTTTGGACGATTTCTTCAAAGGATAGGGATTCTACCTCCAAATCTTCTTTGAAATAGGTTTCAAATTCAGATTGTCGGAGTCCTTCAATTTGCTCAATGGTGGACCGGAGATTTTCGTTCCCTTGAGTCAGCAAATCATCGAGGGCTAATCGGGCTGTTGCAACGCGATCATTGGGTAAAATTCGGCTATCGAGTTGGCGACTTTCAATCTGAATCAGGGGTTGCGCTTCTGGGGGTTTTTCTAGTTGAGTTTGTAATAGGGTTTCCGGTAAGGCGAGGGAGGGAGAAGACTCAGGAATCGGTGCCGGAGGGCGGATGACTGAGGGTTCTGTCGCAGCAGAAACCAAAGAAATATTCCCTTGAGTAAAGGAAAAGGGAAAGGATTGCACGGGCACAATGATATTATTTCCAGCCGTCATAATCGCCGCTAGAGTGCCATTAAGTTGAGCATCACCGATAATAAATGGCGCTTGGGCGATCGCACTGCCATGACTAATTTTTATCTCCCCTTCTTCGCTTACACCGGCAGTGGAAATGCTGGCATCGGGGGAATTTTCATCCAGTAAGGTATCTGTTGCCCGAAAAAATCGCCCGGTGGTAATTTCGACAGTTCCCCCGGTACTCCCCTCAGCGCTAATGGACTGGACTTCTATATCCCCGGGTGCCGTTAAGGTGACATCCCCTGCTGCTTGTTCTGTAGCATTGGTGGCGATTGTGCCGGTTTGGATTCCCGGTGCCAAGGGTTCTCCAGCAATGCCTTGGCAAGACTCACAGGCCGAAATTGTGAGACTGCCACCGCCAAATAATCCCGAGGTATTAATCTCTTCCGTGAAAATGCGATCGCGGTTACTGGTGAGGGTAATGTCGCCTCCACTTCCCGAAGTTGTCGAGGTATTCAGAATGCCGGTAGTAATTTCTCGTCCAGCAGTAACTTCCAGGGTTCCCCCCGGTGAGATCACATCCCCAGTTGTGACAAAACTGTTGGTACTGGTGAGATTCATTTGGGCCGGATTAGCGGTGACATTTCCGACTGTAATTTGCTCTGTCGCATTCAGTTCTAAAAGCGGGGTCGTGGGATTTGCGTTTGCCTCTACTAGGTTCACATCTTCCAGGGCGATCGTTCCGGAACTGTTCACCGTCAGGCGATCGGCTGTAATCCCCTCAGATGCAGTAATTTCGGTGGTTTCTTCAATGGCGATCGCCCCTAATGCACCCCCTTCCCCACCCCCGACTTCCCGCGCCCAGATAATACGGCCCGGGGTATTTAGAGTGAGAGATTGTGTCGCATTTTCCCGACTATTCAGAGTATTATTAAACGTAATCAAACTCCCCGGAGTCAGGGTACTCAAGCGGATATCATTGCCGAGAATCACCGCACTATTCAGAATAATATTCCCTTGGGCCACAATATCACTCGATAGGGTTAAGACATCCGCCACAATGTCTAAACTGCGGAGGGGAACCTGACTGCCAACAGGTTGGTTCACTCTTACGGTCCCCAAGGGCGAACTGACATTAAGCTGGCGTTCCCCATTGATCGTCCCATTAAAGGTGATATTACTCCCGGCAAAGGTAACATCGGCATTTAAAAAGATATTTCCAAAGCTGAGTTCTCCTTCCGTAATGACATCCGCACTCACCAAGGTTGCGCCTGCGGTATCGATATTCAGGGTGGCATTATCCGAGAGAGTGAGATTTCCCGCGATATCCGTCGCACCTTGTCCTTGGGGCGATCGCAGGGTGACCGGATCACTGAAATCCACAACACCCGCAATGGTAATCAGTCCACTGCCATTTGCTGCACCAATAATAACCGAATTAAACCCATCCTCTAGGGCCGCTAAATCCGCCACCGTCAAATCCAAAACCGTATTCCCACTATCACTGCCACCGGATAAGACAATATTTTGGTTCAGATTTCTCGGTTGTAGGGTTAAAATGCCAGTCCCAGTAACCGTACCATTCAAATCAATTTCGTTACCCGTCAGCGTCATATTACCACTGCCACTGTTGACAATTCCTAGAGTGAGGGTATTGCCCGCATCTAGGTTAATATTGCCATTAACTGTTGTTCCTAATGATACCACTTCCCCGGCGGTAATAATATTTCCACTGCGACTGATGGCTGAAATATTCCCGCCATTGCTGGTGAGATTTCCCGTAATAATATCGCTCGTCGCCGAGAGGATGATAGGACCGGCAGCAGTGGTAATATTGTTAACTGTAATGCTGCCTCGGGTAGCACTCTCACTCCCGGAAAACACCGTATCGGCGATCGCCTGATCCGGGGGAACATTGGCGACATTAGACAAACTCCCTTCCCCAGCGCGCAGAATCACCGAGGGACTGCTGGTGAGAATGGGAATATCCGGATCGGAACCCGTCAGAGTCCTGTCCGGTTGGGTGATATTAATACTCACCCCGATAATGCTCCCCCCGGCCTCCACTTTCAGGGAAGCGCCAGTATAGTCCCCAAAGCTCACATCCCCATTGGAAGTTACAATCGGGTCAAACAGACTGATCAGGGTTCCCGGTTCTCCCGACCCGGTGCGAATCGCAAAATTTCCCCCGGCGGCAAAGTGAGAATCCCCGGAAATCGGACCATCACTCACTAATGTGATATCTCCCCCGGCGCGAAAGGGTTCAAATTGAAACTTAACCGGATCCACGGAAGGGATAGAATCCAAGGCTAAGATATCAATGGCGCGATCGCCTCGCAAGGTTAAATTGCCCCCGGCATCGGCTAAAAAAGGCCGGTCCAGGCTGTCTCGCACCCGCACCGTATCCCCAGCCCGCAACTGCATATCCTCGGTGGTTTGTAAGGTTGTTTCTCCTAAAGTGAGAGTTTGGTGAGCCGACAAGGAAACCGTCTTTCCCGATAAGTGAGACTGACTCATTGCCACATCTCCCGATGCGATTCCCAGTCCGGAACTGATTAATTCCACCGTTCCATCGGGGTTGATGCGAACATCCGTCACATGGGAAGAATCCCCTCCCGTGAGTAAGGCGGGTAACGCAAGAGGTGCGATCGGAAAAGGCGCAGCAATGTCCAAACTCAGCAGATGATTCGGTTGAGATAAGCGCACCCAACTCGAACCGGGAACCGTCGCCATTGTGATGCTTCCCTGGGGTGAGGCAACTGCCCCCCGATTCAAAATCGTTCCCCCAATCAGGGTTAAATTTTGACCCGATACCACCGTTAAATTCCCAGAATTAATGATAGCCCCGGGCTGTAACGTCTCAAAAACTAATGCATTAGGAGTTCCCACTAAATCTGCATAAAGATTCCCCCCCACCGCATTAAACCATCGGTCATCAAATCCAATTCCCGTTGCCGTTGTTGCCAGAAACGAACCCGGGACATTCAGACTGGCATTGGGTCCAAAAACCATCCCGGCAGGATTCATTAAATAGAGATGAGACGCACCGCCAGTTACCTGAATTAGTCCATTAATATAAGAAGCATTGCTGCCATTAATTCGGCCTAAAATATTGACAATTTCTGGATTAGAAATAAAATTAGCAATCTCAGCGGGATTCAGCCCAAATTCAGTAAAACTATGGAACAGATTCCGCCCATCGGAGGACCGCTGACCCCCAGTGATATCATAACGGGTTCCCTCCGGCGTAACCAGGGTCCCCGTCCCATCCGTTGCTGGGACAATCGGTTGAGATTGGGCGCTCAAAGCCGAGAAAAACACCGCTAAGGGTAGTATCAAAAGCCCGATGGAGAGTGCTTTTGGGGATGATTTGCCTGAGTTGGGGGGGGTCACCGTTTTCTGATCCATTGCCGCCATTCCCTCTAAAATTTGCGATCGCTTTTTAACTAACACTCTAGCTGCTGACACCCTGAGTTTTTTCTAGGGACCGAAAGAGCATCTCTACCTATCCCTACAAAAATATTGCCACAGTCCGAGTCCAGAAACACAGTTTGTGGATGACTAGATTATAACTTTTATAGCCGCCTTTACCCGGGTTAAATCGTTTCAAATCAGGGAACCTAATCGTGAAAAATAACAGAAGGAAAGATAGCCTTCTCTTTTCTGGCCTAGATTTACCGGACTCTTTTTGTCTTTTTCTTGCCATAAACAACTCAGTTAAGCTATACGGATTCCCTATAGCCTGCCGCTTCAATGAGATTGGGCATTCCACCAAATCGGCTTGAATAAATTTGAATTCAAGCCGATTTGGTTTCATCTGTCAAGCAGAAACTTTTGGAGACAAAAAGGAGTCTCACCATTCCTTAATCCTTTTTTTTTAAGATTTATGAACAAGAGGTGACATTTATTCGTCCCAGAGGGCATAACCAAACCAGGGTGAATTTGGAGTCGGCTTGTAGCTACTTCTCTCTTTCGGGGAATTCCTTCGTGACTCTGTTGGGTGGGGACCAGGACAGCCACCCAAAAACTATCTTTAAAACGCTTTGTTCTAGCTAGGAGAACTAACCAATTATGGCAGTCATTCAGGGTACGCCGTTCGATGATACCTTGCTCGGAACTCAGGGCAACAATTTTATTTATGGATGGCAAGGCAATGATGTCCTCACGGGTGCAGATGGGGATGATATTCTCTACGGGGATGAAGGAAATGATAGTCTAACTGGGGGGAATGGCAACGACTTACTCGCAGGCAGTCAAGGCGATGATGTCTTTGATGGCGGGGATGGCAATGATATCCTCTATGGTGGACAGGGGGATGATATCTTAATCGGAGGATTGGGAGGCGATCGCCTGTTTGGAGATAGCGGATTCGACACCTTTTATCTGGAATCGGGTGCAGATACCGTCACCGGAGGCAAGGATCAAGATACCTTTATTCTGTTTCCCCCCCTAGGCGGAAATACCTTAGTAGAAGCCGCGATTATTACCGATTTTAATCCCTTAGAAGATGAACTCGAACTCACCGGGGGACTCACCTTTGAAAGGTTAAATATTTTTCAAGGCACGGGATTTTATGCCAATGATACGATTATCCAGGACCGGAATACTGGGCGATATTTAGCGATTTTGCTGAATGTGGCAACCCCTAGTTTGGTGCAAGAGGCGACTGAGGACATCCCAACAGCAGTACCCGCAGAAGCAGCAACCGAACCCCCGTTGATCACCTTTGTCAGTCCCTCACCGGGAATTTCACCGATAACCCCACCTGCAAGAGCCCCTATAACCCTACCAGGAAATCAACCGGACGATACTCTACCGGGAAATCAACCGGACGATACCCTACCGGGAAATCAGTCCCCGACTAACATTATTCTCTCCAATACCAGCATTGCCGAAAACAGTGCCAACGGCGCAATTATTGCGGCCTTATCCACGGTAGATGGTGATGCTGGAGATACCCATACTTATACCTTAATCGATAACGCGGGGGGACGGTTTACCCTCAGTGGCAATCAATTAGCAGTGGGTAACGGCTCCTTACTCGATTTTGAAACGACCGCGAGTCATGGGATTATCGTCCAAACCCGTGACTCCGCCGGGAATACCTTTGATAAACCGTTTACCATGAGCCTCACCGACGTTAACGAAGCCCCCACGGATATCACCCTTTCTCAAAGCAGTATTGATGAAAATAGCCCGAATGGGACAGTTGTGGGAAATGTAACCCCCGTTGACCCCGATGGCGGAGATACCCACACTTATAGCTTAATTAACACCGCTGGAGGACGCTTTGCCCTTGAAGGAGATCGCCTAGTCGTCACCGATCGCACTTTATTAGACTATGAGACAGCCACCAGCCATATCATTACCGTACAGAGCAAGGATTCTGGAGGCTTGACCTTTGTTAAAGACTTAATCATCAGCATTAATGATACCCCGGAACCCCCCATTTTAGACCTAGATGGCACTGTCGATGACCCGAATGGGAATATTAACTTTTCCACTAACTTTATCAGCAATTCTGGGACAGTCCCCATTGTAGACCCAATTGCCCTCACTTTGACCGATGTGGATAGCACCGAAATGACCGGGGCCACCATTACCATTCGCAATTTACTCGACGGTGCCAATGAAGTGCTCAGTGCCACCCCCGTCGGCAATATCACCGCCAGTTATAGCAATGGCGTCCTCACCCTCAGTGGCACCGATACCCGGGCTAACTATCAACAGGTGCTGCGAAGCCTCACCTATAACAATACTGCTGCTTCTCCCAATCCCTTGGCTCGTACCATCGAGTTTACCGTCACCGATGGTAGCACATCTAGTCCCGTTGCCACCACCACCCTGAATATGGGCCCGAATACGCCGCCAGCAGTGGATCTCAATGGCGGTGCAGCAGGCATTGATTATGCGGCGACATTCAACGCCGGGATGGGTGCAGTGGCAGTGGTAGACAGCAGCAGTTTAACCGTCACCGATGTTAATAATCCCTCATTAAGTTCCGCTACCGCAACCATTACCAACCTGCTTGATGGCAGTGCGGAATCCCTAGGGGCAACGACTACAGGCACGAATATTACCGCCAGTTACAATTCGGTGAGCGGAATTTTAACCCTGAGTGGGACCGATACGGTGGCGAACTACCAGCAAGTGCTGCGAAGCGTTACTTACAATAACAACAATTCTCTGCCCAACACGACTCCGCGCAGCATTCAGTTTGTGGTGAATGATGGTAGCGTACAGAGTACCATTGCCACAACCACTCTCACCCTGAATACCAATGCGGACTTGCAGTTAACCAATACCGTCAGCAATCCCACAGCGGCGATCGGGGAAACCCTCACCTTTACGGTGGCACTGATTAATAATGGCCCTGCGGGAGCCACGAACATCGCCGTCACCAATATTTTGCCTGGGGGAATGGATGGCATAACGGCAACTCCTTCTAGTGGCAGCTACGACGCGAATACCGGAATTTGGACGCTGGCGAATTTAGTTAGTGCAGGTAATGCCACCCTCACAATTAGTGGCATTGTGCAGAGTTACGGCACGATCGCCAATACCGCCCAAGTCACCGCAGTAGATCAGCCGGACCCCGATTCCACGGCGAATAACTTCATCCCCACAGAAGATGATATTGCCAGCGATCGGGCCACCATCCCCCTGCCACCGGGCGGAATCCAACTGAGTGACGTGATGGCAGGGATTGGCGGCTTTGGGAATAGCGGCATTGATACAGAGGATCTGGCTGGTTTCTCAGTCAGCAGTGCGGGGGACGTCAATGGCGATGGCTTGGACGATCTAATTGTCGGCGCACCCCTTGCCAACCCCGGGGGTAATACCCAGGCCGGGGAATCATACGTGGTGTTTGGCAAAGCCGATGGCACTGCGGTGAATTTGAGTGATGTTGCTGCCGGGACTGGAGGGTTCATCATCAATGGCACTGATATGAATAACCGCTCTGGTTTCTCAGTCAGCAGTGCGGGGGACGTCAATGGCGATGGCTTGGATGATCTAATTGTCGGCGCACCCTATGCCACCATCGGGAATAACTTAAGTTCCGGGAAATCCTACGTGGTGTTTGGCAAGGCCGATAGCAGTGCGGTGAATTTGAGTGATGTCGCTGCCGGGACTGGGGGATTTATCATCAATGGCATTGATGAGGCCGACACCTCGGGTCGCTCAGTCAGCAATGCCGGAGACGTCAATGGCGATGGTTTGGACGATGTGATTGTCGGGGCATGGGGTGGCAGCCCCGGGGGTAACAGCTTGGCGGGGGAATCATACGTGGTGTTTGGCAAGGCCGATAACACTGCGGTGAATTTGAGTAATGTGGCTGCGGGGACTGGAGGATTCATTATCAATGGCATTGATGCGAATGACCAGTCTGGTACCTCCGTCAGCAATGCCGGAGATGTGAATGGCGATGGCTTAGACGATCTGATTGTCGGCGCACTCCATCCCGACCCTGGGGGTAACGCCGGGGCCGGGGAATCATACGTGGTGTTTGGTAAGACCGATGGCACTGCCGTTGATTTGAGTGCAGTAGCTGCGGGGACGGGAGGGTTCATCATTAATGGCATTGATGCGAATGACAACTCGGGTCGCTCAGTCAGTAATGCCGGAGACATGAATGGTGATGGCTTGGACGATCTGATTGTCAGCGCACCCTATGCCGACCCTGGGGGTAACGCCGAGGCCGGGGAATCATACGTGGTGTTTGGCAAGACCGATGGCACTGCCGTCAATTTGAGTGATGTCGCTGCGGGGACTGGAGGATTCATTATCAATGGCATTGATGCGAATGACCAGTCTGGTTTCTCAGTCAGCAGTGCCGGAGACATGAATGGTGATGGTTTGGACGATCTGATTGTCGGCGCACCCTATGCCGACCCTGGGGGTAACGCCGAAGCCGGGGAATCATACGTGGTATTTGGTAAGACCGATAGCACTGCGGTGAATTTGAGTGACATAGCTGCTGGGACTGGAGGTTTCATCATCAATGGTATTGAGGCGGATTACTACTCTGGTATCTCAGTCAGCAGTGCCGGAGATATGAATGGTGATGGCTTCGATGATGCGATTGTCGGGGCACCCGGTGCTAACGGCGGTGCCGGAGAATCCTACATCATCTGGGGTGGCAATTTTACCAACGCTGTCACCCAGCAGGGGGGGACGAACTCGGAATGGTTGGCGGGAACTGGTGCGGCTGATTTGTTGGTGGGGGCGCAAGGAGACGATACCCTCATCGGCGGTGGCGCTGCTGATGTGCTTTATGGTGGCATCGGAGACGATTTAATTGGGATTGGCGATGCGGGATTTAAGCGGATTAAAGGGGGTCGCGGAACCGATACCCTGCGGTTGGATGGGGCGTTCAATCTGGATTTAATCGCCATTGCTAACAATAAGTTATCCGGGATTGAAGTTATTAATCTCAATGGCAATAACAATGGGTTAAGGTTGAGTCATTTTGATGTGAAGGGGCTGTCTGATGTGACTTCTGGCAGGTTGACTCGGTTAATTGTTGATGGGGTAGCCGGAAACTCGGTGAGTGCGGCGGGCGGCTGGGTCGCTGGTGGCACAACTGTTTTTGGGACGAACAGTTACAACACTTACAGTCTGGATGGTGCGCTGTTGTGGGTAGATACGGATATTACTCCGGTGATTAGTTAGTTCTTCCCGAGATTTTGCACCAGCAACAGCCGACGGGGATTAAAATCCCCGTCTAATAGCTGCGAGTCGGTTTTTAACCGACTGAAATAGCGGTTGTTGCTCCAAATTCAAGTGTTAAGATTTGCGCCAAACCGTTGAATTCGCGAGGGATTACGATGTCGTTAGAAATTATGGGATCGCGCCAGTTCCCGGAATGGTTGTATCAACACCAAGTTAGTCTGGCTTTTACTACCTACCAAACGGGGAAGCTGTTTCTCATCGGATTGCAACCCAACGGGCGCTTATCGATTTTCGAGCGCACGTTCAATCGGGCAATGGGATTATCGGCGTCGGCGAATGCGTTATATGTGAGTTCGCTCTATCAGTTGTGGCGGTTTGAAAATGCTCTGGAACCGGGACAGGTGCATCAAGGATACGATCGCCTTTACGTTCCCCAACTCGCCTACACCACTGGCGATTTAGACATTCACGATGTGGCCTGCGATCGCACCGAAACCCCAATTTTTGTCAATACTTTGTTTAGCTGTTTGGCAACTGTCAGCCACACGCACAGTTTTATCCCCTTATGGCAACCGCCGTTTATCTCCAAACTCGCGGCTGAAGATCGCTGTCATCTGAATGGGTTGGCAATGGAAAACGGAACGCCCAGCTATGTGACGGCAGTCAGTCAAAGTGATGTGGCAGATGGGTGGCGCGACAAACGGCACAATGGCGGTTGTGTTATCGATGTGAAGGGCGATCGCATTGTCCTCGACAATCTCTCTATGCCTCACTCGCCGCGTTTGTACCAGGATAAACTTTGGTTGCTCAATTCCGGAACCGGGTATTTCGGGTATGTGGATAGGGCAGCGGGTCGATTTGAACCTGTTACCTTTTGTCCCGGATACTTGCGGGGATTAGCCTTTTGCGAAGATTTCGCCGTTGTTGGCATCTCGAAACCTCGTCACAATAAGACCTTTAGCGGTTTACCCTTAGATGCAGCTTTGCAATACAAAGGCGCAGAGGCACGCTGCGGGTTGCTGATTATAGACTTGCGGAGTGGGGATATCCTTCACTGGTTGCGCTTGGAAGGGAGTTTGTTTGAAGAGTTGTATGACGTGGCAGTTTTACCGGGGGTGCGCCGTCCGATGGCGGTGGGGTTAAAAACTGATGAAATCCTCCGCATGATTACGATTGGTCCTGCGCCAACTGTCATCTAGTCCCTCCAGGAGAGAGGATGGGTTTTGATGGCGATCGCCACCCTGGACCGCTTCAAAAACTCATCTCAAAAACAATCCCTTCTATCAAAACCATAAGTGATTCAAAAAGTCAAGGCGATCGCCACCGGCATACCGGGAAATTTTTAAGCCGAAATCCCTACCCGTTAGATCGAGAGTCATGTCATAGATAACAATACCGATGACATTCAGGGGGGCGATCGGGCATAACTGAGAAAGTAGGAGTCAGAGTGGGATTTTCCTTCTTTCAGGGATGGAACTTGATCCGGGCGATCGCCAACTTATTGACTAGCACACTTTCTCAAGTCTAAAGGGGCAACTCAAACACTATGGCAGTCATTCAAGGCACACCGTTCGATGATACCTTACTCGGAACCGCAAATCCCGATGTGGTTTATGGGTGGCAAGGTAACGATTTTCTACAGGGTGTAGAAGGAGACGAAATCCTCTACGGGGACCAAGGAGAGGATACCCTAATTGGGAGTCTAGGCAATGATTTACTTGCCGGGGGTCTAGGCAATGATGTCTTAAATGGCGAGGCGGGTAATGACATTCTTTATGGCGGGGCCGGAGATGATATCTTAATCGGAGGATTGGGAGGCGATCGCCTGTTTGGTGATACCGGATTCGACACCTTTTATCTGGAATGGGGTGCAGATACCGTCACCGGAGGCAAGGACAAAGATACCTTTATTCTCTTTCCCACCCTAGGCGGTGGTAGCTTGGCAGAAGCAGCAATAATTACGGATTTTAGTCCCTTAGAAGATCAACTGGAACTCACCGGGGGAATCACCTTTGAAGGGTTGAATATCTTTCAAGGAACAGGATTTTATGCCAAAGATACGATTATCCAGGACCGGAATACAGGCCGATATTTAGCGATTTTGCTGAATGTGGCAACCCCTAACTTGCTCAAAGAGGTGACTGGGGAAATCCCCCCCACAGAAATAGCAGTCCCCGCAGAAGAGGCAAGGGAACAACCGAACGTTGTATTTGCCACTCCCTCCGTTGTCATTTCACCGATTGCACAACCTGGAACGCCCATTGATAATCCGCCAACTGATAATCCGCCAACTGATAATCCGCCCATTGATAATCCGCCCATTGATAATCCGCCAACTGATAATCCGCCAACTGATAATCCGCCCATTGATAATCCGCCAACTGATAATCCGCCAACTGATAATCCGCCAACTGATAATCCGCCAACTGATAATCCGCCCATTGATAATCCGCCCATTGATAATCCGATTCCAGGAACACTGCAATTTACGGCGAGTCACTTTGCAGTGAACGAAGATGGGACTGCCGTCATGAGCATCACCGTAGAACGGATAGAAGGAAGTGCGGGTACAGTGGGTGCAAGCATTACCCTCATTGATGGCACGGCAACTGCCCCCGATGACTATGATAATACACCTATTTTAGTCACTTTTGCCGATGGGGATACCAACCCTAAAACCATTGAGGTTCCGATTATTGATGATCCTCAGATTGAAGGGACGGGAACAGTTAGTTTAACCCTAATTAACCCCACAGGTGGTGCTATTTTAGGAACTCAAAAAACGGCTAATTTAGACATTTTAGATAATGAAATACCCACTCCCGGTACTTTACAATTTAGTGCCGCTAATTTTACCGTGAATGAAGCGGGTACTCCGGTGAGGGCAGTGACTGTGACTCGGGGGGGTGGTACGACAGGTGCGGTGACGGTTCAAGTAATTCCTGTGGAGGGGACAGCAACGGCACCGGATGACTATGATAATGCTCCCATTACAGTTAGCTTTGCTGATGGGGACAATGAACCGAAAATTGTCACAATTCCGATGGTCGATGATGAGGTAGTAGAAGGGGATGAAGGGGTTAATTTAACCTTGTTTAATCCCACAGGAGGCGCATCATTAGGGGTTCAAAATACAGCAATTTTAGCTATTATCGATAACGATCGCCCTTCGCAACTCCAATTTAGCACCGCTACCTACAGCATTCGGGAAGATGGGGGTAGTGCAACGATTACCGTTACCCGGGACAATGCGATCGGGACAGTCAGTGTTGAGTATGCGACTTCAACCCCCAATCGCAATAATGCTACCACCGCCGATGCGGATTATATTCCCACCCAAGGAACTCTGACCTTTAATCCCGGAGAAACTATAAAAACCCTGACGATTCCCATTTTAAATGATGACGTAGTAGAGGGAACGGAGGCGGTGCAAATTGCCCTTTCTAATCCTTCTAACGGGGCAGTATTAGGGGGAGTTTCGACAGCAATTTTAGAAATATTAGACCATGAACCGGGACAGTTAGAATTTATCAGTGCCAGTTCCAGTGGATTAGAAGGCAACAGTGGCACCGCAGTAGATAAAGTTGTCGGAAAAATCCGACGCAGTGGCGGCAGTGATGGGGAAGTTACGGTGCAGGTGGTGTTAGATAATCCGGCAGGAACGGCGACGCCCGGGGAAGACTATACCACAACCTTTCCGATTTCGGTGACCTTTGCCGATGGGGAAAGTGGCGATCGCGATGTGGCGATCGCGATCGTTGAGGATATGCTGAATGAGGCGAATGAAACTATCCCGTTAAAGTTAGTTAATCCCAGCGGTGGCGCAAGGTTGGGCACGCAACAGACAAACCTCTATACCCTCACCAATGATGATGGTGGAATCAACATCCCCACCGCGTCCAATTTTGTGGCGTCTAATGTGATCTCTGGCGGGGATACGGTTCACACTTTTACCATCGATTATGCGGACAATGTGGCGATCGATATCCGGACATTGGATAATGCTGATGTGGTTGTTACCGATCCCAATGGGGCCGCAATTCCGGCTACCTTTGTCAGCGGGACTCCCCCTGGAAGCGGGACGCCGCGCACGGTGACTTATCAGATGGCCGCGCCTGGTGGTACTTGGGATATCGGAGATAACGGGATTTATACGGTACGGCTTCAAGACAATCAAGTGAGGGATACCAGTGGCAATGCCGTCCCCAGTGGGACTCTGGGACTGTTTACCGTGGATGTGGATGCGATGGCGCCAACAGCCAATAATTTGACCGTTACGGATGTAGATACCAGTGGCGACACCCCTCATAGTTTTACGGTGGACTATACCGATAATGTGGCGATCGCTTTCAGTAGTTTGGATAGTTCCGATATCCGCGTCACGGGTGCCAATGGTTTCAACCAGTTAGCCCGATTAGTGGGCGTTAATACCAGTGAGAATGGAACACCGCGTACTGCTACCTATCAGATTACCCCTCCCGGTGGCACTTGGGATAGTGGGGATAACGGCAGTTATGCGATCGCGGTAGAAACATCTCAGGTTCTCGATACCACAGGGAATGCCGTTCCCGCCACCCACCTCGGCAATTTCAATGTGAACTCACCCCTTCCTCTGGATCCGACGGTGACTCTGGGGGTGTCTCCAACGGCAGTTTATGAGGATGATAATATAATATCGCCCACCGTCGTCCGAGGATACACCTTCACTCGTACCGATAGCGTGAATGTACCGTTAAGCAGTCCGCTAACCGTGAATTTCATAGTGGAAGGAGAGGCAACACTAAACACCGATTACAATCCAACGGGTGCGGATACTTTTGGAACGACCGGAACTGTAACCTTTGCCGGTGGTTCGGATACCGCCATTGTATCGATCGCGCCGGTTTCGGATACGACCATCGAAGAGGATGAAAAAGTGACACTCACTTTGGCAACAGGTGCCTACGCGATCGGAACGCCTGGTGCCGTGACCTTTACAATTCTCGATGATGATGGCCGGGTACTCAATACCAACGATAGCGGTTATGGTTCGTTACGACAAGCCCTCAAGAATGCCAGTCTGCAACCGGGATCTCATCTGATTGATTTGACCCCGGTGACGGGAACCATTACCTTGGCTTCACCCCTACCACCGATAAACAATAATATGAGTATATCATTCAATGGCCCCGGTGCCAACCTGCTCACCATCAGTGGCAATAACACTCATCAAGTGTTCTCTGTCAGTAGTGGTAGTACAGCTAACTTTAATAACTTAGCGATCGCCAATGGCAATCTGACCCTTCCTTCAGGAGCTCCAGGAGCCAATTACGGCGGTGGTATCCACAATCGCGGTACAGTTAACCTCAACCATAGCATCGTGAGAAACAACCAGGTGTATGGTGCAAATGGAGGTGGAGTCTTCAACGCGGGCATCCTTAACGTAACCAATAGCACGATCTCGGGCAATTCCGCCGAACCGAACCCTGATAACGTCGGGGGTCAAGGGGGCGGCATCTGGAATACAGGTACCGTTAATCTCACAAATAGCACAATTTCTGGCAACCGTTCATCCTTTAAGGCCGGAAATCTTAGCGGGGCGGGTATTTATAACTCGGAGTCAGGTACAGTCACGCTCTCCAACAGTACCATTGCCAATAATTACACGGTGTACGTTACTCCCGAGCCTGGGGTTACTGGCGTAGAAGGGAGAGGAGGCGGAATCGCCAATGCTGCTGGCGGTACGGTGCGTGCGAAAAACACGATCATTGCCAACAATGGTGATAATCCTTCTTATCCCGATTTTGCTGGGGTTCTGACGTCAGGGGGTTACAACCTAATTGGTAACTCATCCGGTGTTATGGGTTTGCAGGGAACTGATATTCGGGATGTCAATGCGATGCTAGATCTCCTGGCAAATTATGGCGGCACCACGGCAACTCATCGATTGCAAGGGAGTAGTCCTGCTATTAATGCGGGGAATGCAACGTTTCCCTCTCCTTATATTTCCTCGCTACCGTTTGACCAACGGGGAGAGGGGTATGCTCGCATTTTGGGTGCGGCAATTGATATCGGTGCGTTTGAGCTAATGTAGGCGATCGCTTTAATCTCAGGCGATCGCCTTTGCAGCCCACATTCCGCATAAGGGTATTCCCACAAATAAATCATCCAAATTCGAGGGTTAAGCACCTAACAAAACGGTATCAGCCCGCCCTTTTCGGGCTGAGTCTGTGTAGCCCCACCCGTCAGTCGCGCTCCTTTTTTGGAGATTTTATTCTATGGAGTTCCCTAAATATTTTTGCTTATGCGGAATGGGGGTTCCCATTGAGTCCCTAAAGTTTTATCCCAAAATTACTATGACGGCGTTGAAAGCGCCCCGATTCGGTTAAAAAAGGTAAGGTTGGCGAGGCCAACCCTACCTGTTAATTTATTGAAAATGGACAGTTTATTTAACCAAAACCCCGGGTTCTTTTTGTCGGGGGACGACCTCTAAAATATCGGTTTTAGCACAGTATTTTAGATCTTCATGACAGTTGAGACGGAGCAGGCGTTGGCCGTGACTGGCGTGATGCATTAAGCCTAATAAATCGTCTTGCCAGTGACGATAGAGGGCTAGAGCGGCGATCGCCTCGTCATTTCCAGCGAGTTCCTTGGGTGAGAGACTGCTACTGGCGAGTAAACCATCCACGATCGCCCCTGCACAGACGGTATCTTCTAGGGAATAGCTGCCTTCCCAACCGGAACTGACAATCCAAACGGTTTCTGGATTGGTTTCTAGCAGATAATTGACCACCGCTTGGCGATTAATTAACGCGGCTGCAAGTACCGACGGGGCTGCTTGGACCCGTTGCAGCGCCCTTGTCCCGTTGGTGGTACTGATAAACAAACGACAGTCTGTGACTCGTTCAGGCGTGCAATCCAAGGGGGAGTTCCCTAGGTCACACCCTTCGACTTTGGCCCCCCCGCGTTCCCCAGCACGCAGGCGTTTTTCAGCGGGCCAATCTGCGCTCAGTTGCATGAGCTGATCCATATCACTAAACACTTGCACTGCTTCTGCACCGGCATTGAGTACGGTGGCGATCGTGCTGGTGGCGCGTAAAACGTCCACGGCGATCGCGCAATCCGGCACGCTATCGGTGGGGGTCAGTTCGGGAGTATGGTAGACAAAGAGCTTCACTGCTTGAAAACACCTGCTTGTTAAACTGCCGAGTTCTTATTTTATGGGTTTGGGGGGTATTCTTGATACATTTTCTTAGAAATTCGGGTTAGGGGCGATTTCACCCCTGTGGATCTTCCGGGTACAGACCCCCCAGGGAATCTCTAGGCATTATCCTTTCCCGTCCCCTCAAGACTCTCAGGATGTTGTCCCGTTAAAAAGACCATCATCGATAAATGTTCGGGATGTTCAATCATTTCTTGGGCCAATAAAAAGGCGGAGATCGTCCAGGTTTGATATTTTCTGGCTTCTTTCCCAATCAGTCTGCCGGTGGTCCCATCATAATATTCCGGCCACTCATCTTTTTGTAACCGTTTTGCAGCAATTTGAATCGCTTTGCGGGCAATCTCTGGTTTTCCCGTATGCAGGGCCGCTGCGGTTAACATCCACAACAATACCGGCCAATTTCCCCCATTATGATAGGACCAAGCCCGATTTTTGGGGTCGCATCCGGTCATCATTTCCCAATCCCGTCCTTCTAAGGCGGGAAAACAAATTTTCATGGGCATTTGTCCCACTAGATTTTCCCAGCGCTTTTCAATCAAAGTCATCACTTCTAGGGATTGTTCTGGGGTGGTTAAGCCGGATAAAATTGCCATTAAGTTACCCAAGGCAAAAAACCGACAATCCAGTTGAGAAGGGCCGAGATTTCCGGCGAGATAGCCTCCACCTTCGGGCAACCACCGACTCAGGCGATCGTAGGGAATCGAATCGGAGTAAATATTAAATTGATTGAGGGCGGTTTCCCCATATTCTTCGCCTTTGTAGCGGTAAATGGCATTGACGCGATCGAGGTCAAGCCAATAATGTTGTCGCAAATGAATTTTGAGCGACTGTAATCGTTTTTCAACTGCTTGATTAATGTAGGAGTTCTCTACATTTTGGAGCAGGAGTTCTTTAGCCGATCGCAATGCATAATAAAATAAAGATTGAATTTCCAAGGGATGACCATCAATGCCCATCCGTCGGTCAATCATGCAAGCGCCATCGGGAACTAAGATGGTGGGGTACATATCGAAGCGAGCCACCAAACACAACTCCATAATTAACCGGATGCCTTTTTGAAACTCCGGTTGATGGGCGATCGACAATTCGCCGGTGGTGTTGATATAATTCCGTAAGACGAAAATCCACCACAAACAAGAATCAACCGGCGTGACTCGCCCGATCGCGTGATTGCCAAAGTCCGCGAGTAAATATTCTTCATGTTTGCCGTGGACGACTTTGAAACTCGCGGGCATTAATCCTCGACCCGCTTCCAGAAAATCCAGTTGCCTTTCTTTGATTTGTAACTTTAAGGTTTGGACCAGAAAATTGCGAACAATTTCGGTTTGGCCTTTCATTAAAAAGACCAGTGCACAGGAGACAAAATCCCGGATAAAACACTGGTCATAATTGAGTGCTTCCGCACTGGGATCTGAAGCGGCAACGGTACCGACGGGATGACCGTTGTAATAAATAATCGATTTTTCCAGAACCTGCCATGCTTCGTCGAGGATAGTGCTGTCCGTACCCATTAATTCCCTGAGTGTACTGCTTTGCTAAACACTTCATTATAGCACCCCTTCAGGGCAATTCCCTGATTCTGGGTCAACCTTCAAAACAGGCGGTTTCTCGTCGGGACTGATGGCAGGACTTCAGTCTACCAATCTTCCCCAGCACCCCCACCGCCACTCTCCCCTCCCCCGAAATCACTGCTATCGCTACTACTGTCGCTACTGCTATCGCTACTGTAACTATAAACGGGAGGCGGGGGAGGCAAGGCAGGAAGGATGACGCATTGGGTGCTTTCGTTGCCGCAACAGTGGCAGCGATCGTGAATTTCCTGTCTGCCGGTACAATCGGTTGTCGGTTGCTGGATGACTTGTTCGGTGCGAGTGACGGTGAATTCCTGGCAGATGGCACATTCCAAAATGGCGGAGTTTTGAATATAACCGCGAATGTGAACCAGGTGATTGCCAGATTGGGGGTAACAATTCGTACATTGCCACCCGATAAAGTTGACGCTACCGAGGGTTTGAGCAGTGGTTTCCGCTGTTGTGAGTAAGGATTGCAAGGGGTAACCCTGGATTTTGTGGAGGGGATAGCGGCAAACCAGACAATGAGCAGGGCGATCGCACTCCCGAGGTCCCATAAAGCTCAGTTGGTCCTGAACCCGCGATCGCCCGGTGGGTGGTAGGAATACGGCATTAACGGGGGGTTGCAGACAGGGTATATCTTCGAGGAGTTCTTCGTGGCGATCGCAACAGTGGCAATCCTCGGTGATCCACTGTTTCCCGGTTCGATTCCAGGTGGGTTCTTCCACTATTTTTGTCACTTGGCGGGTGACGGTTAATTCTTGACAAGTGGGACAATTCGTAACATTAGATAACTGAGTTTCATAGCTGAGAATTTGAACCCCACCGATGGGATGACTGGGATAGCACCTTGCACAGAATGCTCCCTTAAATTCAACACTTCCGAGTTGTTGGGCGACTCGTTCCGGTGGAGTTAAATGGGAGTTTATTTCCGGTTCTTCTAAGGGTTTTAGAGGGTGTTTGCACTGATTACAATAAAGACGTTGCGGGTTTTGAAAGAGCTGGTTTGAGCGCGTTCTTCCGGTGGGTTCGATGAAAATTCGCCGTTTTTGCCGATAGACTGTTCCTCCGGCGATCGTTGCTAATGCGCCCCCTCCCCCTAACAACCAAGGTATCCAATCCCCGGGAACAGCTTCTGTTTCCATTTCAGTGATTAAGGGGGGAGGATCCGCTGCGATTACCGCGATTAACGCCTGGGTTCCGGCTAAAATTCCACCCTCAAAATTACCCTCTCGAAATCGAGGTGTCACTTGAGTTTTAAGTATATTTCCAACTTCAGCATCCGGCAGCAAGCTTTCCATTGCATATCCGGTTTCAATTTCCACCCGTCGCTCACCCACAGCGGTTAAAAATAACAGCCCATTATCGGCTCCAGATTTGCCAACTTTCCAGTGATTAAACAGTTCCGTTGTAAATACCTTGGAACTGGAGGATGGAGCCGTTGTCGGCACCGTCACCACGGCAATTTCTGCCCCCGTAGTTGCCTCCAATTCTGCTATCATCTGATTCAGTTGATTTTCAGTCTCATTGCTGAGAATATTTGCCATATCCGTCACCCATCCCCCATATTGTTGTCGGGGATTCGGAACCTCTTGGACGGTTAAGGCATGACTGAGCAGGGGAAATATTATCAGGGAAAATCCGAACAAGATTCCCCAAAATGTTTGCTTAATTCCAGTAGTTCGGGTAAACATTGGTTAATTTCACTCCAGTTTACAAAGCTAAATTTAGGGCAATTCGTTTCTAAATAAGGGGGAAAATATCAAGAGAATAGGTGACTATAATACCCGTTAAAAATCTCCTCCAGCACCGCCACCACCACTGCTGCCGCCGCCAAAACCACCTCCGCCACCACCTCCACCACCAAAACTACCACCGCCGCCATAACTCCCTCCATAACCACTACTACTGTCGTTCGTTAACCGGGGAATTTTTTGCTGAGTATCCTCGCGATAATTGCAAGATTGACATTCATAAATAATCTGGAGAATTCCCCCTTTTTCGTAGGTGGCTCGTTGCAGGGTTTTTTGTTCTACGACAATCATCGTGAATTCTTGACAATGGGGACATTCACTAAAGCGATGCTGATTGAGCAGATAGCGCCTGAGATGAAAGGTAGATGAATCATCGGGATAGCATTGGGAACAGTGCCACCCTTCAAATCGGGTACTGCCTAATCGTTGGGCGACTTGTTGCGGGGGAGTGAAGCGATCGCAGAGAATGTTTTGATTCAGTTTAATTAAGGGAGTTTCACATTTCTGGCATTTCACCGGCAGGTTGAATCGAAATAAGGCGATAATCCAAGGAGAAACGACATAGGTTATCAAACTAGAAACGAGTACCCAGATGAATAAGAATAATCCGGTCACTTCTGTTAAACTAGACAAGGGCAGAAAAATAGTCTGGCTGATTCCATAAAATATAGGTTTTCCCAGAGGAATAATTAATAACGACCAGAAACCTATAAAAACAAAAGTCACCCCCATTGCAATTATTTTGTAATTAAAAAATGGCGTACTTATCAGCACATTAGTGGTGACATGATGATACATGGCCCGCCAGAAATTGACTACAAAAAATAGGGAACCGCCTCCCAGGGAAATGATGGCGAATCCTCGCCACAGCATCCCGGATGGATCAGCGATCAGGGTAAGCAAAATTAAGCCGAAGGAGAGACTAAAAACAGTACAATAAATCCACGCAGAAAATCCTGTTTCGAGGCGGTTGTCGAACTTACCCATGACCAGCGATCGCCCTTTGGGTTTTAGGGATAGCGGTTGCTGTGTCATGGATTGGACTTTTTTATAGCCCCCGAAAGAGAAGACAAAGGCAACCAAAGAAGTAATTCCCAAAAATGGCGTGGGAGAGGAGGGTTCTGAAAACTCCTTTACTGGGGGATTTCCCGATAACTCGGTGACTAACGCTTCCGTTCCCGCTAATATGCCTCCATCCCAATCTCCTACCCGCAGTTTTGGAGTGATTTGATTGGTAATAATGTTACCCACTTGGGCATCAGGTAAGAGTCCCTCTACGCCATATCCCGTTTCGATTTCAACTCTTCTATCTCCGACGGAAGTTAAAAACAAAACGCCATTATCTACGCCTTCTTTACCAATTTCCCATTCATTAAACAGTTCCGTAGTAAAGTCTTTCGGACTGGGAGAGGGGGCGGTTGTGGGGACCGTTACCACGGCAATTTCTGCCCCCGTGGTTGCCTCCAATTCCGATATCATCTGATTAAGTTGAGTTTCTGTACTCTCGCTGAGGATATTCGCCATATCGGTTACCCATCCCCCAGACTGTTGCCGGGGATTGGACACATCTTGCACGGACAAAGCGTGACTGATGAGGGGAAAGCCAATCAGGGATAAGCCGAGTAAAATAGTCCAGAGCATTCTTCCTTGGGTGACTCTTATCCGTAAATTTGTCCGGATGATTCTGAGCAATGGGGTCATAATTTCGAGCCTCAAATTTTTATCAACGGCTGGGAATATCCTGAAATTAAAGGATGTCAATTCATAAATCAGAAAAATGGAGAGGATTTTTAGACTAAACCTGACTCGGGACCCCAGAAATCAGTCATAACATTAGCCGGGAATGATAAAAAGTAGTGGGGCTTCGCCCTCCTCTCACTCAAGGAGACTTGTTGCATCACTCCTGGACTCATGAGGGGGAGTTACATTACCTCGCTACATCCTGGCATTGATTGAGATAAATTAGAAGAGAATTTAACATTTTGTTATGAATTGGGTAGAGGGGGAACGATGAAGGATTCTAATTTTCAAATTCCTGAAGATATGGCCCAGGAAGTGCTAGAACTGGCTTCCCGCTACTATTCTGGGTCCCAAAATAGTTATTCTTTGGAGCAGTTGCAACAGGCGGGTTCCGATGTCCAGATTCCACCAGAGTTGATAAATAAAGCGATTCAAGAGGTACGGGAAAAACGCCGGATTGAGGCGCAGGCGCAACAAGGGGCACAGGAAAGGCAAAAAACGATAAAAAAGGTGGCAGCAGGGGTGGCAGTCGCGATCGCCCTCTGGGGAATTTTTACCTATAATTCTCTGTCAAGCAGCGCCTCTGATGTGGAGGCAAGTTGGGCACAAGTCGAAAATCAACTCCAACGGCGGGCGGATTTAATTCCGAATCTGATTAGTGTGGCGAAGGCACAAACTGCTGCTGAACAAGAAACGATCGCCTTGTTGATGCGATCGCGAGAAAGTTATCTCCAAGCCCAAAATTTACCAGAAAAACAGGCGGCGATCGCAGAAATCAATGTAGCGATTAATCAATTTAATCAATCTCTCGGGATGAACCCTCAATTACAATCCTCTCAGGCATTCCAAAATCTCAGTTATGAACTCGCTGGCACAGAAAATCGGATTGCTGTGGAACGAATGCGTTACAATCAAGCAGTGCAAGTCTACAATCAAAAGGTGCGGGCTTTCCCCAATTCTTTGATTGCGGGCTTGACAGGGTTTGACCAAAAACCCTTTTTTGCAGCAGAAAGTCGCGATGTTCCTAGAATTGAGTAATTGATGAAAAAATCTGACCTGATTAAACTCGGTACTTGCTCGTTGGGGATTATTTTAGCTTGTACTTTATCAGTCCAAGGGGTGGAAATCACCCCTCGAATCCCTGAACTTAATAGTCTGTTTTCTCGACTATTACCCCAAGAACAGGTGCTGCCCGAATTAGGTAAAGCCCATGTGGTTTATTTAGGGGAAACTCACGATAGTGAAGCGGATCATCAAGCGCAGTTGGAGATTATCCGCGCCTTGCATCAGCAGAATCCCAATATGGCGATCGCGATGGAAATGTTCCAGCGTCCCTATCAAGGGGCTCTCGACCGTTATTTACGGGGAGAAATCACAGAAACTGAACTGATTGCAGAAACGGAATACGAGAAACGCTGGGGATTTCCTTGGGAGTATTATGCAGAGATTGTGCGATTTGCTAAAGAACATCAGTTGCCAATTTTAGCGTTAAATGCACCGATGGAAGTTACCCGAACAGTAGCGCGGGATGGGTTAGAAGGGTTAAGCATACCGGACCGAGAATATATCCCACATTCCGCAGGTTGAATCAAGTCAGTAAATAATATTTCTGGCAGGAGGCCCCTAGGAACTGAAGGATCCAT
>NZ_JAMXFD010000034.1 GCF_025370875.1 Laspinema palackyanum D2c
CTGGTTAATGACCACCGTTGATCTGTCTGTGAGCCATTATCACCATTACGCCCAGATGTTTCACAGTCCCAAAGTTGAAGTGCAGCACCATTCGTATTGCCGGGAGCACCAGCTACATCGATACACTTGCCAGACAATGAATTTACAATAAACCTGCCATTGTTATCAATGCCTGAGGCAGATGGACTAGAAATCGCACTATTTATTGCATTCGCCATTTGACGTTGTAGATAAGCATCGGATGGCATATCATTATGAGCAAGACGTTTTGCCTTAGTTCCATTAGATCTTGAAGGCCAGGGTCGATAACCTGGACAAGTAACTTCCCAACTTTCACACGAGATTCTAAACTCAGATCCGTCTTCGTTTCGAGCCAAGCTTTGTTCTTGCTGATCACAATTTTTAGCTTGGCACCGAGATATAGATCCGTTAACAAGTCTGCTATCCACCGGGACTAAGTTCCCTGATGCAACAGCATTTTCTTGCCATCTATTAAAAAAGTAATTTACATTCGATGGAACTCCACGACGAGTTACAGGTTCGCGCAAACCCCCAGCAGCTGTAGGGTCGATGACTCCCAAAAATTCAATACTTCTATTAATTCGAGGAGCCAGGCTAAGAAGAGAGTCACCCCCAAAACTATGTCCAATTAAAACTAGCGGGCGATTTCGCTCCAGTCTGTTATTGATGAAATCAGCCGCTTCTCGGAGGAAAGCAGCATCATTAGAAGTGCTGCTTATTTGACCCGCACCATCTCTAAAAGTATCCCAGGGCACTAATCGAAACTCTGCTCCACGTCTTTCAAGTTCTCTAAGAACTGTCCCCATATATATCCCCCGATTTTGGCGATTCCAAACACAACAGTCTTGATAACCGTTTACAAGTACAACGTATGGACGAGGGGAGGATTGAGCATCAACTTTTTTTGTCGTAAATCTAGCTATTCCTAAAGGATTGATAACCAGAAAAAAGGTGAGTGAAAATGTAACAAGACTCCCTAGAATACGGCGATAAACTTTCATAAGCGTAAGACTTGAGAACTTACTTAAGCTAAACAATGTAGTAGACATTCAAGCACATCCAGCCACTTACCCCAACCTGAAGATGAAATACAGGTGACTCCTTAAAATTTATCGAACAGGGGATCTAGGTCGTGACTGTCTGAAAAAGTAGCGAACCCTGAATTTTTTAATTCTAGCTTTCTTTTTCTGATTTAGGTAAAATAGATTAAGATTTTTAAAAAACTAAACATAGACTCAAGCTTAATAATAAGTATTTTTTCTTGACCCAAAGGTAGAGCAGGTTTGTTGAATAGATAGTGGAAATGACAGGCTACTATTTTAAGGCTTTCTCTCAACTGCCCAAAGTACCCCTGTGGCAAAAATTACCTCCACTGCAAGCACCACTAACCGAGATGCAAACTACTCCCGACCTCCTTCATAGCCAATCGCCGTAAACCACTCTACTGACCCTGACCGATTCAGAGCCACCTGCCGCCAGCAAATTCGGAACTGATCGCCACTGACCAACCCGAGACAATTTGGAACCAATCGCCGCAGAGCCTCGGACTCGAAACGCACTGGCACTTATTCCAGCCTAGATCCACTCCAAGCAAGGTGAGCGATCACCTTCGATAGTCAACCGAGCAGTCTGGATCTACTCATCATCTACAACTCAACGAGTTCCGCATAGACACAAAAGCTGGCACAAGCAGATCGCCGACCATAAACAAGATCGCTCGGCAAGCATTCCAGGCAAGCGCTATTCAGCTAACGATGAACTGGACCATGAGCCGGTCTCGCTGCACTCCCTGGACCTCGCCCTCCCGGACTTCCTCCTCGCAGGTGAACTGGTCAATGTACGGCGCTTCGATGCGATCGCCAATCTCATATTTGGGCGGCGGGGGAGGGGTGGGTTGAGACGAGGCGATCGCTTCTGAATCCTGAGCAGAGTCCAGAAGCGATTTGCGATGCTCATAGATTTTGTCGCCAGACCGACTATCTGAAAGGGAGAACTCAAAAGCTGAACCCCTACCTGGTAAGGAGGTAAGGCTCCGAACGGGTTGAAGTCATTTCAGCGATTTTGGTCAAACCTCGCAACGTGGGTGGCAGCCACGAAGAGGAATCACCCGAGGTCTAGCGGGATTTGAGTCGGTGGGTTGAACTCGCCGGTGACACGAGAGCAGATAGCCGGACCATACAGCTTTAACAGCCGGATCAAATCCTCCAACTCCTCTCGGGTCATTGCGAATTTAGTTAGCTTCCCATAGCGCTGTTTGACAAATCCTGTTAACTGCTGATGGCTTGCTACCCCTTGAGCAACCAGTTCTTGTACTAAAGAGTGAGCTTCCATTGCTAGATGACGTGGTGTTGGTTCAGGGCTTACCTCCTCGTCACCAAGCTCAGTGTCGGGTGGAGTGTCGGGTCGGATATCGGGTGGAGTGTCGGGTTGAAACCCCTGCCCAGTGGAGATAGTGTCGGGGATGTTGGGTTGTCCGTCCTCATATACCACTGTATTTTTGATTTTTTCATCTTGCGGGGAAGATGGGTTAACCTCTTCATTTTTTAACTCCCCTATAGTTGAAGTTAACCCGACATACCCGACACTATCCTTGCCCAGCAAGGATTCTGTACTCGACACTAACCCGACACTAGACCCAACATTAGACCCGACACTCAGCACTGTTGATGTCAATGTTTCTAGCACCGTCGGGGACTGTTCATCTTCCCTTCTCAACCGGATGCCCTGAAAATATCGACCCTTAGAGGAGCGTTTCACCTCGATATTCCAACCCAGTGACTCGAAAAGTTCTTTGAGGGTAGGGGTGAAATTGGTAAGGTTCAGCGCTGACTTCACCCCGGCCCCTCGGCAGTAGTGATTGTAAGCACCAAATAGAGTGGATGCTTCTGGGTTGTACGCCTCTGCCTTCCACTCGTCACAATTAGCACCCACCTGGATTTTGGCGGATGGATCTAAGATGAGATGATCATTGACCCAGGCTGGGAGTGAATCCCTGAGCTTGCTCTCCCAGAATGCAGGGGACATCGCTACATCATTTCCCCCGCCGCGCAACGTCGCCTCAATTTCCTCGGAGGAAATTGACAGCAGATAGCGGGTGAAGGCCGGTAATTCAGCCTTAAATTTTCGTTCAAGAGCTTGCACCTCTGGGCCGCCCTCGCGATCAAACGCCATTGTGATAATCCGCCGCGATAGCCATGTTCCCTGGCTCTCCGAACCGTGAAATATCGGGTAGTTGGCGGTGACGACGTGCAAGGCAGTGGGAGCGAATTCTACCGGGTTTTGATGGAGGTGTCGCCCTCGGAGTTTCATCCCTCCGGTGCTTTTCTTGAACTCGGACAGACCACAAGAGCGGATCGCATCCTGATCATCATGGATCGCGAACCGTTTCCCTAGCAGGTCAATAATTTCATGCTTGTCCGACAGTCCGGCGATCGTGCCATTCCAGCAATTGTCTTCACCGGCGATCGCCTCAATCAGGCGCACTAAAGTGGATTTCCCTGTCCCACCTTTGCCGATGAGAAACAAAAATTTGTGCAGGTGGCTCATGCCCCGGATCCCGGCGGCGATGAAACACTCAATCATTCGCTGCCTGTTGCGATCGCCATAGGTCACGAAGTCAAGCCATTGGGCGATCGAACCAAAGTCTCCAGCCTCCGGTGAGTGATACCGTCGGGGTAGCTGCCAAGTTAGTCGGTATCCGGGAGCGTGTTCGCCAAATGAGTTGCTCTGAAGATTAAAAACGCCGTCAACAAACGGGATAAGTTTGGGGTCTGCATCGAATGTTTTAACCTTAAATTTGGCCCGCATCAGCCGCTCAATGGATGCTACCAGTCCGGCTCCATAGCTTTTCCCTTGACGATCTAGGCAACCCTGGATGACTGCATGGACCTCCACCACATCGCACCGGGACCATAATCCGGGCTTCTCGACTCCGTACCACTTCCACTCGCCTGCCTGGATGTCCCATGCTAGGCGATCGCGCCATCCGTCAAACAATTCGTGTGCATAATCGCTGGCGCTTTTCTTTTGAGGCTTTTTGCCATCGTGGTTGTCAGGCAAGTTTTCGATTAGCTGGCGAGTCTCTCCCAGGGCTTGCCCGTATGCCCTGTTGAGTTTTTTAATTAGTTCCTCTCGGTTCTCCATCTCTGCCTTCACTAAGTCTGCGATATCTTGATTGTCGGGGATGTCAAGATAATCCGCCAGATCTATGACTGGGATTCCCCACCGATGGCAGATTTGGGCTATCTTCTCTGCCTTCTTTTCCCCTGTGGAATCCATGTCCCGGATCAGGGCAATCCCTGCAATCCCGGCCTTTTGGAGTCTGAGAATTGCGGCTTCTATTTCGCCCGTAGATGCACTTCCTGAAGGGGTGACCGTCACAAACTGAAGCCAACGAGAAGCATCCGCGCATTTCTCTCCCTCAACCCAGAGAATCCATTTCCCTGTTCCTTCGGCAATTGCTTCCTCTTCCTTATAAAGGGGCCACGGCTTGTCGCCCTTTTTCGCGATAGTTTGCCCCGCTTCGTTGATGTGATAAGGGGTAAAGCGCTTTTTGTTGCCGCTGGCGGGGTCGAATCGGATCACCCACTGGGTGTCGCTGTAAGGGTAGGTGGTATGAGTTCCCTTGCTATCCCGATGCTTCTGAGGTGGAGTCGGCTGGCACTGTAGTCGGGCTAACTCTCCCGATTCGGGGATAGGCGCGGGTTTCGCTTTTTTAGCAGGCGAGCGCTGGATGGTCTTGTGGGCTTGATCCTTCTCAAAGCGTTCTGGGGCGATGGCTTTGAGGATCTCTAGGGAGTCGCAATCCCCTGAAAAACATTTGAATTTGGTAGGCTCGGTGCGGCTGTAACTTAAGTTTTTTCCCCCGCACACCGGGCATTCATATTTTCCTGTGGAGGTGGGCGTGAGGCGATCTGCGTATTGGCTGAGATCTACCAACTGGCGATCGCTTGAACTCTCGTAACCCGACGTGGATTGAGTAGATTCTGCTAGGATTGAGTTATTCATGGGGCCTCCTTTATGGTGGAAGGGGTCCCTCACACTTCTTCATTTCCCCTCAATCATTTCTGGCTATCTTTTAGTGCTAAGATAAACTCAGAATTTGTTTGTAATACCTGTTGGTATTTTTTGGTGGGGTGTTCTCTGCGGCGGTTGCTGGAAACAACCGGAAGCGCGGGGGACCTCTTTTTTTTATAGATTAATTCTATCACTGAATTAGCGAAGGGTGTTAATAGCTTCGCCGTTAGTTTGGTTCAGCCGACCCTATATTTTACCGCTTCACTCTTTGTAAGCTGTACAAGATGGCTGGCGCTCGTATCCGTTGCCAGCTATCGGGCTGAAAATTGATTCCTATTAAGAATTTATTAGAATTAAAACCTCATAAAAACTTTAACCTCTGTTGTGTAAACCCGGTGTACCTGGCGAAACTTCAGGTTTTTACTGAGCTTTTTTGATCGCCACCGCACCCCCATCAGCCAGTTTAACCCGATCCGAGTAGACCCCATCCCGGAATAGGGCCAGAAGGTAGCGAGGGCGATCGGCTTCGGAGAATTTCGCCCAGAGGGGTGCTCGGTTCGCGGCTGTATTCGCATAAATCAGCCGATATGGGTCGAGTTGCATGATCGCTCCTGGGGATTCACTCTGAAAAATTTCAGTCCATCTGAGTGAATCGGGTCTCCATCTGGTGCTTTTTGAGTGGAATAGTTGGATGTTTCATCTTTTTTACCAACTCAATGAGTTAATTACACCCTTTAGTTTAAACAACATCGCTTTAATTTCTGTTTCATAGCAACTTAGTTAATTTTATTTCGATTTAATCCGTGCATCTTTTACAGCGAATAGATTTCACTCCATGACTTAAATTATTTCTTTTCTCTGAGTAACCCCCGTACATTACTGATTGATGGTAATAATATAGCCTCGTGTATTGAATTTATCAGGGCAACGAATCGGGAGAATAGTAACCTTTTGGCGCGGGTCAGCGACGGAAGCGATCACAGGTTAGCTAGGCGGATTCATCCGGCACGTACTCCAAAAGATCGGAGGGTGTGACTCCCAGGTAACGACACAAAGCGTTTAGTTTGTCATGATCAAGGTTGCTCGGCATGAGATCTGCATTTTTGATTTTTGATGCAGTAGCACGGGAGACCCCCATAGCTCCTGCGATCGCTATCACGCTGACCTTTTGCCTAGCCATCAACTCCCGTAAGCGCCATCTAATCAAGGTTTTCGCTATTGCTGACATCATCTGCTTTATTCTCCACTATCGCGTGATTCAAGTCTATTGTCCGCTTAATTGAGATAAACGTCAAAGAAATCTTGACATATATAAAAATATCTGCTACAAGTGTAATCATTAAGGGACCGAAAGTACCCCCAGAAACTCCCGGATGCAACCCGGTTGATCAAAGTTATCTCGCGGAGATCACCTCGGAATTCCACAAAAAAACGAGACCCCATAGCCCGAAAGCTCCAGGGTCCCACCTTTAGGGGAGATCACTCCCCCCACGAACTGAACATTGACAACCGAATAATCATTTTCATGACCGTATCGGTCTAGCTGGGGTGCTACCAACACCCTGGCCGTAACGTTCAGCCTTTTATTTTTTGTTTCACCATGACTAACTTATCAAATTCCGTCCCCAAGTGCCTGTCTTTCTACTGCCAGCAGGCATCCGACAAGCTCTACCCTTACATTCAAAACGGCGCATCCCTCACTCTGGATGATGCTCTGCGGCTGGTCTCCCTTTCCGGGTATGCAGCCCTAGAAGCCAGTCGGAGTGAGGGTATGGCTGGTTTTGGGATGTCGCTGACTAACCTCGAAGGTTGTAACGAACCATTCGACGGGTTCCCAGTGGGTGAATCCCTTTGGCTAGTTTCAATGACAGTAGAAGAATGGATCGGACTCGGCACTTGGGCCTCCGCCCTCGCCTCCATCCGACTGCGAGACATGGAAAACGCCAAAGTTCGGGAGATGGTGATGCAGTCCCGCGAATTTCAGGAGGCCCTAGCATGAGTGTTTTTTTTGATGTTCTACTCACCCTCGTAGTTGCATATCTCTCATTTCTAACCTCAACTTCGAGACTGTTCGACTGTCGCTCGGACCTTCGGCGATCTCCTCGACCCCAGTGACACCAGGACCCTAATTTACCTGCCCTAACGAACAACACCATTCACCCGGAAGTGCCTCACCGGACCTCAGAAGACCCGGTGAGGTACTTCACCTAAAAATCGGATCACCTATAGCGCGGGATAAGGGCCACCTTATCCCGCTATTTTATTTGGGCCTTGCCCCTCGCTGGATTCGAGATGGTTTGGCGGTCGGGAAATGGTCTCCTTTAGAGGTGTTTTATGTCCAACTGGACTGAACAGCCTCCAACGTAAAAGTCAGAAGCCATCAACAATTTCTCAACTCTCCAATAACTGCCTAACACCCAAGCCACATAAAGGCTTTGCAGGTGAGGTATGGAGGTGGTCATTAATCCTAAGCTACCCCCAAAAATATCCGCTAATCATTCCCATAAAATCAGGAGATTTTTCTATGTACGCAATATCCAACCGGAGCAATCAATCTCTGCAAAAGCCAAGCCAACCCGTCGGGGTCACCATGAACCCTGAAGAATTTTGTGACCGATTTTTACCGTTGCGTCATCCCGGTGACAAACTCAATGCTCGGTCTGGCCGTCGGTCGCGGTGTATCCGATTTTTGGCGGCAGTTTTAAGTCAGTTCACCGGCGAAACCATCTTAGAGTCGCGTATCGATAAATGGGGTCCCGGCCTAACCTTCTCAAATATTCCTTGCCCATTCACGGCACTTCTGGCGTTGTTGGCCCAATTCCATGCCGAGGAAATCCAAAAAATCGGCAAACGCTTCTGAGTTCTAGCGAGAATCTCGTCCATCCCCTCCCAGTTGAGGGGATTTTTTTTGCCTAAAAGTGCAGCTAAAATCACTCGTTCACAGGTTTCGCTGCCCAAATTGCGACTCCTCTCTCATTTATGTCCAAATAGAAACAGGGCGTATTAGGAATAATGATGCGCTGCGACCAAAAATCGTCCCAATTTAGGCGGCAGTATTAAATGCAAAAATAGATGAATCCATGAGCTTCTAGCGTGGCAGGTGTGATCCAATCTCGAACAAGGTTGGCAACCCCTCCCTCTAAACTGGAATATCCAACCTGCATAGCTGGCAGAAGCCGACCGATTCACCGGCACTGGATTCGTCACCGTCCCGCAAGCAAGTCAGGCATCCCTCATCCAATGAGTAACCCAACGCGCCCAGGCAGATTTCAAAAAAGCGATCGCCTCCGAGGGAGAAAAAGCCACCAATTCCCCCGCCGGTGAACAACCAGAAGAAGGCAGGGCGATCGTCGAAGATGGTGATAAACCCATCAATTCCCCCCCCGGTGAACAACCAGAAGAAGGCAGGGCGATCGCCTCTGATGGTGAGCAACCCTTCGAGGGCATCGAAGGAGCGACCGATTCCCCCGATGGTGAGCAACCCTTCGAGGGTAAGGCGATCGCTCAGTGGCGACTCGAATTCCGGGATTTTCGGGTAAGGGAAGCGCCGGACCAAAAGGTGTTTTTGAGGGGATGGCGCAACCGGGACCGGGCATTGCTGGAGAAAGTGAAGTAATTGAAACCCCCTCAGTGAGGGGTTTTTTTATGGCAATCGCAACTAAGACCCTCACCGAGAGGGAATGGGCTTAGTCAGAGTGCATCCTAAATTGCCCCGTTTTTTGGCAGCAGCGCACTAGGAATCCGGTTGCGCCCCATCCTAATTTCTGCCTAAATTGGATCGGGGTCGGAAATCAAAAAGACTCCTCCCAATAGAGGGCGTCTGTCGGTAGCACCAGTTAGGCTGCATCATTTCTTGGGAATCAACCTCGGGAAATTCATCCTCTGGACAAACTGCTTCCGGTTCATCTCTAGTTTTTGCTGCTTCTGGGTGGGTTCCTCGGGGATAGCAGTTTCTGAGCGAGTCCCAACAACCGGGTCAGCAGCACAACATCCAGGGAAGATTCCCCCGCCGCTCTCATCAGACGTTCTAGGTGGGGGTCGTAGTCAATGGCGATGAGGTTGGCATAATCCGTGTTTAGGAGGTTGAGGCAATCAGGTTGAGTCATGGAAACTGTTAAGGTTAAGACTTATAACAGTTCTCGATTTAATGAAATAGAGGAAATTAGATGGGCTATAAATTTTACAATCTATCAAAAGTTATTTTTTAGGTTTTGCCAATATATTTCAAGCATATAGTCGCCATGATTTGCCAATAAGTAGTTACAATAATCTTCCCAAAATTGACTATTCCATCGTCTGATGTCTTCCTTGTAAAATTGATAAGCTGGACCTTTTTCTCCCAATCTTTCCCATAAAAAATGTTCAGGATAGTAAACTTCTGTATGTGCTGGAATATCATGTTCAGCCATTATTTCTAATAAGCTGATTCCTTCTCCTTTTAACATTCTTAGGTGTTGAATAACATAAGAAAGCATAGCCGGATTTGATGGGTCCGCAACTACTATAATGCAAAATCCTAAATATAAGGGGTTCTGATGCTCTCCTTCAAAGGCCCCTCGATCATAAGCCTCAATAATAGCTTCTGCTTGGTTTTCTTCGTTGACAATATTGATCCACCATTCGGGAATGTCTTCTGTATCAAAACCATAGCGAGCCATTAGCCAAAAACTACCAACAATATGTTTTGTACAATTTTCAAGTAAAGCTATTGCTCTGAAGCAATTTGTTACACCTATACGGGGTAAAATCACACTCATTTTAGTTTCCTCTCTTCCTTCAATTTATCAACTTATTTTTGGGGAGGTAGTAAGGCTGGGTTTTTGACTATCGTACCGATCACCCGCCAGTCCGATATCCGTTTTCTCCTAAACTTTCAGCACCGGCAGTTTGGAAAACCAAACCCCTGGAAGCCGGTGCGTACTGGAGCCTGGTAGGTCGTCGTCAAAGGAGGCGATCGCATTGTTCTTCATAGCCTTAGACTGCTCATGCTATAGCATCCTCCTCCTCATAGAGGTATCGCTGGAAACCAATGAACATTTGGCGGATATCGCGAATACTGTCCAATTCTTTCACAGCATCGTGAATAGCGCGATACTTGAGTTCTAGCTGTTGAGGCAATTTATCAGTATTGATTTCAGCGAGATTGATTTTCAGTTTTTGGGTGCGGGTGGATTCCGGTTTCCTCCTCAACTTGCAGGTACTCTGGCGATAATTTTGGGAACAGGCGCAAAGGTCTCAAGCCAAAATTCGGCACCCCAATCTCCCCAGGCGACCAACCTCCTACCCTGGCAAGTAAACGGGTTCACCGGACCACCGGCTCCCAGACAACAAAGTTTTTTCCGGACCCTCGCGCATTTACTTTCTTGATTAAAGAATATATAATCTACATTCAAGAATCTATATTCAAGAATCTATATCCCCTATTCCCACCCTGAATCCCTTACCACCACCGTGACCCAAAAACTCGCTGTATTCAACATGAAAGGGGGGGTTGGCAAATCCACCACCGCCTACAACTTAGCTGCCGGACTCGTCCAGTTCCGCGATCGCAAAGTGCTGCTCGTAGACATCGACCCCCAAGGCAACTCAGGAGCCGCCCTGGGTATCCCGATATGGCAGCTTGAGAAACAGTTAAAAGATGCCCTCCAACATAAAGTCCCCCTATCCCAAATCATCATCCCCACCTCCGAAGGCGTGGACGTAGTGCCATCCAACATCCTGCTGGCCGAAGAAGAAATCCCCATATCAGGCCGCCCGGGTCGAGAACTGCTCCTGCGGAAAGTGTTGGCTTCCGTCCAGGACCAGTATGACTGGGTACTTATCGACTGCCCCCCCAACATTGGCGTCTTCTCCATCAATGCACTCATGGCTGCCGAGGGCGCACTCATCCCAGTAGATATGAGCTACCTCGGGTTGCTGGGCATCCAGGGAATTGAGCGGGCCTTGACCTTGGTCAGAGAACACCTGGATCACCCGATTCGGATTGCAGGCGTCTTAGCGACCCGGTTTGATGGGCGCAACAACCTCAGCAAAGAGGTATTTCAATGCTTAGGGGACCACTTTGGTCAGCAGATGTTTAAGACCGTCATCCCTGAAACCGTCAAGCTGCGGGAGGCCCCCTCTCATGGGCAGTCCATATTTGAGTACGACCCCCAAGGAGCAGGAGCTAAAGCATATCGAGCATTAATAGAAGAGGTTTGCCAATGGCAGTAAGTAAGAAAAAGCAACGAGCCGTTTTGGGCGGCAACCCGCTCAATCAAGGCATTTTCAGCAAAACCACCTCCGACAGGGTAGAGGATAGTGAAGAAATCAAGAATCAAGATTCAACAATCAAGAATAAAGAATCAAGATTCTTGAAAAAAGCCGAGAGGGAATCCGTCAACCTGCGGCTACCCATTGAGATTAACGACTGGCTTAACGATTTGCTCAAGCAGGGGAAACGCAAGCATGGGCAGAAGATTCCCAAGGAAGTCTGGGTACAGGCAGCCCTGGAAATGTTTAAAGCAATGCCAGTTGACTGGGCAGAAATTGAGTCCGTTGAGGGCTTACAGGAGGCTCTTGAGGGTCTTGAGCTTAAATTAAAGGAGATGGAATAAAGCCAGAACCCTTGTAGGTGGGACGTTTGCAGGAATTAAAGAATCAAGAATCAAGAATCAAGAATCAAGAATCAAGAATCAAGAATCAAGAATCAAGAATCAAGAAATCTGGGGGAGGACCAGATCTTTCAACCCCTAGCCCGATCGCCTCCCCTGCCTTCAACCCTCTTCCCCCAGGGTTAACAGAGACAACCAGCGCCGGACCCCTTCTCCAACCGCGAGACACTGTGGCCCCAGTCTCGCCGCCCCCAAAATAGGCCCTTGCAACTTTTTTCCCCGTCCAGATGCGATAATACTCAGGGGCCTTACAGAGTCCCCAGACTCCACCCTCAACCCAAACTTGCCCTATTCAAGGATTGCGCTTTATTTTCATCACTCCCTAACCCTCCCCTAAAACCGACTTCAATTAAAACAACAACTATCTCTAATGGCTATTAAAAAAACCGAACTTTATAGCTCCTTATGGGCCGGATGTGATGAACTGCGAGGCGGCATGGATGCCTCCCAGTATAAAGATTACGTCCTCACCTTACTCTTTTTAAAATACATTTCCGACAAATATGCCGGAGACCCCAATGGAATCATCTTCGTTCCTGAAGGCGCATCCTTTGATGAATTAGCCACACTCAAAGGAGACAAAGAAATCGGGGATAAAATCAACAAAGTCATTAGTAAACTAGCCGAAGAAAATGACTTAAAAGGAGCCATAGATATTGCCGACTTCAACGATGAAGATAAACTCGGCAAAGGCAAAGAAATGATAGATCGCCTCTCCAAATTAGTCGGAATCTTTGACGGATTGGACTTAAGCGCCAACCGCGCCGAAGGAGACGACTTACTTGGCGACGCCTATGAATACCTGATGCGCCACTTTGCCACCGACTCCGGCAAAAGCAAGGGCCAGTTCTACACCCCCGCAGAAGTCTCGCGGATTTTAGCCAAAGTCGTAGGCATCACCCCAGAAACCCGGCAGGATGCTACCGTCTATGACCCCACCTGTGGATCCGGTTCCCTCCTCTTGAAAGTAGCAGATGAAGCGCCCAATGGATTAACCATTTATGGGCAGGAGATGGACAACTCCACCTGGTCCTTAGCGCGCATGAATATGTTCATGCACAACAACCCCACCGCCGACATTCGCAAAGACAACACCCTCTCCTCCCCCTACTGGAAAAACCCGGATGGCAGCTTAAAAACCTTTGACTTTGCCGTTGCCAACCCGCCCTTTTCCTATAAATCCTGGAGTAACGGGGTCAACCTTACCAACGACGAATTTCAGCGGTTTGAGTATGGCGTTCCCCCTGGAAAAAATGGGGACTATGCCTTTCTGCTGCACATTCTCAAATCCCTGAAAAGTACCGGCAAAGCTGCCGTAATTTTGCCGCATGGGGTGTTGTTTCGGGGGAATGCCGAGGCGCGTATCCGGCAGAATTTGGTCACCCAGGGTTATATCAAAGGCATCATCGGGTTACCGCCTAACCTGTTTTACGGCACAGGTATCCCCGCTTGTATAATCGTCATAGACAAAGCAAGCGCCCAGCAGCGCCAGGGGTTGTTCATGGTGGATGCCAGCAAGGGGTTCATGAAAGATGGGAATAAGAACCGCCTGCGGAGTCAGGATATCCATAAAATTGTGGATGTCTTCAACAATCAAATTGAATGCCCTCGGTACAGTCGGATGGTGAGTCTGGATGAAATTGCCGCCAACGACTACAACCTCAATATCCCCCGTTATATTGACTCTAGCGAACCGGAAGACATCCACGACCTGAGCGCCCACCTGAATGGGGGCATCCCTAACGCGGATATTGATGCTTTAGAGGATTACTGGAAGGTATTTCCCCAGATGCGGAGTGCCTTGTTTGCCCCGAGTCAGCGCCCAGGATATAGTCAGAGTTTAGTAGAAGCCAGCCAAGTCAAAGGGACGATTCTCAACCACCCAGAATTTACAGCCTTTACCCAGAAGACTTTAGCCCTGTATCAGGATTGGCGCAAGCATCACCAGGGGAGACTCAAGGAGATTGCCATTGGAGATAAACCCAAGGTGCTGATTGAAAGCCTAGCGGAGGACCTGCTGGCGCGGTTTGCTCAAGCTGATTTGCTGGATAAGTATGACATTTATCAGCTATTGATGGACTACTGGGCGGAAACCATGCAGGATGATGTCTATTTGCTGGTGCAGGATGGCTGGAAAGTGGGAAAAGGGTTGCGGGAGTTGGTGGTTAAAAAGGGCGAGAAACTGAAAGAAACGGTAGATTTAACCATTGGGAAGAAAAAATATAAAACGGATTTAATCCCACCCGGGCTGATTGTGGCGCGATATTTTGCAGATAAGCAGCAGCATCTTGATGAGTTGCAGGCAGATTGTGATGCCATTACTCAGGAGTTGGAGGCACTGATTGAGGAGCATACCGGGGAGGAGGGGGCTTTGACGGATGCCCAAAGTGATAAGGGAAATGTGACGAAAACGAACCTCAAAAAATTAATCGGAGAAACGACTAAGCAGCTATCTATTTTTGATGAGGATGAGTCATCCGTTGAGGGGGAACAGTTAGCTGTGCTGGAGCGATGTTTGGAGTTGTTTGACTTGGAGGCCGAGAAGAAAAAGGCGGTTAAGGACACTCAAGAGGCACTGGATAAGGCGGTGTTTGCGAAGTATCCAAAGTTGACTGAGGATGAGATTAAGGTGTTGTTGGTGGAGGATAAATGGGAAGCTACCCTAGAGGCGACAATTTCGGCAGAGATTGAGCGGATGACGCAGCAGTTGGCGAATCGGGTGAAGGATTTAGAGGAACGCTATGCGGAACCGTTGCCTCAGTTGGTGGATGAGGTTGAGGCGTTATCGGGTAAGGTAGATGAGCATTTAAGGAGGATGGGGTTAGAGTGGAATTGATGATAAATAATGGGGAGCCTTCAAATCTCTTATATCTCAAAAATAGCTAAAATCTATAGACGTTTCGGGAATATATATAGAAAAGTGGCTTTTTCTATATATGTCGGCTCCAAATCCGACCACAAAATACATTTTATTGAGTAAAAATACTTATTGACAATAATGGGTGGAGGAGGTTGAGGCGTTGTCGAGTCGGGTGGATGAGCATTTAAGGAGGATGGGGTTGGAGTGGAATTAATGGATAATGGATAAAAGAGGTAGAAAGATGAGTTTAGTGATTTCTGATGAGATTATAAAAGCGAGTGGTTTGTCAGAGGATGAGCTTTTGGTTGAGCTTGTTTTGCTGCTTTTTCAGCAGTTCAAGGTTAGCCTTGGAAAAGCGGCAGAATTGCTAAATATGTCTCAGATTCGCTTTCAGCGCTTGATTGCGGATAGGGGCATTTGCGTCCATTATGATGTGGCTGAATTGCGGGAAGATATCGAACATTTGACGGAAAAAGGTTGGGTGTAAATGAGTAATTATAAATATTCGATAAATATAAAAAAATTGCCCGAAGGATACAAGCATACGGAGGTTGGGGTAATTCCTGAAGATTGGGAATCGATTAGCATTGGAGAACTAGAACCCTATGTAACAAGTGGCTCTCGGGGGTGGGCTAAATATTACTCAAAATTTGGTGAATTATTTATCCGAATCACGAATCTGAATAGACAATCCATTTACTTGAATCTCCAAGATATAAAACTGGTCGATTTGCCAAAAGGAGTGAGTGAGGGGAAAAGAACTAAACTACAAAATGGAGACATTTTAATCTCTATAACAGCAGATATTGGAATTATTGGTTATATAAATGATTTTATTCCCAATCCTGCATATATAAACCAGCATATTTCTTTAGTACGGATTGAAGTAGACAATGCTGATTCCAAATATGTGGCATATTTTTTAGCTAGTGAAAATGTCCAACGTTTATTTAGAGAAGCAACAGATCAAGGGGCAAAAGCAGGACTAAACTTAGATACAATTCGGGGATTAAAGTTAGCTTTCCCTAAGTTTCCAGAACAAAAAGCGATCGCCCAAGCCCTATCGGACGTAGATGCCCTAATTGCCGCCCTGGATAAGCTCATCGCCAAAAAGCGCCACATCAAAACCGCCACCATGCAGCAACTCCTCACGGGTAAGAAGCGCCTGCCGGGGTTTGGCGAGGGCAAGGGTTATAAAAAAACTGACATTGGCGTGATTCCTGAAGATTGGGAATGTGAATCTCTTATAGACAAGATTGTAATAACTCACGGCTTTGGATTTCAAAGTCGATATTTCTGCTCACAGGGTTTATATAATTTAACTACTCCAGGTAACTTCTACGAAGAGGGGGGCTTTCGAGAAATAGGAGAAAAACAAAAATATTATGATGGACCGCTGCCAGATATTTATGTACTTCAGTCTGGCGATTTAATTGTAGCAATGACTGAACAAGCTGAAGGTTTACTAGGAAGTGTTGCTTTTATTCCCTCATCGGGAACTTATCTTCATAACCAAAGAATAGGAAGAATTAAGCCAATTTCATCTAATATTGCCCTGGGATTTTTATACTATCTATTCAACTTTACAAAATTTCGTTTAAAGGTAAAAGAAACGGCGGCTGGAACGAAGGTTAAACATACATCCCCAAGTAAACTTCTGGAAATTGCTGTTCCCTTACCTCCGGTTTTAGAACAAAAAGCCATCGCCCAAGTCCTCTCCGACATAGACACCGAAATCACAGCCTTAGAAAAACGCCGCACCAAAACCCAAGCCATCAAACAGGGAATGATGCAGGAACTGTTAACCGGGAGGACAAGGCTATCATTTGATAAAGCCTAATTTAAACCAATAATACAGGAGCCAACAAATGATTGAATCAGAGATTATCGAAAAACTGCAAGGAACATCAATCCAGGAGCGCATCCTGATTATTGAAGCAATTCTGCAAACCGTTAAAAATGATATGCGCTCAACTTCCTCCCAACAGCATCCCTCTGAACATCACCCCCTCCGAGGGAAAGTCGTTCACTATGACAACCCCTACGAACCCGTAGCCTTAGAAGACTGGGATGCCCTCGCATGATTATCCTAGATACGCATATCTGGATCTGGTGGGTTGATGAACATCCTAAACTGTCTCGCCAAAACCGAGAACTCATTGAAGCAAATCAAGCCAGCGGTTTAGGAGTCAGCATCATTTCTTGCTGGGAAATTGCTAAATTAGTCGAGAAAAATAGGCTAACTTTTGAATGTCCTTTAGAGGAATGGCTTGAACTCGCCCTAGATTACCCCGGCGTTCAATTACTCCAATTAAGCCTGCCAATCATCCTCGAATCTACTCGACTTTCTGGATTTCATGCCGACCCCTCTGACCAAATCATTGTCGCGACGGCTAGGGTTTCCGGGTTGTCACTACTTACTCAGGATCAAAAAATATTAAACTATCTCCAAAAAAACACGCCATGAGCAACATTGGACAACTCGAACTATTCACTCAAGGCAGAATCATCCAACTCTTCCAAAACCACCTCCACTACACCTACCTCGGAAACTGGCATCACCGAAAAAATAACCGCAACATAGAACCCGAACTCCTCACCCAATGGTTAGCCAACGGAGGCATTAACAAAACCCTCATCAGCAAAACCCTGAGAGAACTTGACCAAGCAGCCGCCCTCGGAGACATCCAAAACCTCTATGATGCCAACAAAGCCGTTTATAGCCTCCTGCGCTATGGCGTCAAAGTCAAAGAAGGGGCTGGAGAACAAACCCAAACCATCTGGTTAATCGACTGGGAACACCCCGAAAACAACCACTTTGCTATAGCCGAAGAAGTCACCATTAAAGGCAAAAATTCCAAACGCCCCGATATCGTCCTCTACATCAACGGCATCGCCCTCGGAATCCTCGAACTCAAACGTTCCATCGTCTCCATCAGTGAAGGCATCCGCCAAAACCTCGACAACCAGAAAAAAGAATTTATCCGCCCCTTCTTCACCACCCTCCAACTTGTCATGGCGGGAAACGATACCCAAGGAATCCGCTACGGCACCATAGAAACCTCAGAAAAATACTATCTCGAATGGAAAGAAGAAAATCCACTTTATAACCCCAATACCCACCCAAAAAATCAAAAATATCTCCCTGAAATCCCCTCAGAAATAGCCGAGACTCGCTTAGATAGTGACCTAATTCGCCTCTGTAACCAAACCCGCTTCTTAGAACTCCTCCACAACTTCATCATCTTTGATAGCGGCATCAAAAAAACCTGTCGCCCTAGCCAATACTTCGGCATCAAAGCCGCCCAAAACGCCCTCCAACAGCGAGAAGGCGGCATCATCTGGCATACCCAAGGGTCCGGGAAAAGCCTGACAATGGGATGGCTTGCCAAATGGATCCGAGAAAACCTCAACGATGCGCGGGTCCTCATCCTCACAGATCGCACCGAACTCGACGAACAAATCGAAAGCATCTTTAAAGGAATAGACGAAGACATCTACCAAACCAAAAGCAGCGCGGACCTCATCCGCACCCTCAGCACCTCAGAACCCTGGCTAATTTGCTCCCTCATCCAGAAATTTGGCAACCGCCAAAACGAAGCCACCGACGAACTTATACAAACCATCCAAAACCAACTCCCCAGCAACTTCACCCCCAAAGGCAACCTCTTCGTCTTCGTCGATGAATGCCACCGTACCCAGTCCGGGAAACTCCACCAAGCCATGAAAAGCATCCTCCCCGACGCCTTATTCATCGGCTTTACCGGCACCCCCCTCCTCAAACAAGACAAGCAAAAAAGCATCGAAGTCTTCGGCAACTACATCCACACCTACAAATTTGATGAAGCCGTCACCGATGGCATCGTGCTCGACTTGCGCTATGAAGCCCGAGATATCGACCAAACTATCACCACCCAGACCAAAATTGACCAATGGTTTGAAGCAAAAACGCGCGGATTATCCGACTTAGCCAAAACCCAACTCAAACAGAAATGGGGAACAATGCAAAAACTCCTCTCTAGCAAATCTCGCCTCGAACAAATCGTGGACGATATCCTGCTAGACATGGAAACCAAACCCCGCCTCATGGATGGAAGAGGGAACGCCATGCTCGTTTGCGCCAGCATATACCAAGCCTGCAAAACTTACGAACTCTTCAACCAAACCCAACTCAAAGGAAAGTGCGCCATCATCACCAGCTACAAACCCTCCCCTGCCGATATCAAAGGAGAAGAAACCGGAGAGGGAAACACCGAGAAACTGCATCAATATGAGATTTATCGCCGGATGCTGGCAGACTACTTCAACCAACCCGAAGACAAAGCCATGTCCCGGGTAGAGGAATTTGAGAAAGAAGTCAAAACCCGATTTATCAAAGAACCCGGACAAATGCGCCTGCTGATAGTCGTGGATAAACTCCTCACCGGCTTTGATGCACCCCCCGCCACCTACCTCTACATCGACAAAACCATGAGAGATCATGGATTATTCCAAGCCATCTGCCGCGTCAACCGCCTGGATGGGGAAGACAAAGAATATGGCTATGTCGTGGATTATAAAGACCTTTTCCAACAACTAGAGGGGGCCGTTAATAACTATACCAGTGGCGCTTTTGAAGGCTATGATGCCGATGACGTAGCGGGATTATTGAGCGATCGCCTAGACAAAGCAAAAGAGCGCCTAGAAGACACCCTAGAAACCGTCAAAGCCCTCTGTGAACCCGTCCCCCGTCCCGGCAACACCTCCGACTACCTCCATTACTTCTGCGCCACCGACACCTCCGATAAAACAGCCCTAACCAACAACGAACCGAAACGAGTCGCCCTTTACCAAGCCGTCACCGCCTTAATTCGTGCCTATAGTAACCTCGCCAACGAAATGACAGAGGCAGGTTATACCAGCCACGAATCCCAAACCATTAAAGCCGAAGTAGAACACTACAGCAAAATGCGGGATGAGGTCAAAATTGCCAGTGGTGACTACTTAGATATGAAACTCTACGAACCCGCCATGCGCCACCTGCTGGATAGCTACATCCACGCCGAACCCAGTACCATCGTCTCCGACTTTGAAGAATTGGGATTGATTCAACTGATTGTTAAAAACGGGTTAGGCACATTAGAACAACTGCCAGCAGGCTTAAAGAACAACCGGGAAGCGGTTGCCGAAACCATTGAGAATAACATCCGCAAAATCATCTTAGATGAGAGTCCGATTAACCCGAAATACTATGAAAATATGTCCGATTTACTGGATGCTTTAATTGAGCAACGCCGGAACCAGGCAATGGGTTATCAGGAGTACCTAGAACAGGTCAAACAACTGGCAAAACAAATCATTCAACCCGCAGGGGAGGTGCAAGCTAACTATCCCCACTCTCTGGATACCCCCGCCAAGCGATCGCTCTACGATAACCTAGGACAAGATGAAACCTTAGCCCTGGCGGTCGATAAAGCAGTCCGTTCCACCAAAAAAGAGGGATGGATTGGAAATACGATGAAAGAACGAGAAATCAAAAATGCCATTCGGGGAGTCATTCGCGACCCCGATATTAATCTGGGAAATATTTTAGAAATAATTAAACATCAAAATGAGTATCAGTAACTTAGAAATTGAAAGCCAGATTATCATCAGGGATATTCCCATCCAAATCGTCAGAAAACCTATCAAAAACCTCCATGTAGGGGTTTATCCGCCTCATGGTCATGTTCGGGTTGCTGCACCGTTGCATCTAACCGAGGATAACATTCGGCTGGCGGTCATTTCCCGGCTGTCCTGGATTAAGAAACAACGAGCCAACTTTGAAGCCCAACCCCGCCAGTCCAAGCGAGAAATGGTTTCTGGGGAAAGTCATTATGTATTTGGCGAGCGGTATCGGCTAGAAGTCATCGAACGTCGGGGGCGTCATGAAATGGCCTTAATTCCCCCTAAAACCCTTCAGCTATTCGTCAACCCCGGGACTTCCCCTCAAAATCGGGCTTTAGTGTTAACTGAATGGTATCGCGCTCAACTTAGAGCAAGAATCCCGGATTTGTTGGACCACTGGCAACCGATAATCGGGCAGGACGTGGCGGAGTGGGGCATCAAAAAAATGAAGACGAAATGGGGAAGTTGTAATATAAGCCAGCATCGGATTTGGGTGAATTTAGAGTTGGCAAAAAAGCCGGTAGAATGCCTGGAGTATGTGGTGGTGCATGAGTTGGTTCATTTTTTAGAGCGCCATCATAATCAACGATTTAAAGCCTATATGGATCAATATTTACCTAATTGGCGGGAATGTCGGGACATTTTGAATCGGGAACCGTTAGGGGAGTTGTAGGGGGAGAATTTGAGGGAAAGTTAGGGTGGGTGCAGAATGAGAGGCGATCGGTTTCCAGGAGAACCGCTAACCTTGAGAGTTGTGGGATGAACACTGAACTTAGAGGCGATCGCATCTGGGGAGGGAGAATCGCCCGCTGTTGAACCCAACTGCCCCAGTTCCGACCCGCTGGTGCAATCTTTGGGGAGACTTCAGGCGAGCGATCGTCTGTCTTGCCCGCCGTCGCTAGTCCCTCCAGAATCAGCAGCCCGTTGAGCAGTCCCTCGGTTTCCACCGGCACGATTCCGGCCAACTTCACAATCAAGCCAATCCGCTGCTGGAATTAGAGATTATCTGGCTCAGTTCTATCTCCAGGCAGATTCCCAGACCAGAGGACTCGGGTAGATTAAGAGCATAAGAAAAACAAACCCGGGTTAACACAGGCCGCACAGGTCTATTTAAAAATCGATATAAAAGGCAATCCCGTCAGACTGGCTCTGGCGGGATTGTTGCGTTTGGGCTGGCGATCGCACCAGAGTCAGTGGCAGCGGCGATAAGAATTACGGACGACAGTTATTCCGGTGGGTACGTCCAAGCCTGCCGCATTTTTTTGGGGAGATCGCAACCGTTGGAGAGAAGTAAGCCGAGATAAACCAGTTTTTTTTTATCGGCTGGTGTCAAATATTAACAAGCTAAGTTTCCCTAAAAGTTAAGCAGGTAAAGGATTTCTGCATTTTTTTAAAAATTTGTTTCAAAGTTTTCCCATTATGAAATCCCAAATAGGGACGTTTTACTTAGATATCTAAGAAGCAGATGATATGCTTTGGAATGAGTCGGAAAGGCACTTGAAAAAGCAAACGGGAGAAGCGCCAACTCCTCCCAATGCTTGATGTGTCTATCTCCTGCGGGAACAGGAGTTCGACTTAAGTTATTTCGCATTCGCATCTATGCGAGTTTTCTATCATCATGCAGCATATCAAGAAATGGCTGATTCCGCTAGGAATCGGTCTAATTACGGTCGCCGTTTATACGTGGAAAGCCCCAGACGAATTACATCGGGCAATTCCTGACGCGGTGATAGTGACCAGCACCCTGGTTCAAATGATGGACAAAAAACAGGACCCACCCGCTGACCGTGGCGATGACAAAGACGGCCCTAAATAGCCGATAGTCTGAAACCTTCCAGAATTTGGCCTCAGCCCTTGCTGGGGCCTTTTTTTGAGGCGATCGCCTACGGGATAGCTGCGCTTACCGCCACCGGCAAGATTCCACTGTCATCGAGGAGAGGAGAGGCGATCGCATCAAAATTGGAATCCGTTTCTCCTTGAACGGATCCGGCAATTTCGCGACTGCAATAAATCATTATGAATACGTTTTTTAAAGTTCTAGTTCCGACAGTTATAGCGGTGGGTCCCTCTAAACCTGCCCCATTTTTTAGGACCGATGGCTTGTTAAGAGGTCCCACCATTCCTGCATATACCGTTCGGTCAGAGCCTGCGAAACATAGGCTTGCCTAGACACAGGACTTGGGCCTGATTAGCATGGAGCCATTGGTGGTCAGATTCGTTAACCCCCTTACCCATATATGGAACAAGCAAATGGGAGAAGGGCCAACTCCTCCCACTGCTTAAGGATTTTCTTACCTCTTGTTCCACCAAGAGGCAAGACTTTAAACGTTATTGCTGGTGTTTACGCCAGCGTCATCCAATGATCAAACGTAACAAAAAATGGTCCATAGCGATTGCGATCGCCGCTGGAACTTTAAGTTTTGCCGCCTATGTGTGGCACGTCCCGGAAGAATTACATCGGGCCATTTTTGATTCGGTGATAATGGCCTGCACCCTGATTCAAACACTGGATAACAAACAGGCCCCACCCGATGAGGAGGGGAATCCTAAATAACCTCATTTGTTGGGTATATCCAACATTTTTCCAGATAGCTTGAAATCTAGCCTCCCCCTTGGGGGGCTCTTTTTGGGGAAGGCAGTGGCAGAGAGCGATCTATCGTGAAATGCTTTACGGGTTAAATATTACAGGCTAGATATTAAATGTCGTAACAGAAATAAGTGTCCCTTTGTTTATTAAGTACCGTTACATCGAAAAACCCAATAGTTGAAAGGCAGATTTATTAGTAACAGTGGTGTAAAAGCACCTTGCTATCGCTATTGGAAAGACAGATTCATTAATAATAGGGGTGTAAAAGCGTCTTGACATTGCTAATCAAAGGATATACTCAGGGATAATGGTGGTGTAAAAGCACATGATATGACTCCAAGATAATCAGAGGTGTGTTCGGGAAGCATGACCTATATACATAAAAGACTAAAAACTTTATTAATCGAGTATTGCCACTCTTTATTGGCAAGTTGATTTAAAATTGATTAACTCATTTATTTGCCGCAATATTATCGCCTTATAATTGGCTGTCTTTGCGTCATGTGGCAACTTGGTGGACACCTTCCAAAAAAACTAGGGCGGGTGTTGAACGGTCTCCACAAACCTCGATTTCTGTGCTACCATTCGAGGAATAGGAGTTGATTTTCCCACAAAGCAAAAATCGGAAGAAGTTGGCCCTTCTCCCGACTGATAATTTGGTTGCTTTTCCCCTGTTTACGCAGGAAGAAAAAGACTCCTATGTTCTTTGTGTTGTGATTAATTCACAACTGTTTCTATATGAATTCTAACAAAAAATTGTCAATCGCGCTAGTGGTTGGCATCGTAATTGTGACTGCCTATGCATGGCAAGCTCCCCAAGAATTGCATCAGGTAATCCCTGATGCGGTGATAGCGGTCTGCACCGTTTTTCAAACACTGCCAAAAAAATAGGGGCCACCCCATGACCAAAACGGCAGTAAATAGCCGATAGGGATATAGAGCGCTCTATCATTTGGCCTCAGCCCTTGCTGGGGCCTTTTTTTTAGGGCGATCGCACCGGATATCCGGTATCCCTGATACTACTCAGAATATTCTAAGTCTCAGCCCTTGCTGGGGCCTTTTTTTTAGGGCGATCGCACTCGGTGTCAGGTATCCCTGATGCTACTCAAAATATTCTGAGCCTCAGTCCTTGCTGGGGCCTTTTTCTTTGGACCGACCGATCGCCACGGGACCCATTCAAATAACTGTCACCTCTGACAGTTATCTCCGGCGGGGCGATGGGTTGACTCAATCGAATAAGTGTCAGACCTGAGAGTTATCTCCGGCGGGGCGATCGGTTGACTCCATTTCCAGATAACTGTTATCATTTAACAAATTATTTGTCGCTGTTAACAGATTAGTGTCGTCCAAGGCTGACTTTAACAAACTAATGTCGTCGAGCCTTAAAAATCAATCGTTAACAAATTAATGTTGCCCAGCCATCAATCAGGTTGTCAATGCTTCTCCCACGGTTCCGACAGTTATCTGATTTCTGATTCCCCAGTTGCCGCACAGCTTACCAGAAACGACATCTAATTTGTTAAAAGCATAAAAGACGACATTTAATTTGTTAAGCCCTATTTGGGGTTGCTAGAGTGTAAAAACAGCCTAAACCCTTATGCACAGAGGAATTCAGGCTCTTGACTTCGGCGACATTAATTTGTTAAGACGACATTTAATTTGGCAACCGACACACTGCTAGACCGAGTTATGGGGTCCTTTTGTGCAGAAGATGTGTTTATAGCGTGGAAACATATCCAGTCTGCATTAGTAGCAACCCAGAAAGATGATGTAGACCTGTTTTTAGATCAAGCAGCACTATGGGAAAGAAATATCAAAGAACAGCGAGAAGAAAAGCTGTTTAACGAAATCTCTCAGCGTCTTTCATCGTCCGAGGAGTCGTAAACATCCAACTGAAACTGACGGGTTGAAACTTTGCCAGTGCTGATGAGGCGATCGCCACCGAACCAACCCGATAAGTGTCGGACCTGACAGTTATTGACAAACCTCGCCCAACCCAGAATCCACTAAAACTCAAACGATAACTGACCTGGCGGCACGTTCGACTGTTGCCGAGTGTGATAGCCCAGGTGACAACTGGTGCAGAGTGCAATCAGATTCTCGGGGCGGTTGTCCTCGGGCATCCGGTTATGGTGATGAACCGTCAAGGTGATTTTGGTCCGTTCGGATTTGGTCAGACCCGTGATGTCGTCACCAGGACGCAAACATTGGCGATCGCATTTGGCACAGCGCCACCCGGCTTGTTCTTTGATAGTTAGGGCAATAGTCCGCCAGTCTTTGGAATATCGTGACATCTTTGATGGTGGGGGAGCCACGCGGTTTTTACTATTTTATCCGAAGCTCCATCCTTAACCCTCCGCCCGATCACACTGGCGCGAGTCAGATAACTGTTAGAGCTAACAATTATTTTTATTACCCTGTAACGACCTCGGTGAAGTTACCCTAGCTCCACCATGACATCCCTAGATGTGACAAACTGTCGGTATAATATTAAAACTACCGACAGTTTGTCACAGTTGTTGGGATATTGGAGTACGCAGGGGTGAAGCTCAAAATGGAAAAGCAATCTAGCTCAAGGCAGGTGCTGCAACTTGCCCGAGATAACCAGCTTATTCGCTCCCGCGACCTGAGAGAGCGCGGGATCCATCCGGAGTCTTTGCGGCGACTTGAACAGCAGGGGACGCTCGTCAGGGCAGGGCGTGGAATTTACACGCTCTGTAAGAATGACTTAACCGAACATCAAAGCCAGATTGAAGCCTGTGCGCGGGTTCCTCATGGGATAATTTGTCTGCTTTCTGCACTTCGGTTTCATCGACTCACAACCCAGGCCCCTTTTGAAGTTTGGATGGCGATCGCCAACAAAGCACGTCCTCCTAAAGACGATATTCTCCCTTTGCGGATTGTTTATATGTCAGGCAAGGCTTTTAGTGAAGGCATAGAGGAGCATGACTGTGCGGGGCTGCCTGTGAAAGTGTACAGCGTTGCCAAGACAGTCGCGGATTGTTTTAAATACCGCCACAAACTTGGGATGGACGTAGCGCTTGAAGCTCTACGGGAATCCTGGAATGGCAATCGCTGCACAATAGATGAACTCTGGCATTATGCTCAAATCTGTCGCGTAGCTCGCGTTATCTATCCCTACCTAGAATCACTAACATGAGGAACCTAGCTGCCTCTGTTCATCAGAAGCTCTTAAATTTTTCTAAGGAGCAAAAGGATGACTTCCAATCAGTTCTAACCCGGTATGCTTTGGAGCGGTTTTTGTACCGTTTGAGCCAATCGCCCTATCAAAATCAATACATCCTTAAAGGGGCATTACTTTTTTCGATTTGGAGCGACCAAACGCATCGACCGACGCGAGACTTGGATTTACTAGGTTATGGCAAGGCAGAAATTTCTCATTTAGAGCAAGTCTTCCGAGAGATTTGTCTGACTCAGGTAGAGCCAGATGGTCTTGCATTTAAGGCGGATGAGGTAGCCGGTTCAAGAATCAAAGAAAACCAGCAGTATGAAGGGGTAAGAATTAGGTTTCGGGCGTTTTTGTCGGGGACTAATACTCGCACCGACCGTAACTATTGACATTGGCTTTGGAGATGCGGTGACGCCCAAAGCAATGGAGGTAGAATTTCCGACAATTTTAGAACAATTTCCAGCGCCATGTCTGCGGGCTTACCCTCCGGAAACGGTGATAGCTGAGAAATTTCAAGCAATGGTTAAGTTAAGCATAGCCAATACTCGCCTGAAAGATTTTTATGATATCTGGTTTCTTTGTAACAAGTTTGAGTTTAAAGGACAAGAAATTAGTTCGGCTATTCAGGCTACGTTTGAACGGCGCAATACACCGCTCCCTCAAATATCTCCTTCTGCTCTGACCCTTGAATTCGGTCAACTAAAACAAAAGTCGTGGGAGGCTTTTCTTTCCAAAAACAAGCTCAATACAAACGGGGCCAGCTTTACTAATGTACTTTCAAAGTTAGAAAATTTTCTGATGCCGCCATGTTTAGCGGCAGCCAGGGGGGAAGTATTTAACAAGACTTGGCGTCAATCCGGTTATTGGGAGTAAGGTTATTTCAGTATCTCCTATAGCGCGTCTTTTCGCGTTCTGACATAAGAAGAGGCATTCGCTTACCCCGATAGAAATCATCAATAACCCCAACTCGCCATCACCGCTCCACCTGGTGGAACAACTCGCCCCGTTTCTCCCACCGGATCAAAGCTGGGTCCCGACTGCGGCTCCATTTTTTGAAATCCTCGATGCCCTGGCTTACCGCTTCGTCAACTTCTGCGGGCTTCACCTTCAACCGTTCCGCCAGTTCTGCCGTGGTCAGTGCCTTTGGCTTGATGGGTTCGCTCATCACCGGAAGAAGGCTCCGTCCCCTGCCGCCTCTGCCCCCGGAACTGAGCACCGCTTCCACCACCGCCACCCGTTGCTGCAACTGAGTCAGTTGTGCTTTGAGCGAATCTATCTCAGGATTCTGCTGTCTGCCATCAAAGAACTCGCGCAGAATCTGCACCAGGGCCGCACTCTCGCCCAAGTTTTCCTCATCCATATATTGCCGGAGCCGGTTGTGGTACTCCACCGGCAAATAGCCCACAATCCGTTTCGTTGATGCTGCCATGCTTTAACCGTGCTGTAGTCGTGCCTTGATATTCCATCATACCGCTCGGACGGGGGCATTCAGTCAGTGTTGTCCCAGTGCTACTGACAGCACGAACGCTCTGAGGGGCCTCAATGGAGTTGGCGGCCAGGTTTCCAGGAAGACCGCACTCGTTGAAAGGTCTTTCATCCCCATGACACAAGGGATTGAGTGTAAACTCCCTCAAAACGATATGGTTAGCCAATGATAATTGAGAAGTGTAGTTCCACAGAGTCTTGTTAAGTTTTAAGCGCCACTTCACTCCTGACGTTCCCCCTTTGCTTACAATTTAGGAATCAGTTGGCGGTGAGTCATGGACGACCTGCAACAGTTTATTGAAGAGGGAGAGCCGTTGCGGTTGCTTGAGCCAGTCCCCCTCACGCAACAACCGGCTGCGGTTTATTTAGCTAGTCTGGGCAAAACTTCACAAGTCACCATGCGGCAAGCACTTGACCATATTGCCGCACTGCTCACCAATGGCTCATGCGATGCGCTCACCCTAGACTGGTCAAAGTTGCGCTACCACCACACCGCTGCGGTTCGTTCGGCTTTGTTGGCTCGGTTGGCTCCCGCTACTGTCGCCAAGATGCTCTGTGCTCTGCGCCGAACGCTTCAAGAAGCGTGGCGGCTGGGGTTAATGTCCCAGGAAGACTATGCCCGGGCTGCGGATTTGCCACGCATTGATGTTCCTAAAAAAAACTTGAAAGGTCGGGCGATTGCCTCGGATGAACTCGCGGCGATGCTCCATGAGTGCCAAAAGTCTGACACTCCGCTCAACCTGCGCGATGCCGCCTTGATTGTCCTCCTGCGCGGTACGGGCATCAGGCGGGAGGAACTGGTTAACCTGCAATTGAAACATTACCATCCTGATACTGGGATTATCGAAGTGATTGCAGGGAAGCGGGACAAGGATAGGATAGTTTACTTGGCTGATAAGTTGGTCCCGGTTGTGGAGAGTTGGTTGCAAGTTAGAGGGCGCGAACCTGGGCCGTTGCTTTGTCCGGTCAACCGATTTGGGAGAGTCCAACTCAAGGCGCTGACTCCGGATACGGTGTACAAAGTCGTGCGGAAGTTGGCGGACTCTGCTCAAATCGAGCGCTGTTCCCCCCATGATTTTAGGCGCACGTTCTGCACCGACCTCCTTGCTGCCGATGTCGATCCCTTCACGGTGCAGCAACTGGCCGGTCATTCCTCGCCTTCGACGACTACAAGGTACGACCGGCGAGGGGAAGAGACCAAACGGGCGGCAGTGCAGAAGTTGGAGTTTTGAGCCGGTCGTTGCGGTTGAGTAGCGGGTTCATTGACTTGGGAATAAACCTGGCAAATTTAGTTATCATGTCAGCAAAGAAAAACCAGCATTAACAATGAGTGATAAAGCCCAACTCAAACCCACACCAGCCGATTTAGAAACTGCCGAAACAACTGAAGCGCCAGCGGATTTAAAAACGACTGAAACCATTGAAGCACCAGCCGATTTAGAAATTGCCGAAACAACTCAACCGTCAACCGAATTAGAAACTACCGAAACAACTGAACAGGAACCCGAACATAAGGGCGCATTTTTTCAAGCCGTCGGCATCCTCCCCGGTGAAGTTAGCTTTGAGGAGGGGAGTATTATGGCAAAAGTGACGGTGGGGGGTAAGGAATATCGACTCTTGTTCAAGCCCAGGTTGATGTCGGCAATGGTTGCCTTAAAACTGGAGATAAAACAGTCGGGAAGTACCACACAACGGCTCATTGTTTATCCCAAGGTGATGCACTTCCCGAAACAGGAGCAACCCCATCAGCTTGCTTTTCAGTTGGTCGGTTTTGAGAAAGATGCAGCCTCGGGAGCCATCTCCATGCAGCTAGAAGATTTTGAGTTTAAGCTCTCTGGATTGTGGCAGTTCATCCCGGTTTGTCGCGTCCCGGTTATCTCGGTGTTCCGCAATTTTGACGAAACCATCCACCAGAATTTGAAAAAATTAGATGAAGCAGTTGCGGCTAAGAAAAAGGTCAATTTTATGAAGGCGGCCCATATTCCGGTGATATGGAAAGACGCGCCCTTTAAGCCATTCCGGTTTAATCCTAAACTTGAAAAAGAGGAACAAGGTCGTCCCCTATTCCTGCAACTCAAGGCGAAGTTTATCCCGGCGAAAAATGGGTTTGAGTTTGTGGCCTTACTCGCACCCCCGTTAGAGAAAGCGCCCAAGTTTTTCAAGGCATCCAACGAAGATAAAGCGACCGTCCAAAAGCAGAAAAAAAAGAACGCCAAGCCCTCTAAGAGCAATGCCACTCCCTCTAAGGCCAAGGAAAAACAGGCCAAACAGAGCAAGCCAAAGCCAAAACCACGCCCGGTTAAAGCCCAACCAGAATCTGCGGAGTAACATGATGCGCTGGTGGAAGCTGTGAACTTGGCCTGCTAAAGGTTCGAGGCAAGGGCATTATTGTTGGCATCCGGTTCACTCGGGTTCTGGCGCTTCCACCTCGGGATAAAGTTCGCGATATTTTTGCCAGTTTTCCCGGTAGAATTTGCGTCCTTCTTCGGTGATGCCTAGATAGGATTTCAAGTCTTTGTTAAACTCCCGAACCAGCCCACTCCTGCCATAACGCATCTTGTCATCCCAAGCCCGCAGCCGTAGCCAACAATGCTGCCAACTATGGCCGCCATAGTCCCCTGAGCGTTCCCCATCTGCCCTCAATCCTTCATTCCCAGCTTGCCACGCGGCCACCAGCGCCTTCCACTGATAATCCCTCAGCGTCCGAGGTGGCAGTTTTTTCGGAGACTGAACGCCCAAACCCGCACGAACCACGGCCCGACCCAACCGAGTCAGTTTGCATTTGAACCAGTCTTTCACTGGATAGCAGTAGTCAATTTCGATGAGTTTGCGAGTGGCGAGTGCCTTGAAGGTGCTGCCGGTCCCCGGGTCAACCACGTCCGCTGTTTTGAGTTTCTGCCTGAGTTGGGACGAATTCCCAAACAACTCCAAATATTCAATCCAGCGCCATTCATCAGCCGGTCTGGGACGACCACCGCTATTCCATGCACCGCGTTCGGACTCCTCCCGGTTCTGGTCAATCTCGAAAATCTGCTGGAGATAGGTCTGCTGTCGATCATTCAACTCATCCCAGATTTTTTCGTGCTTCGAGCGCGGTTTGGCTGGCTCGGGTTCGGGGACTGGCTCGGGTTCGCGGACTGGCTCGGGTTTGGGTTCGTTCTGCTGCTTGATGTTGGCGATCGCCGAGGCTAATTCCGCCAGGAACTGGTTCAACTTAGCCGACCAATCTTCCCCGGTCGTGCCGATTGCCTCGAACGCCAGGGGTGCGAACTCCTCTATCAGTTGCGATCGCCCAGTTTTACCCGAGAGCAATCCCTCGCGAGACTCCAGCATCGATGGTGGCGTTTCCCGTTGCGATCGCCCAGTGTCACCTGAGATTAATCCAGGACGAGACTCCAGCATTGATGGCGGTTCTTCGGGATTCCCCCCAGACTCGATAAACTCACGGTAGCGATCGCACAGTTGCATCACCTGAGATTCCACTGGCACCGGCACCCTCATCAATTTGGTTTGGTAGGGCGCTATCTTGCCCCGTCCTCCTTTCGGTTTCATCGCTCAACTCAGTAACTCTGGCTCTATTCTAAAACTTGTTAACAGGTTTTATGAGACTGATTGGCTGGATTGAGTTAGCCCCTCGTTGCGGTGGCCCCCACCTCATCCCTGACTGCATCCTCCCCCAGGACTGAAAACCGGGGTATCCAGGGTGGTTGTTGAACCCAGAAACCGGATTGATTGGCGGATCACATCTCCTCTAACCAGGTTTCAATCGCTGATATCAGGTTAGGTTGATTGGGGGGAAAGCCTTTTAAGGGCGGGTCTAGGGGTTCGTCGGTGAGGAAGGCGATCGCTATTACCCCCGTCAGGTTTTCGCAAAAGGTGATAAGTGCTGGGGTCGGTTGAATCGGTTCCAAAAATGTTTGTCCGTCGCTACGGTGATGTTTCGCGAGCAGGATGGCTCGGTGGGGGAGGAGGTTCCGGCGTTTTAGGCTGCTGAGATCTCGCCGCAGTTTAGCGGGGGTGGCGGGTTCCGGGGGGTCTTCGTCGGGACAAGTGATTTCCCAAATCAGTTCGCTGAGGGTGAGGGCGATTTCTCCTTCTCGGGTTTCGTTGGCAAGGAGGGCAGCGTGGAGGCAATAAATCGGCAGGTGTTCCAGGTATTTGCAGGTGAGGGGAGAGCCGAAAGATTGTTCTCCATTATGGGTGTTTTGTTCCGTGACTTCGGGATGGGGGATAGTGGTGGGAGGATGCCAGGCTTGGTAAAATTCTGGATAGGGGAGAATTTGGGTGCAGTGCCATAAAACTTCATAAAAACACAGATATATATCGGTATTTTGTTGAGCATTCATAGCAACAGAGATGCAGTTTTTCAAAGCTAAAATGGCTGCCTTTGCTGAAATGGCTCCCTTTAAGAGGTTCCTATGGAGTATTTTTCGTAAACTCCGAGTTGCTCCAAGACGGATTGGTTTATCAGAGATTGTGCAAATCAAATTGAGCAGCGTGTTAATAACTTCTTGGTAACTGAGCTCAATGTATTGCAATGCTTGAACTACTTCCTGAACAATCTCTAAATTCTGCGGGCGGTTCACAATAAGGCTAATTAGAAAATTAATCCCTTCATAGCTATTCTTTCCTATTCGCCCCAAGCTACGAATTGCTTGATTACGAATTTTATTATCAGTAGAAGGTTCCTTAATTAATTTTATTAAAAATTTAATAATTACTTCTGGATCTTCAGGATGAGTATAGCCCAAGTTTTTTACTGCATTCAATTTTTTGTTATTGTTATCACTGAAGCGTACTTCGTCAATTAGCGACTCAATGACTTGAGGATTTCCCGGGTTAAATTTTCCAGATTTTACGGATTCTTGAAACGAGGTAGTTTCAATGGTGATTGAGACAGCTTGTGCTTGGGGGTGGTTTGGCTCTATTTTATGTAAACTTTGCGCTGCTATACTCCTTACCAGCATATTAGAATGATTACACAAAGAAGTAAGCAAACTAATCTTTTCTTGCTTGTTATTGCTAATACGGGCCAGCGCTATCACCGCTTGCATAAGAATGCCAGGGACGTAACTTCGCTCAATCAGGCTCATCAAAGCAGCGCTCGCTTTAGAATGCCCTGGTACTATTTTCCCCAGGGTTGTAGCAACTTCAATACGAGTGTATTCATTCAAACTGGCAAGCAAATCAACCAGAGAATCGACAACTATTGAACGATGCGTCTGTGGTATTATTGCCTTTGCTGCTTCTGTAATCTGAGGTGGAACGTTTGTTTGCTGTTCCCTACATTCAATATTGAAATAACCAAACCCCCACTTCACTACCTGCTGAACAATCTCAGCCGCGAGACAAGGGGAACAATCCTTAAATTCATTGATTCCTGCCGCAGCTAAAAAATAGGCTTGATATCCATAAAATTTTCCAACTCCATCTTGAAACTCAACCAACGCACGAATAAATGCCTCTTTTTCCTTATCCTTATCCTTATCCTTATCCTTAATATCCTCACGTCCCAACCACAACAAAATCACCTGCTTCCACTGCGGTTCAAAAATCCGATACGGCTTCCCCTCCACCGGACAATCAACATGATTCCGAGGCAAAAAATCATCCCAATCCTCCACCGCCAACGCCGCAAAATACTCCTGAAACGTCGCATGATAAAACACATAAACCCGTTTGTGGGGATTTTTAGCCGCCACCTCTAGCTCATTCAACCAGCCTAATTTTAACGCAGTATCTAACAGCGAATTATCATCGAGTTCCACCAAATATTCACAGATCAACTGATGAGTTAAGCGAAATGGATTTCCTTCTCTATCGAGAGATGCTTTTGCTAAGTTTCCTAATGCTGCATTTAAATGTTCCCTTTCCTTATCTTTAACTGGGGTAAAATTCTTTTCTTCGTTCCACTTATAAATATAGTTGACAAACTCCAGATACAACTCCGCCATTGTATCTGGTAAATCTCCCGCCCGCCCTTGCCAAATCGAGACTAATAACGTTAACCGCAGGGGATTGCGGCATAAATCCTTAATCCGTTCCTTCCCCGTAGCTTGCAACTCTGACCACAAGGATTTGGCTAACTTGACATCCTCTCCCGCTTCAACCAAACCCCGAAACCACCGCCGGATAAACTCCTGCATTTGTTCATCCTGAAATGGTTGGGTGAGATAGGTTTGAAACGCCCAGAACTGGCTGGGGTTCGCTTGCCACAAATTCAAGCGACAGGTGACAATCATCCGAGCATCCGTCACCCAACCTCGCAATTTTAAAGCCTGTTGGTCCGTCTGGCTCATCTCATCCAAGCCATCCAACAGTAACCAGACTGCACCCCCTTTAAATTTCTGCTCCCAGTCAGCTTTAATTTCCTCTCTCGACTGTCCCAATGCCTCTTTAAGCCATTTTTCTTCTAAATACTCTCCTAGAGATTGACCACCCAATTCTGCGAGGGATACCCAAATGACTAAATCATCGGTTTCCTGTAATAACCAAAAGGCTAATTTCTGGAGTAAGGTGGTTTTCCCCACCCCCGGTTCTCCAATAATGGCAATCTTTTTTTTCTCAGTCTCGGTGCGTTTACCAATGACTTCTTGGAGAAACTTTCGGTAAGCCAACGGTTTCTCGACCGTTTCTTCCTGCCGGGTGGACAAGTCTAACCCCCGTTCTCGGTCAGTGTCTTGAGGGTGTTGTTCCTTCTGACTTGATTTCCGTTTCACCAGGGCTAAATCGACAAATAAATCCTCGTCGATTAAGTTGCGATTCCCATAAACCCGACCTATAACCGTATTGCTGGTTAATTGCATTTGCTCTTCCAACATCTGACGGCAAATGTCACGGTCAATCTGGCGTTGCTGGGATAGTGGTCCTCCATTATTGTTTATAATTTTAACATCGATGTAGTAGCTGTCGGAGCTATTCTTTTGAATACCATAATTATCACCAGCAACATTCCCTTGCTGACCCTGGTTCCCTTGACTCCCGATATTCTGATGATTTGGCTCTGACATAGACTAATCTTTCTCTTTTGTCCAACCCTCAATCGCCCCAGCAACGATCGCCCCCACTGGATTTTGCTTGAGTCCTGCCACCAGTCCACCCCGAGCCGCCCGGATTGCTCGTTCCTTAAAGGTTGGCTTCTCCTCAATTTTGGCAAGGACTGTTCCCGCGAGTCTCATCTGTTCACTGGTGGTGGTTGCCTGAGTCACGTCTAAACTGGAAAGCAAGGTTTGAATCTCTTGTACTGTAGCCTGAAGTTCAGGATCCGAGGTGCTACTCTGAATCCCTTGGTTGACTCCCGCCACATTATTTTGAATCCCTTGATTATCCACACTGCCCACAGGAGCGTTGAACTGTTGCTTTTTCCCTTCTGTCATGATGTTTCCTCATTAATTGAACTGAGTCGCTCTTGCTCTTTTTGGGGTTTGGTGGGGAGGGTGATGACGGCGGAGATTCCCTGACCCACCGCTTTGGTTCAATCCTGATTTTCTAAGGAGACTCCCTCATCCCCTCTGCCAAGGCTAGGCTACCCAAGACGCAGCTACCACCGACGATGAGTTTTAGGAGCGAGCGCCTTACATCCCTCAATTATTCCCTCACACTTGAGATTATTCTAACTGAGGCGCAATTTCCTGTGGCTATTTTCATGGACACGCCGACGTTGAGGGGTTTTTTGCCCGATAAGGGATTGCTGTTCTGGCAATCGCAGTCTGGTTTGTAAGGTTTCCAGAACGGTGGCGAGGTTATTTTGCCACAGTTGGGATGGCCTCAGCCATAAACTGGGAAACACGCGGATGCACAGAATTCCCTGGTCATCCGGCGAGTTAGAAAACTAACAAAACTTAAACCCTGAACATTCCGGCGATTCCCCCGCGATATTTCCCACGCTTCCCCTAACCCACTACCCCTCCAAGTTGCCCCAGCATTCCCCAGGCTTGGACCTGACCCACCACCCCTTAAAGTTGCCCCAGTTTAACCGAGTCTCCCGCAAGGCTCTCGTCAATTTTCCCCGGTCATTCCTCCACAACTCCCTGCTCCTGACTCAACCCCCTCTATCGTTTCAATGTTGACATTCTTTAATTACTGATTCCCAATGATTTTTCCCTCCTAGAGAGGGATTTTGCTGATTTTCCCTAAATTTGTGGTTCTGTCTGTCCCCACAGTGTAGGTACAACGTAGACACGAATATTAAGGTTTATTACAATTGTCGTTGATACAGATTAGTCTACAGATGTTGCTATTTCCGCTTAAAATCCCTCTCAGAGAGGGAGTTTTTCAGCCAAATCTTGCCTATCCCGCGCTGGCTCAGTTATCCCAGGTTGGCCTACACTTGGCCCTCGGGTTTTTTCATCTCCTTCGGCAGAGCAATGGTATGTCATTGTGCCTACAGATTTTTTGGGGTATTTTCCAATTTCCAGGCATCCCTCAAACACATGACTTAAAAAGTTTACCCCCATTTGACAATTTTAGAGCCAATATGTTATGCCAAAAACACCGATGCTTCAAGGAAAAGACAGGTCTGTTTAGTCTCTAGTTTGCAGCTACAATTGAGCCAAATAACTTAATAATTGTTGTACCCCCCAACGTAGCAAAGCATCGCTGAGAACAGACGGAATCCCCCGGTTGCCGAGCACACCCCCGGTCTGGATGAAGGAATCCCCTGTTGGCGATCGCACCTGGGGCTGAATGAGGGAATCCTCGGTTAGCCATCGCACCCCCGGCCTGAATGAAGGAATCCCCGGTTGCAAAGCGCATCCTTCAACTCACTCGCGTTCATCACAGTGAGGCCCATTGGAGCTTTTAGGGTTTTGGAGAACCATTACCGAAGCTATTTTCTCCTTGACCACCGTTCCAAATACTCGGGTCAAAAATAATCCCCAAACAGCCAGAAAAGGCGCTATAGCTAACCTCTCTCTCAACCATCTTGTAGCCACGGTTCCTCTAAAACCCCTTTGAATTATTTTTATTCCTCCCAAAACAGTTCCCTTGCTCCCACTCAATTACCCCACGGTTTCAAGGCTGATATTGTTAAATTACTAATGGATGATTAGTTTTTCCTCGGTAGAGAGGGATTTTTGTGATTTTCCCTGTGGCTGTCATCCCCATTGTTTCGACAATGTAGGCACAATTATTACAGTTTATTACAATTTGCGTCGATACAAACTAGCTTACAAATGTTGCTATCCCCTCGAAAAATTCCTCGGGGGGGAGGGATTTTTTAGGCCAAATCTAGTCTATCCCGCCCAGGTCTGTTTATTCGAGCTTGGCCTACAATTAGCCTGCGGTTTTCTTAGCTTCCCTCGGTAGAGCAATGGTATGTCATTGTGTCCACAGTTTTTTTAGGGTGCTATCAATTACCGACGCACCTTGACCAACCCTCATGCAGGAATTCTCGGTTTATTTGACGATTCCACCCAGAAATGCTACGCCTCAATTCCCCACTATTCCTGGATTAAATCATCACCCCATTTTTAGTCTTGTTCCCACAATTAGGCAGAAGTTTATAAAGGTTACGTCGGAACAATTGTAGGAGTATTGGTTGTGAAGGAAGTTCTGCGTCTCTATCAAAACTTACTGAAAATCTTTCCCAAGTTAGAGTGCTCTACCCTTACCACTTTTTACACTGAAAAATAGGGTCAACCATCCTAGCCATCATGATTGGGAAAGTTACCAAAGGAAATGATTTCACCGGCCTCCTGAGCTATGTCCTCGACAAGCCTGGGGCCAAATATATTGGGGCCAGTCGGCTAGTGGGTGAGCACTCCCATCAATGGGCAGCCCAATTCACGCGGGTTGCTGCCAAACGACGCCGGACGGAATACCCAGTGGCCCACTACAGCTTTAGCCCCCATCCCAATCAGCCGATGGCGGACGAGACTGCCTATCGGTATGCCCAAAAGTTTTGTCAGCGCATGGGCCATGAGAATTGTCAGTGGTTACTCGTCCGCCATACAGATACCAAAACCGAAAAGGGCCAAGACCGGGACCATTTTCATCTGGTGGTGAATCGCGTGACGATAGATGGGACTCGCACGGTCAGCAGCTTCAATGACTGGTATCGCTCCCAGGCGGCTCACCGAGCGCTGATTGAAGAGTTTGATTTACATCGGGTCCCCTCAGTCTGGGAGACCGATCGCCGCAATCCCTCCACCGGCCAAATCAGAAGAGTCCGTCGCCAAAACCGAGAGTACGCCAAAGGGTCACGCTCAACACCCGCCGACCCGATTATCTTGACTGAACTCCAGGACCGGATTGATAAATTCTGCCAGGACCGACTCAGATTACCAGAGTTGGTGAGACGACTGCGAGCGGATGGGGTCAACGTTCGGATTCAACCGGCTTCAAATGGAGGGCTGGCAATTTCTTACCAACTTGGCTCGGTTGCTGCTGCGGGAAGTTCGTTGGGTCGCGCCTATACAGTGCAAGGATTACAGCAGCGACGGGGTGTCTCTTATCAGCCGGGATATGACAACCCGGTTCTCAAGCTGCTTTTAAAAGAACAGTGGTATGAGCGGGCCTCTTTTTCTAACCCGGGCGATCGCCAAGGAACCCGACAAAAACCCAGATCAACCGAACCGACTCCAGGCGATCGCCAAGAACCCCAACAAAACCCTGAGCCAACCGCACGGGAGTTATCCCCCACGTCACCAGGACCAACTCCAGGCGATCGCCACCGAACCGAACAAAACCCCGACTCAACCGCACCTCCGTTATCCCCGGCGTCGTCAGGACCGACTCCAGGCGATCGCCAACTTCCCCCCAAAAACCCCCCATCAACCGGACCTGAATTATCCCCGGCGTCAGCATCAACGACTCAATCCAAACCGGACATTTTGAATGAGGAGGAATATCGGCAATGGTCCCGCCAGGTTGCCCCCATCCTCGATGCTTATCTCCAGCACCGGGGTGTTCCGATTATCCAAGGTCACCGCTTCCGGACTTACAAGCGGGGTAAGTACCTTGTCTTGGAATATCGAGATGGCTCGGACACTCTGCTCTTATGCCGACCGACTGGTAACGGGTCCTGGGAGACTCCCCAACAGTTTCCGGTCAAGATCAACCGCGAGGACGCCAAATATATTGTTGAACAGTCCATCCCGCTGATGCAGCAAGATATCAGGCAACGTCAACAACGTTCTCAGAATAAGAAGCGCTCTCGTTCTAACCAACTGGATCTCTCGGATTGAGGCGCTCGCGGCATAGTGTTCTGATACCCTGCCCAGTCTCCTTGAGGCGATCTCACCGAGAGCATCAAAACCCAGCCACCGGGTTACCGAGTACCTGGTCTAGTTTTGGTCTACAGTGTTGTCTACTAACAGGCCAGGTAATTGTAAGCGCCCACCTCAACTCCAAAGGATGATCCGGGTCTATCCCTCGTCTACAATTTTGTCTACTGGAGGGAGCCAGCCTGGGTCTATTTCCCGTCTATAACCTTGTCTACTTCATGGCCGTTCCCCGCCTAATTTTTCGTCTATAACCTTGTCTAGTTAAGGGAGTCAATCCAAGTCTAGCCTCTGTCTATCCCCTGCCTAGACTACTATGGGTCACAGGGGTCAATACGGGTCTAACTGCCGTCTACAATCCTGTCTAATTTAGGGAGCCAACAAAAGTCTAGTTTTCATCTATAGCTTTGTCTACAAAATCTCTAACCCTTCGACTCAACGGGATAGTAGCGCTCTTTTTGATAGCTCCAGGCGATCGCTTCCGGGTCCTGTTGGCTGGTCCATTTGGCAAAGGCGTTCGTGCCTTTTTTCTTGCGGTTGGTGGTGATGCTCGATGGGCTGACCGACAGCCTTGAGGCCAACTCCCGGCCACTGAGTCCTTGAGTAGTGAAGTCCAACGATTGGTCTACTCCGAGCTCAGATTCTGGGGACCGGCTGCGATCTCGAACGGTTGCTTTCTCTAACCCCAACTCTCCCGAGGTTGCCAATTCCTCCCCATCAACCGAGTCTCCCGCCGCCTCTACTCCAAGCTCAGATTCTGGGGAAGCGTGGCGATCGCCCCCGGCTACTTCCTCTAACCCCAACTCTCCCGAGGTTGCCTGAACCTCGCCCTCAACCGCATCATCCCCGGAGTCTCCCGCAGCCTCTACTCCATCCTCAGATTCTGGGGAGCCGTTGCGATCGCCCCCGGTTACTTCCGCTAACCCCGAGTCTCCCGAGGTTGCCAATTCCTCCCCATTAACCGCATCATCAAGCGCATCATCACCCGAGTCTACCGGCGCGTCTACTGGTGCGTCTACACCCACCCGGGCAACCTCATCTACCGGCGCATCAACCAAGTCTACTGGCGAGTCTACTGGTAGGTCTACATCCACCGGGGCAACCGAGTCTACCTCCCCGTCTCCCCCGTCTAGCGGTGCGTCTACATTTTTATCTACATTACGAGAAGACAGCCTGATTTCCAATGCTTTCAACCGTTCCTCTAGGGTGCGAGTCACCGAATGTATCGCCTGAGCAACCGCAGCGTCTACAAGGGATTGAAGGGAGGCCGTCGTCTGAGGGGATGGCGGTTCTATTCCCAGGTACGCCTCAATCGCTTGGACGATAAATTCGCTGCGACTCCTATCCTGCCGGGCCTGATCAATCTGGGCCAACAGTTGGGGAGTGGTCCGGACATTCACCTGGGCGCGTCCCGATTTGGATGATTTCGCCTCGGCTTTTTTGGAGGGTCGGCTCATGTTTTTTCCTCTATCTTGAAAAGTCTACACTGAATCTATCATCAGTCTACAGTGAATCTATAACCCGTCTACAATCAATTGATAATTAGTCTACAGTGAATCTACCCTCAGTCTATAATCAGTCTACAACCAATCCGGCATCACTCCCCTAGAATTTTTCACTCCACTCTACTCCTCCGGCTGTAACCTTTGATTTAGTTGGGGATTGAGGCGTCACCTCCCCTTCAAGTGTAGACAAACAAGTAGACTACTATTCAATCCTGTAGACGTTCGTTTTCTTCTTCCAACTCGGTGAGCCGTAACCGGAGTTCCGCCAGCGCCACCCCGATTTTCTCCTCCACAGAATTGATGCGGTGGTTGAGCCGATTAGCCTCGGTTAAATCCAAATCCTCATCGCAAAGGGGTAATCCCTTGACGAGGCACTGGCGGATGAAAATGGAAATTTGCTCCGTGGCGGTGGTCCCCTCATTCTGGCAAAGGGCCACAAAAGGTTGCCATTCTTCTGGATCCATCCGAAGTGAAATCGGTTTGCGGTTCATAGCTTGTCGTTCCCCACGTCTATACGGTTAGCATACAACGCCAATACACTGTTGCCAATACAAACGTATGACAAAAAGGGGGATTGCCGATACAGGGCCTTGGATGACTAGGGTCCTTTGAGGGGGCGTCTACTTGATTTAGGGTAGACTGGTGTAAATAAGGGAACACTTGTTTACACTCAAGCCCCCCTAACCGTTAACAAGGACCCACTACGCGAGGGAATCAACATGGCCCCTAAAGGTTTTGATAACAGCACTGTCATTTATATTCGGGTATCCACGGATGAGCAAGCTAAAGAAGGGGTCTCTATCCCGGCACAGGTAGAAAAACTGGAGGCCTATTGTAAACAAGCGGGACTCCGAATTGTTCAGGTCGTTATTGATGATGGGGTCAGCGCAGGGAAATTCCTCTCAACTCGTCCCGGTGGGAGCCAGTTGGTTGAGTTGGTCCGGTCGCGCCAGGTCAAAAATATTGTGGCGGTGAAACTTGACCGACTGTTCCGGAGTGCCGCCGATGCCCTCACCAGCGTTGACAATTGGGACAAGCTAGGGGCATCCCTGCACCTGTTGGATTTTAACGGAATGAGCTTGGATACGTCCAGCCCGATGGGGAGGATGATGCTGACGATGATCGCCGGTTTTGCCGAACTCGAAAGAAATCTCTGTAAACAACGGACTAAAGACGCTATCCAGCACAAGAAAAACTGTAAACAAGTTTACTCCCGCCCTGTCTATGGTTACGTCACTGATGAGTTTGGACAAATGGTAGAGGACCCTTCTGAGCAGGAAGCGATCTGCATCATGAAGGCCATGAAGGCAGCCGGGTCAAGTTTGAGGGCAATCTGTGCCCAGTTAACCGAGTTAGGGTTCCAAACTAAACGGGGAGGGAAAATCTGGTACGCGGCAACGGTTAAGGGCATCCTGGAGAATTCTCTACATCAGGAGGTTGCAGCATCATGATCATCAGGCTAGAAGATAGAGTCCTGGAGTTAGTAGAGACCCATAGGTGACTTAAACAGACTATGCCGAATGACCACCCATTGCCCGAATGTTATCCCGTGGAATTTTTATCAAGTGAGCGAGATTTATCAGCAACGCCGCTAGACCTGGGGTAAGCCTTGAGGAGAAAATCCCTCCCAATGAGGGGATTTTTCATCAATCCATTCCCCCTCCGCTAAAAAATTCCCTCACTGAGAGGGTGTTTTTGAGGCAGCCTAAGAAGAAATCCCTACCCACCGAGAGTAAATTCCCCAAGCCCACTCCCCTTACAAGAATAGGTTTTTTACATTTAACTGTACCTCTTGTCCCCTCTCCTTGGCAAGGGGAGGGCCTCAGATGGGAGCCTGCCTGTTTGGGTGAGGGCTAGTGCAACATATTATACTACATTTTGAGTGTGGAATGTGGGCTTAATAGCATACTCATGGAGTACAATCATGATGTTTAGATAGGAAGATGGAGCAAATAATCGTCATATACCCTCGGTAATTCACCTGAACAAAACAACTTACTCAAATTACGCTTGCATCTGACCGGCTGGGGAAAATTCATCAAGATATTGAGCAGTACAAGTTTGTCATCCCTGAATAGATAAGCTGTACCAACTTGCATTGATAGTAATAGTATGCTTTACAATTTCGGTAGCTCGATTGATGGAAAGTAATCAGAATCGTCATAATATCGCTCAAACACAAACGGCGCAACCGTTTGCGGCGTCACAGTCTACGTCCTAGCAACTGGCGTTCCCAATGGAGTTTCAAGATTCGGCAGAAGTCATCGACGGAACCGAACAAATCTCCTACACTCAGCATGGGGCAAACAGATCTGTGAAAATTCAGCACTTTCAGCCTATCTAGTTGGCTCCTGTTTTATCCCGAACTGACGTTGTTTAGGAGTACCAAATGTTCTGGTTGAAGTTATTAATTCGTAAAGCTTACACTTTTCAACAGCTTGACAGGAACGAGCGCGTGCTGTTACTCCAAGCTTTAGTATTGCTGCCGGTAGTGGCGTTATTGCTGAAAATCTGGGGACTGAAGCACACCCAAGCTACTCTAGCAAGGCTAGCAGCTATGCCAATGATACGAAGAGAAAGCCAAAGCAGCGAGCGCTTGCCTCAAATTACGAGTGCAGTTCGCATGGTACGAACTGCTGTCAAGTATTACGGTTCTTGGGCTAACTGCTTGAAAAAGTCTCTAGTCTTATGGTATTTGTTACGTTGTCAGGGGATTGAACCCGAATTGCGAATTGGGGTACGAAAAGAAGCGGGTAAGTTTGAGGCTCATGCTTGGGTAGAGTATGAGGGAATAGTTTTAAACGATACAGCGGATGTGCGCTCACGCTTTGTGATGTTTGATCGCCCTATAAAAGCACTACCCTAATCGCTCCTGGCGATCAACAAGCAACATTTCATCCCACATTCCCCAGGTTGATTTAAAGTTGAACTCCATTAGCCGTAAGCAGGTGAATAGACTGAAAACATTGAAAAATCCATCTTAAAGTAGGAGTGGCGGTGGGTTTACCTAACTGATTCTTAATCGATTTTTTGGCTTGAGCTAGGGCTGACCTTAATTCTCTTTCCCCTAAGCTGTACACTAATAAGCAGAGTCCCATTACCATAGCTAGTGCCGCAACTCGTTGAGTATTTTTTAGAAAAACATTATCTGTAAAAAACATAGGGTATTTTTAAAATCGAACAATTTTAAAAAACATTCGCCTAGCTGTAATCGAGTTCCATTCGCTTTTTCAGTTGAATCAGCCTCTACGCTACCTCCTTCATAGATGAAACCCGAATTGGACGCAAGACGCAAACGGGTCGGATGATTACCGCAAGGGGTGTCAAACCGATTGCAAAAGTCCAATGGCCGCGAGAAGCTTGAAGGCTATATGGGATAGTTGAACCCTATTCCGGGTGGCACTTTACCCAAGAGTACGACTCGCTCAACAGTACAAACTTTCAAGCCTTTATTGATGCAATCTCTGAACAACTAGGTGATACCATTGCGGTGATTCAACTAGATGGGGCATCCGCCCATAGAGCTAAAGCCTTGGAATGGCCTGAGAATTTAATTCCAGTGTTTCAACCGCCTCACAGTCCCGAACTGAATCCGATTGAGAGGCTATGGGAATTCCTCAAGAGCCTATGAAAAGGAGAGAACTTTGCCTCGCTCCAGGAGTTACGCCAGCGTGTGACTAAAGAACTAGAAATGCTTACCTCAGAACAGATCCAATTTTTAACATCTTACAACTTTATCCTCGATACGTTATTAGCTACTAAGTTTGATCCGGTTGGGTTTCATCTTGTGCCAGCTTAAATTTAATTGATATAAGTGTAAGGTATCAGTGTTGACTCCTTCTGTTTTACTCGCCGCTAGAGCAATCTTTACAAACAGTTGGGTTAGTCCTGCTTCATGGAGGGGATCAAGCACTCTCCCAAGTTGGTCATCATTCAGGTGTTCTGGACGGACCCCTTCTCCCAAGAGGTGTTCTGTCGCTTTTCCCACAAAGAACTGGTCAAATAAGTACATTGGGACACTGACTAAGCCCAACCCATTGATAATCATAGCTTTGACTGCTATTCCCGCGCTGACGAGTTCTAACGGGTGGCTTCCTAGTTCGCGATTGAGGGTGTCTACCAGTAATAGGCGATCAATGATGCCTGCCACTATACCCAAGTGGTCAATGTCTTGTACACTAATGTCAGATGCTATCCCTGTCATCGTTAAAAAAATATTCTGACTGTCCTATTTTACCTGCGGAACGTGGGTTTCATGCCTAGATTTCAACTTCAGTTGCTTCAAAATATCAAACGAGCAACCCAATTAGTTTGGCAAAGCGCCCCTGGCTGGACGATTGCTAGTCTGGTGCTGCTTCTGGTTCAGGGTGTATTACCCTTGCTCTCTCTGTATCTGATGAAATTGCTCGTCGATACCGTCACAGTGGGAATAGCTGAGCCTGACAAAACAATAATTTTCAGGCAGATTCTCTTATTAATCACCTTAGTAGGCATTGCCACCCTTGTAAGCGACTTCTGCCGCTCCCTAGGCAACTTTACCACTGAAGCACAATCTCAAGTCGTGACGGATTACGTCCACGATATGCTTCATGCTAAATCGATTGAAGTTGACTTAGAGTATTACGAAAACGCCCAATATTACAATGCCCTACACCGCGCTCAACAAGAAGCAGCCTTTCGTCCGCCTCGCATCCTTACCAGCTTAATTCAAGTCGCTCAAAATGCGGTTTCCTTAGTTGCGATTGCGGGTTTATTATTATCCTTACATTGGAGTATTGGTGCAATATTATTTGCGGCTGCCGTTCCTGGGTTGCTGGTGCGCCTCAAACATACGGGAAAGCTTTTTCAGTCGCAGCGCGGTTGGACAAGTTTAGAAAGAATTGCTTATTACTTTCATTGGATGCTCACCCACGATACCTATGCCAAAGAAGTCCGCTTATTTGACTTAGGTTCTTTATTTCGCACCCGCTATCGCCACTTACGCCAGGAAATTCGCCAACAAAAACTAATCTTGGCGCGTCAGCGTTCCATGACAGAACTCGCCACGCAGGCTTCTGCCACTTTAGCTATTTTTGCTGCTTGCGGTTTTATCGCCTTCCAAACCGTGCAAGGTGCAATCACGTTAGGGGGACTGGTGATGTATTACCAGGCATTTCAGCGGGGACAGGGATTTTTGCGAGAAATGTTGAGCAGTGTTGCCAGTTTGTATGAAAATAGCTTGTTTTTATCGAATCTGTATGAGTTTCTCGACTTAAAACGCGCGATCTCAGAACCTCTTCATCCCCAACCCATGCCGAAACCGTTACAAATCGGTATTGAGTTTCACAATGTTGGGTTTCACTATCCTCACAGCAGTCGCGCCCTATTAGAGAATATTAACTTAACGATTAAAGCTGGGAATATAGTGGCTTTAGTTGGGGAAAATGGAGCCGGAAAGACCACTTTAATTAAGCTTTTGTGCCGGCTTTACGAGCCAACGAAAGGAAAAATTACCTTCGATAACATCGATTTGCGCCAACTGACAACAACAGATTTGCGGCGGGAAATTAGCGTTGTCTTTCAAGATTACGTTCATTATAATCTCACAGCACGGGAAAATATTGGGTTCGGTAATATTGATTTGTTAAGCGATGACAAGCAAATTGTAGCAGCCGCCCAAGCCGCTGGAGCAGAAGTGGCGATCGCTAAACTGCCTCGCGGTTACGATACCACCCTGGGAACCCAATTTGACCAAGGGGAAGAACTAAGTATTGGTGAATGGCAGAAGGTCGCGCTTGCGAGAGCTTTTTTGCGCCAATCCCAGATTATCATTTTAGATGAGCCAACTAGCGCCCTAGATGCTCAAGCTGAATTCGAGGTTTTTGAACAATTTCGCCAACTGACTCGCGGCAAAACCGCTATTTTGATTAGTCATCGTCTTTCAACCGTGAAAATGGCAGATCGCATCTTTGTTTTAAAAAATGGGAGCATTGTAGAAAGTGGCTCTCATTGGGAATTATTAGAATTAGGTGGAACTTACACCCGCTTGTTTGAAATGCAAGCCAAAAATTATCAATAACAGAATTGGGGATTATACATGACTGTTTTAACAGAATCAATCGCCTTCCAAGACTCAACTCAATTTCCACTAGAAATTGATCTGCTGCTTTGCTGTTGCCGTACTCAGATGTCGGCTGAATATGCTGCTAGAATTCATCAATTAGTTCAACAAAACATTAATTGGAATTACTTAGTTAATACTGCCCGCCGACATGAAGTCATCCCTCTACTTTACTGGCAGCTTAAGAATGTTTGTCCAGAAGCTGTTCCTCAAGATATCCTTAACAAGCTTCGCAGCGCCTTTAGTGCCAATGCTAAAAAAAACTTAGCGATAACAGTAGATTTAGTAAAAATTTTAAATCTTTTTCAGAATCATAACATTCCAGTTATTGCATTAAAAGGACCTGTTTTAGCCTGTTATGCCTACAACAACCTGGGTTTGCGAACTTTTGTAGATTTAGATATTTTAGTCCCAGAAGAGTTTGCTTTAGCAGCGATAGATTTGTTAACCGAGCACGGCTATGAACGGATGTATAAGTTTAAAGATTTCCAGATCCCAAGGTATATCAAGTTGAGAAATGAGCTGGCGTTCGTCTTTGAAAGTAAAAATTTTTCTATCGATTTACACTGGGCTTTAATGCCAGAGCCTTTGCGTTCTGTTTCTAAGCTTTTAAGCTATGAGAATCAAGAAATTTATATCGGCAGCAATAAATTTAAAATTCCAACTCTTTCGGCAGAAAGCTTGCTGTTATTTCTTTGTATCCATTCTACTAAACACAGTTGGTCGTCCTTAAAATTTGTTTGCGATTTAGCGGAAGTGATTCGCTCTAAGCCCGAACTAGATTGGAAATTGATAGAGTCACAGGCAGAAAGTCTGGGAACTAAAAATATTCTGTTTTTAGGTCTTTATCTTTGTCAAGAGTTGCTAGGTACAGTGCTGCCTAAAGAAATTTCTCAAAAACTTGAGGCAAATCCACAGCTTAAAATCTGGATTTCTCAAATTAAACAACAACTTTTTGAAGCGGAAGGAAGAATTAATTTTTTCAAAAAACATAGGATTTATCTGCAAACATTATCTTGGAAAAATAAGCTTTCGTTCTATTTTAATACTTTAGTCACTCCTACCCCTTACGAGTTAATCATGGTATCCCTTCCGGATTGGTTATTTCCTCTATATTATTTACTGCGCCCGATTCGGATGTTCGTTAAGTACAGCAATCGCCTAATCAGTGGAAGTGGTGCCTAAGTTTTGGTTTAGAACTCATCCCTATTTCCACTTGAAATCTTATGGAAATATTGTGGCAGCGTTAAACAAATCTAATCCAGAAGTTTGTGCCATCGCATCGTACTATTGTTTTTAGCAATAAATTCCCCTTCTACTTTATATTGAAGGGTCTTTCAATCGACAACTTCCTCGGCTCTCCTGAAAAAACGCCAACATTGAGCTAAACTTTGATGCGTTTGTCCTGTGATTACTACTTTTCCTCTGATTAAAGTGATAAAAAAGCGTTAGCTTGCGCTTATAATAGGCGGGCCACCATCAAACCCAGGGCCAGGGTTGTTTAAGGTATTCTCAACGGCAGATAATTTAGTTAAGGTGGGAGTTGACCAGGGTTCTTTTACCTGGTTACTTTGAGTCGAATTGGAAGGTTGTTTGGATGGGTCTGTCGTGGAAAAATTGGAGTTCATGGGTTTTATCTGTAAGGCTAGATCTTTGGGTGTTACAATTTATCTTACCTTAATAAGTCAATAGATAAATCTAAGTAGGTGAACATAAATAAACATAAAAAGAACCTAACACACCAACATCCTTCCCTAGTAGGTAAGGAGAAAATCAACTCAAATCACCTTCCCTACTCGACGCGGGGAGGGAAGGAGAGGTCAACTGATGGAGCCTAGGATTCTACGTTTAATTGGGTCTACCTACTTATAACCCACATTCCGCACTTCAAAATGTAGTATATTATGCTAAGCATTCAAAGCTTTTTACGAAAAAAGCTTTGAATGCCGTGATAAGTAAAAATACATACTACATTAACTATTGAGATTAAATTTCAACTATAGAAGCTGTGATCCACTTTTTCCGTTAAAACACATCTTGTAGTATGCTTGAAGTGCGGAATATGGGTTATAACATAGTTGAACAACTAAAGTCAAGTAAAACCTTGGCTGGATTGCGTAAAAAATTCAGGTTTTAACAATGTCCGAACCCTTACAGACTTCTTCTGGTAAACAGTCTAATCTAAGCCTAGCAACGGTTGTGGTTCAAAACCCTGACCTGTTGGATTGCGAACTGGATGAAGATTTGGTATTGATGAGTATTGAGAATGAAGCCTATTACGGGATGAATGGGATAGGTAAGCGCATTTGGTGGGCTATGGCCACCCCAGTTTCCGTGCAAGCCCTCTGCGAGCAGCTACAGCAACAGTTTGAGGTAGATCCTTTAGCCTGTGAGAACGAGGTAATGAATTATCTCAATACCCTGCTTGTAGAAGGGTTGATTCACGAAGTCTAAAAAAACTATCAACAGCCTCTAAGAGAACACAAGAGCTAGGATTTATCAAGGATGAGCGCACTCGTTGGCTTTTTTCACCGCAATGGGGCACCTGCCCAACCGCACGGGTTAGATTGGATGATGAGAGCCGTTGCTCACCGAGGTGTGGACTCTAGCGGAACCTGGTGCGAGGGTTCGGTAGCCTTTGGACATCAGATGATGTGGATTACCCCAGAATCGCAGGAGGAAAAACTGCCCCTGGTGAATCAACGGGGAGATTTAGTCATTACGGCAGATGCCCGAATTGATAATCGCCAGGAGTTGTGCGTTCGCCTCAACATTTCCCCCGCAGAAGCCAAACACCTGCCCGATAGTGCCTTTATTTTGGCAGCTTATGAAAAATGGGGGATAGATTGCCCTAAATTTTTACTGGGGGACTTTGCTTTCGCTTTGTGGGATTCTCGCGAACAACGATTGATCTGCGTGCGAGATCCAATGGGAGTGAAAATATTGCATTATTATCAAACTCCTGAGATTTTTGCTTTTTCAACAGAAGCAAAAGGTATTCTTGCTTTACCTGGTGTTGTTAAGCAGCTTAACGAAAACAAGCTCGCTGACTGGTTAATTGGCAACTTTAATAATCAGTTGAATCCAGAGGCCACCTTCTTTCAAAATATTCATTATGTGCGTCCTGCCCATACATTGGTAATAGAGGCAGAGCGAATTGTAGCTTACGAATACTGGCAACCAAACTCTTGGCAACCATTGCCTTATAAACATGACGAGGAATATCTAGAAGCCTTTAGGGAATTATTTGCCGATGCATTAAAGTGTCGCTTACGAAGTGCCTACCCGATAGGTGTGTTGCTCAGTGGCGGATTAGACTCCTCTGCGATCGCTTGTGTTGCAGCCTCTCAACTGCGCGAGCAAGGCAAAGAATTGATTCCGGTGGCGGGAATACTGCCAGAAAATTACCAGGGAATCGCATCAGATGAACGGGAATTTGTCGAGGCGGTTTGCCAACAGGAAAATCTTCAGCCGCTTTATGTTTCAGCAGCTGGAAAAAGTCCTTATAAGGATTTAGATCGCCATTTTTTCTACGAAGAAAGCCCTATTGTCTGGTTTTATTATTTGCATGATGCGTTGCAAGCAGCCCTCGCCCAACAACAGGTTCGTACTGTTTTTCATGGCATAGGGGCAGAACTCGGCCCATCTTCTCACGGCAAGGGCTATCTGCCCGATCTCTTTAAAAATCTACACTGGCTAACTTTAGGGCAAGAGATTGCCGCCGTCGCACAACTACAAAACCGTAAGTGGTGGCGCGTCTTCGGTGGAGATGTTGTTCTACCGTTGTTCTCGATTCAAAGAAAACCTTATCTTTTAAATCAAATTAGCCCGATTAATCCCGATTTCGCTCGTGAGTTGGGGTTAGGAAACCAACTGCGTCGTGGAACCTATCTCCAGGATTCATTCCCAGTTTCTATGTTAGAGCGCGAGATTTATGCAATTAAGGCAGTTCAAGGTGCAACATCCGAAATTTGGTATCACCATCACTTAACCTGGGCTTTGCCGTATTATGATATTCGTCTGCTTGCTTTTTGTTTAGCGGTGCCTGCCCATCTCAAGTTTAAAAACGGTTGGAACCGGAACTTAATTCGGCTCGGTATGGAGGGCATTTTACCCAAAAAAGTACAATGGCGACCCGATAAGGTAGCATTCTCTCCCGATTATCACTCACGTTTGTGGAAGTTTGGACAAGAAGGAATTCTCCTGCTAGACGAAATCGAGCGTGATTCGCTAGCTTATCATTACTTAGACATTCCAAAGATTCGCCAGATGCTTTATGAATATACCCAATCTCCAGATCCAACTTATCAGAAGCCCATTCTTAAGCCTCTAACTTTGCAGTTATTTATACACGGAGGCGTGATTGCCAGCCAGTTCTTAAATTGGTTTGAGAAGTTGACTCCTTCCGTAGATTTATAAGCCCCTCGCCACGAAACCAATCATCAATTCATATATTTATATCTTCGTCCACTCGGTTTGCCAATTCGTCTAGCAAAAACAGATGCTGTGGGCGAACGATGCGCGTGATTCGGGTTGTCTTAGCCACGAGTGTCGTTATTTGAAAGTGTAACAAATGTAAATTTAAACCGCGCAGCCATTCCTTACGATAATAATGCTGGTACAACGATGTAAACCTGTGCATATCCTCGACAGCCTCAAGTTGGATATCTTGCCCCTGATGGGATTCAAGCACGTAGATAGCATAAAGCGGCACGGATTGGCGACAAAAGCAATCTACTCTTTGAATATATTTGTCTAGGTTGGGACGCACGCGCGGCAGATCTGAGAAAGAATAGTTAAGTTTAGCGACTGCCTCAGCCCACAGTCGGGTGCTAGGGTAGCCTGGAATGACTAAGGGATATCCCTCCTCATCCAAGACAATCGCTGTTTTATCATCGGCGAGCATTGAGTAGCCTCGTTGTAGCATCGCTGCTAACAGTGTAGATTTGCCTCTGCCAGAATACCCCGTAAATAACACCGCCCCTCGCGCCGTTTGGATGGCGCTAGCATGGAGAACTAGGATTTTTCGCTGGTTCAACAATGCCCCTACTGCCGAACCCAATAAAAAGGCACGCACGTCTGTTTCTACACTACCCGCTGCCGGTTCAATCCAGATTTCGCAGCCGTCGCAAACCAAATACCGCGCCACATCTTTAACATTCAGTAGCAATTTGCCAGGGTTCGCCTGCCAACTTACACCTTCATCGCGTGGGTTAGATAATGCAGTGGGAACATCCCCATACTGAATGAGGACGTCTGGCTTGGAGTTGTCATCTGGTAGGAACTCTGGCAAGGGTATGACAGATTGCCATTGGAGATTGTAAGCGAGGTAATTCATCAGTGAGGGCTGGATAATGAGAATATGGATTAGGGTAAATCTTTATGCAATTTCCGCCTTGTAAATCTAATCATATCCGTAAAAATGGTAAACACCTAGTGCAGGGTTGCGAAAGAACATGAGCAGTTATAATGGAATGAGCGCCCAGCCACCCTATGCCGTTGGCTTGCCGTTAACGTTGTCTCCTGCCTACGCAACCGATAATGCCTACTCCAAAAGCCAAAACCTGCACAACATCTACCCGTCAACGCTAGATTTTAGAGGAGATCGCCGCTCGGGTCACCAATACCCATCAATTAGTGAGTTGGGCACAATTAGTTCTGTATGCGGCAGCATCCATGAATAACACTGACATTAGCAAAAAGTTAAACAATCTGTCGGGCCCTAGTCCAAAAATGGCATACTCGTTGATTAATTTATGGAATATCTTCGCCCATCCTCTTTTTCTAGCGCAGGTTGAGCAGCTTCTGACATAAGTTAAAAATTGGTGTCAGAAGGACCCTTTAAGTTATCGAAAAAAAAATCCGATCAAAGGTTTAGCTGCAATTGCTAAGTTGGCATTTGATGTCATCCCTCAAGATCCAACTCTCCATGAGTATCGCCAAGGGTCTACTCTCGGAGATGAATATAAGCATTGGTTCCGCGCTAAGTTTTTTCAACAGTACCGATTATTTTTTCGATATCACCAAGACAGCAAAATCCTAGTTTTTGTTTGGGTCAATGATGAGAACTCAAAACGGGCATATCAGAGTAAGACAGATGCTTATCGAGTTTTTCAGAAAATGCTGAACAGCGGTTATCCACCGGATGACTGGGATGACTTAATGGCTGAGGTTCAAGAAGAAAGTGAGCGGTTGAAAGAGATAGCCAATTTAGAGATGCCTTGATTTGAGATACTTTAGGCGATTCTTGTCTGGCAACAACTAGCTAATATCTCGCCATAATTCCGGAAGTTTCTTCGGGAATGACTTTATCTATTTAGAGTAAAATTAACTAAATGGAAGAAGAGTAGGTTTATACCATAAAAAGGTTATCCCAGGGGGAAGCGGAATTAATTCTATTCGCTACCCGGTTGAATTGGTGGTCGATAACCCTAAATTGGAGGAGATTTGGTCATGGATAAGTTAGCACATTACCGACAAATTATCAAGCAAATTTTGCAGGAACACGCCCAACTTTCGGGGGATGCGAACACTATAAAAACCCAGCTTATTTTTGATAGTGAAAATGACCCTTATCAGCTAAATTATGTAGGGTGGCAGGGAAATAAACGGGTATTTGGTCCGGTGATGCACTTTGATATTGAAGAGGGTAAAATTTGGATTCAGTATAACGGGACTGAAGACTCGGTGGCTGAACAATTAGTGAAAATGGGGATACCCAATTCTGATATTGTAATTGGGTTTCACTCCCCTTTTAAACGACAATTCACTAAATACTCAGTCGGATAATTATCTATTCCAAACATCCAGGCAAAGTAGATGAATCCATGAGCTTCTGGCGTGGCCGGTTCGCTCCAATCTCAAACAAGGTTGGCAGTCCCTCGCTCCAAACTGGAATATCCAACTTGCATAGCTCGCAGGAGCTGACTGATTCGCCGGGCCTGGATTCGTTACCATCCTGCAAGCACATCAGACATTCCTCATGCAATAAGTAAGCAGTCATGCAAAATTAATTGCATATTCTTTTCCCAGATTATCGAGGACATTAGTCACATAATCAACTAAATTTTGCCAGCTTTTATAAGCTTCTATTTTAATCCATTCATATTTGAGAAATTTCCATAAAATTTCAATTAAATTTAGTTCAGGTGAATACGGAGGCAACCAAAATAGCTCCAGGTTCTTGGTCTTCCATTCTTCTAGTTTTCCTAGAACTGCGTTACTGGTGTGAATTGAGGCTTGGTCCATTACTACGACAGTTTTTTGGGTTAAGTTTTCACTAAATTTATCTAAAAACTTAATCAGTTTTTCGCTGTTTAGATTTCCAGAATATGTTTCATACTTTAATTCATTCCGTCGATTCATTACTCCCAATACATTCAACCTTTTACTGGAAGAACTTGGAAGAATAATCTTCGCTGCTTTATCTTGCCATCCGTAAGGTAGTGAAGGCGTCAAAGACATCCCTGATTCATCTAAAAAATGCAAGTCGATTTCTTTATTCTTATCTAACTCTTTTAATTCTTTTAGTTTTTCCAGTTTGAACTCATATTCCCATTCAAAGGGACTTCCAGCCAATCCTCTTTTCATTCTTCTCCAGGTCATACCTAACTTTTTTAATATTCTTTTTATCGTGTCTTTGCTGACTTTAATTCCCCATTCGTCTTGAACTTGGTTTATGACCCTTTTTAAGTCTTTTGGTTCTGCTTTTACCCACTCCTTAACTTGCTGTTTTTGGGGAGGTGTTAACTTGGTTTTTCTTCCTCTTCCAGGTTGGTCATACAACCCGGTTAATTTGTTTTGCTCCCAGCGTTGAAACCAATATTGTAAAGTTCGACGACTTATTTTGAAAATTTCTAATAACTTTTCCATTTTAAAGCCTCTATAACTTAAAAGAATGCAATGAGCTCTTTGCCTAACTTTATGATGCTGGCTATTGTGATAAATTCTTTCTAGCATTTTTTCAGTTTCGGGATATAAATTTATAAATTTCATAGATTATTCTCCTTGTCTATAGCATATTTATGTCTAAATTACTGATTTTACCTCAAAATTATAAAATATGCAATTTATTTTGCATGACCGCTTAACCCAACGCGCCCAGGATGTTTGCTAGTTTGCTCTAACTGAGGGCTGGACTGCTTGCGGTAAGGCAGGGCTTTTTACTGTAAGCGCCAGCGTTGATCTGTCTGTGAGCCATTATCACCATTACGCCCAGATGTTTCACAGTCCCAAAGTAGGAGTCTAGCACCATTCGTATTGCCAGGAGCACCAGCTACATCGATGCACTTGCCAGACAAAGTATTCCTGATAAATCCATCACTGGTTAATGACCACCGTTGATCTGTCTGTGAGCCATTATCACCATTACGCCCAGATGTTTCACAGTCCCAAAGTTGGAGTCCAGCACCATTCGTATTGCCGGGAGCACCAGCTACATCGATGCACTTGCCAGACAAAGTATTCCTGATAAATCCATCACTGGTTAATGACCACCGTTG
>NZ_JAMXFD010000035.1:0-10048 GCF_025370875.1 Laspinema palackyanum D2c
AATAGATTGGAATTTCCCCCGGTGATTTGAATGAGTCCATTAATAATGGAAGCATCTCCACCCGTGACTCGTCCGAGGATATTTTGAATCTCTGGAGAGGATAAAAAATTGGCAACTTGACCCGCATTTAGGCCAAATTGCTCAAAACTATGGAATAAATTAAGACGATCGCCCGATAGGGTTCCGCCGGTAATATTAAACTGATTCCCCTCGGGGTTAACCTGAGTATTTGTCCCATCCGCCGCAGGGGCGATGGGTTGTGCAAAACTAGCGGGTGCAGTCAACATGGAGGAGAGCACCAACGCGATCGGCATCATGCTGAATTTGTTCATCTTATAGCCCTGTAATAATCACCCAAACCGAAATAAAGTGGCGATCGCAACCTGAGTCCCTTTCCAGTTTTAAGGCATCTCCGACAAAATCCCCGAGAGCAATCAATCTGGCGATCGCCCCCTCAATTAACCCATTGAGCCCCAATCCTGGCACGGGTTGCGTCTCCCGAAAAAATCCCATATTTAATAGCCAACTATTTTAGCATAGTATTTTTTTTTGTCAAGAAAAATTAAAAAAATAATCCAACCCGTCAAACTTGACTGCACCCCCGAATCCGAGTCCTGCTGATTGCGGATTCCTGTTTCCAATTTGTCTAACCCCCATTCCGCCCAGAATCCTCTTCAAATCTCCCCATTAAACCACCTGAAACGTAATCGATAAAGCCGCCATTTGTTCCGTTTGAGCAATGCGAGAACGTGGGTCAAATGAAGCCGTAATATTGCGAGTTTGGTTCAAATCAGCCCATAAATTTTCTACCGCCAAAACCGATTCCTCTTCCAACCCTAAAACCCCCTCCCTTGTCCCTCGCGCTGCGGCAATTTGTTGTAACTGTTGCAGGGAAGTCCGCAAGGGAGATAAACTGGCGATCGCCAAAATTTCCGCCGTCCCCAAAGGCGGTGAAATCGTCAACTTAAACGGGTCCCGACTGCCATCCGGAATCAACCGCGTTTCCCCCGCCTTCACCAACGCGGCATCAACCCCCGCCGTCCAACTATTCGGAAAAACCACCACCAATTCCCCCGTTGTCGTAATCACCAACAACGTCACATATAAATCCCGACTTTCCCCATTCGTAACCTCACACTGCACCTCCACCCCCACCGGAATCCTCGGAATCCCCCCTCCCCCGTTCGTAGTAACGACTTCAGTCGTTCTCCCCATCCCCCCCCGCGCAGTAAATGCACTCGCCGCAAACTGCGCCTGAGACCCCTGCAACACCTTCAACCCCATTGATACATTCAACCGCGAGGATTCCGCATTCAAAGTCAGCTTCACCAGTCGCGCCGCCAACAATGCCCGAAACTTACTCTTGAGGCGATCGCACCCCGCAACCACCGACTCTCCCACCGCCCCAAATGAACCGGGAATCAAGTCCAAACCCGCACCATATAACCCCAAACTGCCCACTGCCGGAACCTCTACCACCCCGGATTCCCTCACTTCCTGATGTAGCGCCTCCGTCATCCGTCCTAAAATATAATGCACCTGGGTTTCCCCCAAAGGCAATGCTTCCATCCGTTCCACCGCAGCAACTGCCTGTTTTGCTACCTCCAACTCTCCCCCCAACGACTCATCCAACCCAATCCGCAACGTGAGATTTTCCGGAATCGCCCGCGCCTGTTCCTGCAACAGCGCACCGGGTTTCACTCCTGCCGAAGGTGCGACTGCCTTTCCCTGCGCCACCAACCCCTGCCGTGACTCAATTTGAACCAATCCCCCGGCATCTCCCTCCGTCGCCAGTGCAAACACCGCATTGCGATCGAACGCCGTCAACGACTGAGGGTCAATTCCCCCTAACCACAGTTCCAGGCGATCGCCATTCACTGCCGTAATCACCGCCTCTGCCGGAATAGACTGTACCGGCAGAAAATAAGTCGGTTTTGATTCATTCCCGCTTCCCGGTTTCACCTCCATCTCCGGTACTTGCCGAGTCGAAGAAATTCGCATCGTCGTGCGTGCCACATTCCCCAAAACCGTCTTCACCCCGCGACTGCCCGTTTGCTGCCATAGATACTGCGTGAGAACATAAGTAAACGCCCCAGCAAAGAACCCTTCAAACGCCGCATCTGCCGCCAACTGAGTCGCTGCTGCCGAAGCAATCACCACCCCTTTTGCCACTCCCTTTTGCCGGTCCTCCACAAACTTTTCTTGTGAAATTCCCAACTTAGACACCCACTGTTGATGATATTCCTGTTCCTCCAAACTGGGATATCCACCTCCAGGAATTGCCCGAATCGTCAAATTTCCCCGCTTGCCACCCCCCGAGTGACAACTATCTAAAGTTACCGTAATATTTTCCGTATTAATTGCCGACATCCACAGGAACAAAGTCGCTCCCATAATATCAGAAACCATCGTCTGTTCTTCCTGAACTAACATCTGGCGATCGCTCGGAACAAAGGTACTATTCAACCGTTCCCGAGGATTCCCCAAGGGATTATAAGGATTAACCACCTGGGCACCATGTCCCGAAAAATGCAACACCACCACATCCCCCGGTTTTGCCTGAGCAATTAAATGAGATTCCACCGCCTCGATCAACCCCGCCCGAGTTGGTTTAATCGCCGTATCATCCGTCACCATCAAAATATCTTGTGGATTAAATCCAAACCGATGAATCAGCAATTCTTTCTGTAACTCAACATCGGTAATACATCCCCGCAACGGACTAACCTTAGCCAGAGAATAGTCATTAATTCCCACCAACAAAGCTAACTTACGCGGCGTATCCTGAGCCAAAACTTGAGCATACCGTAATCCTTGCCGCTGAATCTCTAATTGACTCCACCCTAAAGCGGCTAAAGCGGCACCCGCACCCTGAACAAAATAACGACGTTTCATAACACCCCTTGTAAAAATTTATCCACAATTTTAAACAGTATAAACCTAGACCAGATTCCCCCAATTTTACTAGAAAAATTGCCAAATTCCAACTCCCCCCTGTCCCAGGTTAGGGGAGTCTCTTCTGAACGTAGCAACAGTTTTCCTCTAAATAGAACACTTGGATAGGCCCTATTCTCACTATAAACTCCCCCCAACTCACTTAAATACCGCAAAAATTCTCTAAAAACATTAAAAAACTATAAAATTTTACAGAACTCAACTCTCAACCTATGTTATGGTGGCGAAAACCTTATCCTAATTTAACAAATTAAGACAGGTCCATCCACCCAAAATCTTGTCCAGACAAACCGACTGGATTCCACCTGTCTCCGCCAGAATCACAGAACCCCTTCTGTGAAAATCAGTGAAATCAGTGGTGTTACTAACCCAATTTTGCCATGCCAAAAATCTATTACTATCCTCCATCCTCTCCAGAACCCCCTGGGCATTCCGGACTATGGCTGCGGTATTTAATGGCAGTTGCCCTTGGCTTATTTTGTGGGGGAATGACCCTGCGATCGCATTTCAATAAACAGGATTATAAACGCGGGTATGAAGCCTATAAAACTGGGGATTGTCCAACGGCGATCGGCAACTTTAACGGCGTCATTCATCGCTGGAGTCCCGTAGATGCCCATCAACTCTCCCAGCGCGCCCAAACCCGAAAAACTGAATGCGAAGCCTATCAAAAAGCCATCACCGAACAACAAAACGGCCAATCGGTTTCCAGCCTAATTACTTATAACAATCTCCTCGCCAACCATCCCACCACCGAATTGCGGCCCCTCATCCATCAAAACGCCGCTCAACTGTTCAGTGAAACCAAACCCAGCCACCTCACAGAACCGGAATTTTGTCAACAATTGGAATCCTTCCGACGCCATGAAATCATCCCCGGAATAGGCGCAAAACTACCGGCATTCTACCGGGACTGTGGCGATCGGCAACAAGCCGAAGGAAAATATAGCCAAGCCGTCATTTTCTATGAACAATTTCTCAAAGCCTATCCCGACCATGAAATCGCCGCAAACATCAAAGAAAAATTAGTTCAAACCTTAATTGCCGAAGCCCAACAACAAGGCGCTGGAACCATCCTCCAACCCCGCGCCAGCGGCTATACCGAAAGCGGCTATACCGTCCTCCAAATCCAGAACGATTCCCCAGCACGAATGCAATTAGTCTTCAGCGGACCCGAAGACCGCATCGAAGAAATAGAACCCTGTTTTGACTGTGAAACCTACTTTGGCAAAGGCCCAGAAACCTGCCCCGGACTCGGACCCATTGGCCGCTACACCGTTCCTCCCGGAGACTACAAAATCGTTGTCAAATCCATCGATGAATACCAAGTCATTCCCTACCGAGGGGATTGGAACCTAGAGGATTCATTAACCTACCAACAATGCTTTTATATCATCCGAGATCCACTTCGACAACCGCAGCCGGTTGACCTAGATGCAGAGTTATCAAAGACAAGGGAACAGGAAAGGCGATCGGCCCCTTCCAATTACGGATTTTAACGCTCAAACCATAGTCCAAACTATTCAAAAATCAGGAGATAAAACAATGGTGCGTCAAGGGTTGTTACTTCTATTTCGTCCAGGATTGGCTATAACCGCAACTCTGCTACTAAGCTCAAGTGTTGCCCCGGTGAGTTCAGCGCAGGAGATGGACAAGTTATCAAAAATAACCGGAATTGGAGAGGGTTGGGTCGCTCAGTATCAGGGGAGTGCAGAGGGCGATCGGTTGCTGCAAGAAGGAGGGCAACTGTTTCAACAAGGGACAGCTGAATCATTACGTCAAGCCCTGCAAAAATTGCAATCTGCACACCAAGCATACCGTGCCGCAGGGGATGCAGCAAAAGAAGCAATCACTCTGTTAGGAATGGGTCGAATTTACGACTTACTCGCAGAGAAGCAAACTGCCCTAGACTACTTCAACCAATCCTTGTCCCTATCACGGCAAGTCGGGGATAAGACACAGGAAGCGACTACCCTCAACAATATTGGCCTGGTTTACTCCGACCTGGGAGACAAGCAAACGGCCCTAGATTACTACAACCAATCCTTGCCCCTGTCTCGGCAAGTGGGGGATAAGGCAGGGGAATCTGTTACCCTCAACAATATTGGCCTGGTTTACTCCGCCCTGGGAGACAAGCAAACGGCCCTTGACTACTACAACCAATCTTTGCCCCTGTCTCGGCAAGTGGGGGATAAGGCAACCGAAGCGATTACCCTCACCTCTATTGGCCTGGTTTACTCCGACCTGGGAGACAACCAAACGGCCCTAGATTACTTCAACCAATCCTTACCCCTGTCTCGGCAAGTGGGGGATAAGGCAGGGGAAGCTGTTACCCTCACCTCTATTGGCGGGGTTTACTACGCCCTGGGAGACAAGCAAACGGCGCTTGATTACTTCAACCAATCCTTGCCCCTATCTCAGCAAATGGGGTATAAGGCAGGGGAAGCAAGTACCCTCAACAATATTGGCATGGTTTACCACGCCCTGGGAGACAAGCAAACGGCCCTTGACTACTACGATCGATCTTTACCCCTGTCTCGGCAAGTGGGAGATAAGGCAGGGGAAGCAGGTACCCTCACCAATATTGGCGCGGTTTACAACGCCCTGGGAGACAAGCAAACCGCGCTTGACTACTTCAACCAGTCCTTGCCCCTGTCTCGGCAAGTGGGGGATAAGGCAGTGGAAGCTACTACCCTCTCCAATCTCGCTGTTCTCAAACGCACTCAAGGCAATCTCACGGAAGCGCTAACCGACATCGAAGCGGCCATTGCCATTATCGAAGACCTCCGCACCAAAATCGACAGCGAACAACTGCGCCAGTCCTACTTCGCCCAAGTGCAAAACCAAGGTGCTTACGAATTCTACATCGACTTGCTGATGCAACTGCACCAGCAAAACCCAGATAAAGGATATGACAAACAAGCCTTTAATGCCAGCGAACGCGCTCGCGCACGCACGTTGTTAGAAATCCTCGCTGAAGCCAATGCTGATATCCGCAGTGGGATTGACCCTGACCTGCGGGAGAAGGAAAGCAATTTACAGCAGCGCATCAACGCTACTGAATCCCAGCGCATGGAGTTATTCTCTGGAGAACATACCCCGGAACAAGCTAATGCGCTCAAGCAAGAACTGGATACTTTGTTGCGGCAACTGGATGAATTAAGGGCGGAAATTCGCCGCACTAGCCCCCGGTATGCTGCCCTGACTCAACCTCAACCCCTGACTTCGGAACAAATTCAGCAGCAGGTTCTTGATAATGATACTTTGCTCTTACAATATTCCCTAGGGGAAGACCGCAGCTTCCTGTGGGCAGTGACTCCGGATACTGTAGAGGTGTACGAACTCCCGCCGCGTGCTGAAATTGAGGAACTGGGAGAACAATTTTATCGGTTAATGCAAAATCCCGAGTATCGAGGTGAGAGTCGCAATATTACCGTGTCTCCTAACATTCCTCAAATCAATGCCTCTGCCACCGAACTGAGTCAGATGTTGCTATCTCCGGTTGCCGATAAATTGGCTGGGAAGCGGTTGTTAGTGGTTCCCGATGGGGTGTTGAATTTCATCCCCTTTGCTGCATTACCCACTCCGGGAAGTGGGGATGAGTTGACACCGTTGTTGGTAAATCATGAGATTATCAATCTACCTTCTTCCTCGACGTTAGCGATTCTGCGCGAACAAGATGCGGGACGGCAATTGGCCCCGAAAACGGTGGCGTTAATTGCAGACCCGGTGTTTGAACGGGATGACCAACGGGTAACGGGACAAACTTCGGTGAAGGCATCGGATTTAGGGCGGATGATGGTGAACCGTTCGGCGGATACCATTATCGGGCGTCCGATTCCGGCCCTACCGGGGACCAGGCAGGAAGCGGAGGCGATTCTGGGGTTAGTCCCGGCAGATGCGGCAATGTCCGCGTTTGATTTTGATGCCTCTCGTGCTACGGTAGCGAATACAGATTTAAGTGAGTATCAAATGGTTCATTTTGCTACTCATGGCTTTGTGAGTAGCAGTGCGCCGGAACTCTCGGGTTTGGTATTATCCCTGGTGGATGAACAGGGGAATGAGGTGGATGGCTTTTTCCGGCTGCATGACATTTTTAATCTCCAGTTGAATGCTCAGGTGGTGGTGTTGTCCGCTTGTCAAACGGGACTGGGGGATTCGATTCGCGGTGAGGGTTTGGTGGGCTTGACTCGGGGGTTTATGTATGCCGGAACTCCTCGGTTGGTGGTGTCTTTATGGAATGTGGATGACCAGGCAACGGCAGAGTTGATGTCGAGTTTTTATGGAAAGCTGCTTTCACAACAGATGACGCCAGCCCAAGCGTTGCGGGAGGCGCAGTTGGAGATGTTGGCCAGTGACGATCGCAAGTCTCCCTATTTTTGGGCAGCGTTTACATTGCAGGGGGAATGGAAGTGAGCTATTTTATCGGTTCCGGTCTTTCCCCTCCACGGGGACGATTTTCCGGGAAAAGTGGTGCGGTTGCTACCGGGAGTTGTGAGGAATAATCCGGTGGTGATGACGGTTGAAACAACGGAAAAAACAAGCGGAATGCGTTTTAAATACCGCATTCCTATTGGTTTAAATGTGCTATCTATCAGGATGATTAATCGGAGTTCATTATGTCCAAAGTCAAAGTGTATCGCCCCTATCAACCCTCTCCAGAACCTAACCCTGACTCAGCGTTTTGGGTGTTTTATTTAGCGGCTATTGTTTTTGGGGGAATGGTGACCTGGATGGCAGTGCGATCGCATTTCAATGTCAAAGACTACCAACAGGGTTATGAAGCCTACAAAACCGAAAATTGTGCAGAGGCAATCCCTCATTTTAAACGGATCACTTCTCGCTGGCTTCCCGTGGATGTCAATCAAATTGCTCATCGTTCCCAAACCCGAATTAATGAATGTGAAGCCTACCAAAAAGCTCTCACCTACCAGGAAAAAGGACATTTAGTTTCGAGCCTGATTACTTATAATAGTATCTTGGCTCGTCATCCCAGCACCGAACTGCGCCCCTCCATCCAGAAAAAAGCCGGTGAACTATTTACTCAAACCGAAATCACTCAACTCACTGACCCGAAACTCTGTAATCATTTAGAACCCTTCCGACGCAATCAAATTGTTGAGGAGAGTTCTCAGAAATTACCGATATTATACCGAGCCTGCGCCCAGCAATACCAAACCCAGGAGGAATATAGTAAGGCGGTTGTCTTCTATGAACAATTTCTCAAAGCCTATCCTCAACATCATCTGAGTCCAGAAACTAAACAACTTTTAGTCCAAGCTCTCATCGCTGAAGCCCAACAACAAGGGGCAGGAATTATCTCTCAACCCTCCTCTAGCGGCTATAGCGATAGCAGTTATACCGTGGTCCAAATTCAGAACGACTCCCCCACACGAATGCAATTAGTCTTCAGTGGACCCGAAGACCGAATCGAAGAACTAGAACCCTGTTTTGAATGTGAAACATTTATCAAAAATAAACCTGAATCTTGTCCGGAACTCGGACCGATTGGCCGCTACACCCTGCCCCCCGGAGACTACAAAATCGTTGTCAAATCCGCAGACGAACATCGAGTTACGCCTTACCGGGGGGATTGGACTTTAGAAGCAGGAAACACCTACGCTCCCTGTTTTTATATTGTCAACGAGCCGGTGAATGAACTGCCCCCCCTAGACCTAGATTCCGAGTTATCAAAGCCTTGGGGAGGGGAACAGCGATCGCCTTCCCCTTCAAAGTTTTAACTCGGGACTAATTCCCAAAAACAATTCGGTTTATTGTTCTCCCCATTCAACTCAAAAATCAGGAAGCAAAACAATGGTGCGTCAAGCGTTATTACTGCTATCTCCTCCAGGATTGGCTATAGTCGCAACTCTGCTACTCGGCACAAGTATTACCCCAGCGAGTTCAGCCCAGGAGATGAAAAAGTTATCCGAATTAACCGAAATTGGAGAGAGTTGGGTTGCTCAGAATAGTAGCAGTGTCCAGGGGAGTGCAGAGGGCGATCGGTTATTAATAGAAGGAATGCAACTGTTTGAACAAGGCACAGCTGAATCGTTACGTCAAGCCCTGCCGAAGTTGGAAGCAGCAGGCCAACAGTATCGCGCTGCAGGCAATGCAGCAATGGAAGCACTCACCTTGGCAGGAATGGGTCGAATTTACGACTTACTCGGAGACAAGCAAACAGCCCTAGACTACTACAACCAATCCTTGCCTCTATTTCGGCAAGTGGGGGATAAGGCAACTGAAGCGACAACCCTCAACAATATTGGCGGGGTTTACGACGACCTCGGAGACAAGCAAACAGCCCTAGACTACTACAACCAATCCTTGCCTCTATCTCGGCAAGTGGGGGATAAAGCAGGGGAAGCGAGAACCCTCAACAATATTGGCATGGTTTACGACGACTTGGGAGACAAGCAAACAGCCCTAGACTACTACAACCAATCCTTGCCTTTATCTCGGCAAGTGGGGGATAAAGCAGGGGAAGCGAGAACCCTCTACAATATGGGCATGGTTTACTCCAAGTTGGGAGATAAGCAAACGGCCCTGGACTACTTCAACCAATCCTTGCCTGTATTCCGGCAAGTTGGGGATATCAGTGTGGAAGCAGCAACCCTCACCTCTATTGGCCTAGTTTACTCGGACTTAGGAGACAAGCAAACGGCCCTGGACTACTTCAACCAATCCTTGCCTGTATTCCGGCAAGTTGGGGATATCCGTGGGGAAGCAACTACCCTCACCTCTATTGGCCTAGTTTACTCGGACTTAGGAGACAAGCAAACGGCCCTGGACTACTACAACCAATCCTTGCCTCTATCCCGGCAAGTTGGGGATATCCGTGGGGAAGCAACTACCCTCAACAATATTGGCGGGGTTTACGACGACTTGGGAGACAAGCAAACGGCCCTGGACTACTTCAACCAATCCTTGCCTGTATTCCGGCAAGTTGGGGATATCCGTGGGGAAGCAACTATCCTCACCTCTATTGGCCTAGTTTACTCGGACTTAGGAGACAAGCAAACGGCCCTGGACTACTTCAACCAATCCTTGCCTGTATTCCGGCAAGTTGGGGATATCCGTGGGGAAGCAACTA
>NZ_JAMXFD010000035.1:10148-54748 GCF_025370875.1 Laspinema palackyanum D2c
GCAAACGGCCCTGGACTACTTCAACCAATCCTTGCCTGTATTCCGGCAAGTTGGGGATATCCGTGGGGAAGCAACTACCCTCACCTCTATTGGCCTAGTTTACTCGGACTTAGGAGACCAGCAAATCGCCCTGGACTACTACAACCAATCCTTGCCTGTATTCCGGCAAGTTGGGGATATCCGTGGGGAAGCAGCAACCCTCACCTCTATTGGCCTAGTTTACTCGGACTTAGGAGACAAGCAAACGGCCCTGGATTACTACAACCAATCCTTGCCTGTATTCCGGCAAGTTGGGGATATCCGTGGGGAAGCAGCAACCCTCAACAATATTGGCGCGGTTTACTCAGACTTAGGAGACAAGCAAACGGCCCTGGACTACTACAACCAATCCTTGCCTGTATTCCGGCAAGTTGGGGATATCCGTGTGGAAGCAACTACCCTCAACAATATTGGCGCGGTTTACTCAGACTTAGGAGACAAGCAAACGGCCCTAGACTACTTCAACCAATCTTTGCCCCTATTCCGGCAAGTGGGGGATAAGGCACTGGAAGCGACTACCCTCAACAATCTTGCGTGGACAAAGCGCAGTCAAGGCAACCTCCCGGAAGCGCTGACGGACATGGAAGCTGCCATTGCCCTTATCGAAGACCTTCGCACCAAAATCGATAGCGAAAAACTACGCCAGTCTTACTTTGCTCAAAATCAAAATGCCTACGAATTCTACATCGACCTGTTGATGGAACTGCACCAGCAAAACCCCGATCAAGGATATGACAAACAAGCCTTTAATGCCAGTGAACGCGCTCGCGCTCGCACGTTGTTAGAAATACTCGCTGAAGCCAATGCTGATATCCGCAGTGGGATTGACCCTGAACTGGGGGAGAAGGAACTCAACCTACAGCAGCGCATCAATGCCACGGAATCTCGGCGCATGGAGTTACTTTCTGGAGAACATACTCCAGAACAAGCCAATGCGCTTAAACAAGAACTGGATACTTTGTTACGGCAACTGGATGAATTAAGAGCAGAAATTCGCCGTACTAGCCCCCGATATGCTGCCCTGACTCAACCCCAACCCCTGACTGTCCAACAAGTTCAGCAGCAGGTGCTTGACCAGGATACTTTACTCTTACAATATTCCCTGGGTGAAGACCGTAGCTTCCTTTGGGCGGTGACTCCAGATAGTGTGGAGGTGTACGAACTCCCGTCTCGGGCAGAAATTGAGGAACTGGGAGAGCAATTTTATCGGTTAATGCAAAATCCCGACTATCGAGGTGAGAGCCGCAATATTACCGTGTCTCCTAACATTCCTCAAATCAATGCCTCGGCTACCCAACTGAGTCAGCTACTCCTCTCTCCTGTGGCGGATAAATTAGCTGGGAAGCGATTGTTAGTGGTGGCCGATGGCGTGTTGAATTTTATCCCCTTTGCTGCATTACCCACTCCGGAACAAGGGGATGAGTTGACGCCGTTGTTGGTGAATCAGGAGATTATTAATCTACCTTCCTCCTCGACTTTAGCGATTTTGCGACAACAAGATGCAGGACGAACCATTGCACCTCAAACGGTGGCGTTGATTGCGGACCCAGTGTTTGAACTGGATGATAGACGGGTTACGGGACAAACTGCGGTGAAGACATCGGATTTGGGTCGGATTGTGGTAAATCGTTCTGCGGAGACGATTATTGGGCGTCCGATTCCTGCATTGCCGGGGACTCGTCAGGAAGCGGAGGCGATTTTGGCGTTAGTGCCTGGGGGTGGGGCGATGTCGGCGTTTGATTTTGATGCTTCTCGCGCTACGGTGACGAATACAGATTTAACGCAATATCAAATGGTTCATTTTGCCACTCATGGGTTTGTGAGTAGCAGTAATCCGGAGTTGTCTGGGGTGGTGTTATCTCTGGTGGATGAGCAAGGGAATGGAGTGGATGGGTTTTTGCGCTTGCATGATATTTTTAATCTCCAGTTGAATGCTCAGGTGGTAGTGCTTTCGGCTTGTCAAACCGGACTGGGAGACTCAATTCGCGGTGAGGGTTTGGTGGGGTTGACTCGGGGGTTTATGTATGCGGGGACGCCTCGATTGGTAGTTTCGTTATGGAGTGTGGATGACAATGCTACGGCGGTATTGATGTCGAAGTTTTATGGAAAGTTACTCTCCCAAGGGGTGACTCCAGCCGAAGCGTTGCGGGAGGCACAGTTGGAGATGTTGGCAAGTGAGGATTGGAAGTCTCCTTATTTTTGGGCGGCGTTTACTTTGCAGGGGGAATGGCGATGAGGGGAGGTTGACTCGTCTTGATTTTGGGGGTGGGGTTTTTGGGGCCGATCGCTCTTGGGAAGAATTAGGCTTTTAGCCTCGAATAAAACCCCCAAATCTTTGAATATCAACTTGATGGTCAATTGTCATCGTTTAAGATTGGCAGCCAAGAGATGGAATACCCATAAAAATTTAAGGTTTTGTTATTGGACTAATTTAGGAGGTTTAGAAACATGAGTGAAGCCGAAGACAACGAAAAGTTTTTTCCTGATGACAATCCCAGCAAAGGAGAGTTATTTATTGAGGTCCCCAGTAATAGTCCTTCCCCTTATATTGAAAGGATTCCCAATGCTTTGGACCCGATGGGAGAAATTCAGGCGAGGGGAATGATTTTTCGAGGGTTATCCGGAGGAAATGTTCCGGGAATCATGCTAATTTTTGGCTGGATAATTTTTGGGACAGTTCCCCTGGTACTTTTAATCGCCATGATTAGTTTGGGCGAATATTCGCTGCTGCCTGTTTTTTTAGTTTCTAGTCTGATGATTGTGATTTTAGTGCGGGGGACCAAGGCAAAGCTGGATCGGCAGCGAACTCCAACCGGAAGGAGGCGAAGGTTCAGAAGAAGAAGATGAATTAAATCCCTGTTAAAAAGGGGGATTTTTTTAACAGGGATGGGTTGAGCCTCAATCTGAACTTTTAGGGGGATTTTTAGGCGGGATTTAGGTGAGGCAAAGGCGGCGCAAGACTGAGACGGGAATGGCATAAAACGATCGCTCACTGTAGGCATATCCGTTAGGCCCTTGCCGTTTTTGTTCTAAGGTAAAACTGAGCAACCCGATGACTTCTCCCCATTGATTTAACAGGGGTGAACCACTAATTCCACCTTGGAGGGGAATGCTCACTTCTAAGACGAGATCGCTGCATAAGGACTGGGGGCGAATTCGGTTGATTAATCCTACGTTACAGTAAAGATTTTCTTCAAATCTGCCCTCGTAAACCGCAGGAAATCCTAGGGTTAACACTCGTTCCCCTACTTCCACCAATTCAGAAAAACCCAATCGTAAAGGTGTCAGGGAAACTGAGGTGGGTTTTAAGTGCAAAATCGCTACATCATCGGGTCCCCAAGTGGGTAATTGAATAGAGGCAACTTGAATCATTCCCTGTTGGGTAATCACCTGAATGGTGTGGGGTAAAACACATTCTCCCGTTGTTTCATTGAAGACAACATGACGGTTTGTGGCGATGCGACTGCCTCCGATGAAAAAGCCACTACCATTGCCCGTATGTCCCGGGGAATTCACCTGAATCCATGCCACAGAAGCGGCATAAATCTGTACGGAATGGTTGAGATTCGTAAAGTCTGGACTGTGAATTCCTAGAGGTTGAGCTTGTGCTTGGAGTAAGGCATGGTAATCTTGCCGTTGTCGCGATCGCGCATAAATTTCTAGTCCCAATTCCACCTGATTGAGAGAGAAAGGAGGCTCAATTTTCTGAAAATATCCCATCGCCTCGGAGTAGCGCTGAAGACTGAGAAAATGCTGCGCCAACTCTTCCGCATTGCCATCGGGATTGACGGCTAAATTCTCGATCGCACTCAACCATTTGAGATAAATTCCAACCACTTCCGTTAATTCCGTTACCGCCTCACGAGTTCGTTGAAGTAAACTCGACCCTTCTTGATACATCAGTTTAACCCGATCGCTAATTTCGGTCCCCTTCCCATCTAACGACTGATACCCCTGAATCCAACTCTCACCACTCCGTTTCAACGTATCCCAGCGATCCTGTGCTAACCGCGCTTTCATCTCCAAATCATTGCGATCGCGATACAGTTCCAACAACATCTGATTATCGGTTTCCGTTAACAAATATCGGTCCCGATGGCTTTCATAAAAGTGCAACCGTTCTCGCAAGCGCACCGTCAACCCTCCCATTTCCATCTTCTCAATGGTCCCAAATTGCGCCATGATGTCTGCCGCAATTTTTTGTAAATGTCCCAACTGTTCCTGATAGGTTTGAGCCTCATAAAATCGAGTTTTCAGAGATGCCTGTTGAGCCGGAGTTAATAAATGAGAATCAGCAATGGTAATGCTACATTGATTCCCCGTCCCTAGATCCACCGCCGACACTTTTAAAAGGCAATTCGTATCAATATCAAAAGTCACCTCAATTTGGGGAACCCTTGCTTTGGCTGGAAAAATACCTTCTAAGATAAATTGTCCGATTTTGAAATTTTCCTCGGGAATCGGAGATTCTCCTTGAAACACCTGAATTTTAACCCGGGTTTGATTGTCTTCAACCGTTGTATAATTATGACTTTTCTTAGTTGGAATTGTGGTATGTTTAGGAATCAGCGCATCAAACTTAAACTCCGTGGGGGATACATAAGACTTAATCCCGAGACTAAAGGGAACCACATCCAGTAAAATCGTTTCCTGAAGGGCACCCAACAGAATCGCCGCTTGCAACGCCGCACCCCTCGCCACAGCCGTTAACGGATCTAAATCCGCACTCGCTTCTCGTCCAAATACATCCCGAATACACTGCCGAACCGCAGGCATAATCGCCCCCCCACCAATCAGCAGAATTCGGTGGGGTTTATGGGTGATTTTCTGACAAGTTTGGCGAATTTGATTCAACCAGGGGGCGGCAAGTTCTTCCAGTTCCTGGCGGGTTAGTTCTAAATCAATGGTTGTGCCATTCATGAATTGGGGAAGCTGAATTGTCCAAGCCTTACGGGTCGAAAGTTCAATTTTCAACTCTTCGCAAGCCTGACGCAGCCGGGTAGCGGCGAACCGATCGCTGGCAATTTCATACCCCGTTTCCCGTTCTATTTTCGTCACAAAATGGCGGTACAAAATCTCATCTAAATCCGCACTGCCTAGAGAATTATCCCCTTCAATTTCTAAGACTTCAAAAACCTTGTCCTCCACCTCAATAATAGAAATATCAAAGGTTCCCGCCCCCAAATCAGCAATTAAAACTGTTTCATTTTTAGCCACCCGATGATTCTGCGCCAAACAAGCGGCAGTGGGTTCGTGAATCAGTCGCAAAACATTGATATCCGCCAGCATTCCTGCGGTTTTGGTGGCTTGTTTTTGAGCATCATTAAAGTAAGCGGGAACCGTAATCACCGCATTGCTTAAAGGAATCGCCAGGGGATAACGATCCAGATAGGCTGTCACCCACTCTTCGGGGGGCACCGTTCCCATTGCTTGCGCCGCCAGTTTAGAAATCTGTTGGACAATCTTTTGCCGGAGGCGATCGCGGGCTAATTGCCGCGCACAATTAATAATTCGCGCCGAAATTTCTTCGGGACGATACACCACTCCCCCCGCTTTAAACTTAGTATCGGTTCCCATCTTCCGTTTCGCCTGGGTGACAATGGCGCGGGGGGATTTCCCCAGTAACTCCGAGATGGGAACCCCCACCAGTTCTCGCCCGATCGGGTCGATCGCAAATACTGAAGGAATTTGTCGTTTTCCCTGCCATTCCACCACTTCCACTTCTGCTGTCCGTTGGTTATACAAACAAACCACACTGTTACTGGTGCCGAGATCCAAGCCGATCGCATCAATGTAGTCCCGTAACACCGCTTCCGTGGCGGCTTGCACCCATCGAGGCGCTTGTTGTTCAAACTTGCGCCGATCCAACGCTTCAATCTGCGGCAGTTCCCTTGCTACCAAATTCAGCAAGCGATCGCTCACTAAGCCGCGATCGCCCAGTTCCTTGATCCGTCGCAATAACTGCGCTTTTTCTGCTGGTGATCGCTCGGGTTCGTAGGCTTTTGCCGCATACAGTTCCGCCAATTCCTCCATTCGTCCAGCTTTTGTGAGTAATTCAATGAAGCGCTCATCAAACACCACCTGGCGATCGCCCACCTGTTGCCGTCGCAGTTCCGCCGCCCGTTCAAATTCCTTCGCCTGTTCATACATCGCAATGGCGCGATCGGTTTCCCCTAACTGTTCATACAACAGTCCCGCCATAAAGAAATCTCCCCCTTGTTCCAGCAGTTGTGCCTTTTTCTGAGGAACAAGCTCATTTGTCTCACTATCTGCCTCATCCAGGGCTGATAACGCTTGCCCGAACGCACCAGCTTTTTCAAATAACAAGGATGCGGTAAAGTAATCTTGGGCTTGCTGCGCCTTCACTGCCGCTTCTTGATAGTTTCCTGCCGCTTCTTCCAACCCACTCCAGGCTTTGAAAAGTTCAATCTCTCTCACTCCTTGCGCGTCGGTTAACTGGAGTTCCAACCCAGCGCGAGCCGTTTTGAGGACTTCCCCAAGTAGATGCTGGGTGCGACTGGCTTCAGATTGGACGCGGGATGAGGGGGAATGGTTGCGCCATGCTATTTCCAGGGCTTTCAGCAGACGTACCGAGGACAAAAAATCCTGGCGCTCTAAGTGCGATCGCACGGTGGTTTCCATACTCTCTCGGATCTGATCAATCCACTCCGGACTAATGCTGGGACGGAGTTGGACTGCTGTCGGTAAGTTCCCCAGTTGGTAATGACAATCACTCGCCCGTTCCCAGTCACCCGCTTTTTGAAAATGCTCTAACGCCGTTATATAATCGGCTTCATCCCAGAAACAGCAACCCACTTTTTGATGCGCTTGGGCGATCGCCTCCGAGGATTGGATGCGCTCAGATAAGCTCAACATCTGAAGTGCATTCTCTTTTCCCCCCATCCGCATTCGGTAGGCGATCGCATCCGAATACTCTCGCAACTCTTCCGCTAAATTCGCCGCCTCTTCCCAGCGCTCAATCAAAGCATAAACCGGATGCAGGCGAGGCAGTTCCTGGGATGTTAATTCTAAGAAAAAGGCTTTCCAGGGTATAGTTTCATCAAAGGAATGAGAGACTAACAATTTGGCAATAATCTCTTGCAAATTTACCGGATTCAAATACCCTGCTTGCCGTTGCTGCACCAACTTTTTCAGCAGTCCATTATGGTCACCTAGTCGAGCGGTTTCCATACAGATAATCTGCTGGATTTCCCGTCGAGATGCGTCATCTTGCACTCGCCCAGACAGCCGCCAAGCGGCATCTAATGCCTGAACCGTTACCGGGTCTCGTTTCAGCAGAATCCTCAGCGATCGTTGGGCGGAAAATGTCCCCGTTGGCGGTAATTTTCCCAGGCGTGGCTCAAATTGATTAATCACTTGAATCAATTGAGAGGAATCACCCGTGGAATAACGACCCAAAGCATCATATTTTGCCGCCCGGTCCAAAACTTTTGCGTAGGTTTTCCAAATCTTTTCCCGGTCTGGATAACTGGGAGTTTCCAAGGCTAATAACTGCTCTAAACTTTGGCAACTCCGGCGTAATTGTTGGAACCGATTGCCAACTCCTTTGAGTCGGAGTTTCTCAAAAAGATTGGAAACCAATCTGAGCAGGTTTTTGAAAAGATTACCCACAGGGTTTGGTGATTTTAATTTCATCTTAGATTTAGACATGAGGTATAAGTTGAGTTTAAATATCGCTAAGGTAAACTCCATCGGGACTCGTAAAACACCCTCTGACTATTTCACCTAGAGAATTCTGCCATCTTCCGCTTCAAGACTTCAGTAAACCCGGGATGACTGTTCTAAAAAGCCCCGAGTTTTCCCGTCCATCTAGTTAGCATTTCTGCTGCTGGATAATATTTGTATTCTCTGTGACGATATCCCTCGGGTCATGAATTTAGCTCGAACCCTAGAGAAACCGGGCGATGGAATCATGGCCCTGCGAATCCAACCTACACCCATCCCCGGAATCCAGTAATCACCTTTCATGTCACCCTTGCCCATTAAAATTGGTTAACAATTCGCGAGAGTCTGACCGGACAAACTCATTTTTCGATTCTAATCCAGGATTCCCTTGATGTCATCCCCTTGAGTCATCTATTTACCGAAAGTCAAGATAAACTGTCGCCACAAAATAATATTAAGAAATAATAAGAAACCCTGATAAATGCTTTATATCCCGTTTATCCCTCTTCACGGCATAGGCAAAGAGGGATTTTCGCCCTTGGAGGTTAGAATCCCAATTTTAATTGGATTTCCAAGCAATAATAGTGCGATGACGCGGATCCGTAGGCACTGTTATTTTATGGGTCAACCCTACGGCTTCTATTTCTGTTTCTAAATTTAAGGTATAGTATTCATCGGACCAAGGTTCTGTACTTTTCATTAAAGTGAAAAGCACCGGGGGCAAATTTTGAATGACGGGGGATTGAGGATTGTTATCTACCAACGCTAAATATCCCCCTTTTCGTAACAGACGAAAAGCTTCTTGGAAAATAGATTTAGTCGCTTGATGGGGTAATTCATGGGTAACAAATTGGAGGGTTATCAAGTCAAAACTTTCTGACGGTAAATTGGTGTTTTCGGCTTGTTCATGTAGCCATTGAGAAATTTCCTGATTGACATCAAGGGTTTGGGCGACGGCTAACATATAGGGAGATAAGTCTAAGCCGACAGTGCGAGGAGGTATGTCTTGCTTGTTTTTGTAATAACGATGTAGCGTTAACGTTGACAGACCAATTGAACAGCCGATATCGAGAATATCTGCCACTTTTTTCGGGCCATATTCTCCTAAAACTTGGTGAAAGCTACCGCGTAGCCGATGTTGTGCCACTTCCCAGCTTATTTGTTCTTTTGGCCATACTCTGAGGGCCATTGCGTAAGTAGCAGACTGGGCTTCAAATGCCGCGTCCCAACATAGATTACCGCGCTCATAGGCGTGAAAAGGGACTAAGTAATAGTCAGGATAGGTAATAGTTGGGTTCGTGAGTTTTGCGAGTAAATTTTTAGCTTCAGACTCTGCTAAATCCGAATAGTTTTTTCGCCAGGGAATGCCATTTTTTTCGGCGGTTTTGATAATAACCTGTCGGGCTTGTTGTTTCATTAGCCAATAAATAGGCTTGGTCTGAATCAAAAGGTTGACAAATTGGGAGAGGAGGTCACTGCCTGCCCAGTCTGGTTTAAGTTTTCCGGTCATTATACCAATAGCAAAAATTAGGACATTTTTTATTCTAAGTTGGGGAGGACACTTCTGCTCTTTTATTTTACTTGGGGAATAGAAAATAATATATATATTATGCAAACTGATTTCTCTTTTTATATAACAGAGAAGAGATCAGTTTAAAAAGGAGGGCGATCGCGATCGCCCTCCTTTTATAAATATTAAATTACGAACATTAAACCACGAACTACAGTTCAGAAACAACAGCAAGTCATGAGGATGAAAAGCTCTGAAAAGAAACTAACCGGGCAAGGGTTAGACCGATCGCCGGTTATCAAATAAGCCGAGCAATGGACCTAGCACTGTACCCACTACGAATCCCCCAGCGTGTGCCCAATAAGCAATTCCGCCACTTTCCATGCCGATGTTGGTTTGTTGAGATAGACCCGCTATACCATACAAGGCTTGCTGGACAAACCAAAACCCGAGAAAGAACACGGCCGGAATGCGGAAAGTAGTCAGGAAAAATCCCAAGGGAACGAGGGTGAGAATTTTGGATTTGGGATAGCGTAAGATGTAAGCCCCCATGACCCCAGCGATCGCCCCGGATGCACCCAATGAGGGAATAGTTGAATCCATCGAGAAAAACCACTGGGCTAATACCGCTATCGCTCCACAGGCTAAATAAAAGATGATATATTTTATATGCCCTAAGCAGTCCTCGACGTTATTGCCAAAAATCCACAGGAATAACATATTCCCACCGAGGTGCAACCAGCCCCCATGTAGAAACTGAGAACTAAATAAGGTAATCCACTCGGGAACCGTACTAGGGCTGGGTTGTCCGGCAAAGCTGGCACTCAGTTGTTGGGGAACAACGGCCCAATCTTGCAAGAATGCATCTAACTGTCCCTGCTGTTGTAAAGAAAGTTCGTAAAAAAAGACCAAAATATTAACGGCGATTAACCCATAAGTTACATAAGGGGTAATTTCCGTTGGCGTTTCATCATGTAAAGGAACCACAGATTTTATCTTGCTTTTTTCAAACGGTTTGGGACCAAGATAACAAATCTCAGGGCGATCGCCAAATAACCCGAGGCAGAGATCGCCGCAAAAAACCCCTCCGGCAGCCAGAGGGGTTTCGTCTTAAACAGGGCAGAAATTGCCGAAATCCGAAAGCCAAGGTGTCAATCGACTTTCAGAGCGATCGCCTCATCCCCAAGGATGAGTCAAACAATCTACCAGCCTTTTTCAGCTTGTTGGAGAACGTAGGTAGCGACATCTTCGATTTGATCGTCACTCAGACGGCCCCCAAAAGCAGGCATGGCATTCTTACCATTCTTGACCTGAGTCGTGATGGCGTCAATAGAATTCATGGCGTACTGATCGAGAGCATCTTTTTTCAGGGTTTTGTTAGCCATGATCACGTTATTGCCACCGGCATGACAAGCGGCACAGTTGGCGCTAAAAATTTTGGCACCATTGGCGGCATCTCCAGCGAAGGCGGGAGGCACGAAGGCAACAGTCAGGACGGCGATCGCCAACAAAACGATGGATAATAGTCGCTTCAAAGTAGTTCTCCTCTATTTAACTCAGAATTGTCAGTCAAAAAGTATTTTATCCCGGTTCGTTAACATCCAACGCGATATGCCCAATCGATTCGGTGATGTTTTTCGTAAATTCCCCAACCGAAGCGATCGCTAGACCCCCTAACCCTAGCCCCCATTTCCGTGACAACCCCGTTGAGCGTCTCGGGTAAAAACCTTTACAGTAGAGGCAAAGTCGGCAATTTAGCTCCCCTCCGACAGCCTCGGGAAGGGGTTCCCCCGGGAGGAACTCAACCCCTCGGTATTGTGCATTCGTCCTTTACACTAAAGGGTGATGGGGAGATTTAACAAAAAGATGTAGCTGTAATGTTTGTGTCTTCTCTTAGACAGGCGATCAATCCCCAACCCATCACCACCACGGCAGATACCAGTGTAGAAGCCGTGATCGCGCTGATGAGTCGGGCCAGAACCAGTGGTGTCCTCATCCTAGACTCTCAGCGAGGAAACGGGACTCAACGGGAGCAATTAATCGGGATTTTTACAGAACGGGATGTGGTCCGAATGATTGCAGCCTCTCAAAAATTTAAGGGAGTTGCGATCGCGGAGGTGATGACAAAAAATGTCCTCACCCTGACCGAATCCTTAACCGAGGATCAAGATATCGTCACCGTACTGACCCTATTTCGTCAACATCGAATTCGCCATCTGCCCGTATTTGATGTGAATGGAACCCTCATGGGTATCCTCACCCAACAGGGGATCCGTACCGTCCTCAAACCGATTGATTTCATGCGTCTGCGGCGAGTGGCGGAAGTGATGATCACTCGGGTGATTCATGCCCCAGTCTCGACCACGGTGATTAATATTGCCAAACTCATGGCAATTTATAACGTCAGTTGCGTCGTGATCGCTCAAGCGGATCATCAGGGATTAACTCCCCTGGATTCAAGCTGGGGGGTGTGGTCCGCAGATAGCTGTCAAATCAAACCCGTTCGTCCCGTGGGCATCATCACCGAACGGGATATGTTACAGTTCCGGAATCTTGAACTAGACCTAGAGCGCCTCAGAGCCTCGACGGTGATGAGTGCGCCCTTATTTCCGATCGCCCCGGTTGCTTCCTTGTGGGAAGCCCATCAGCAGATGCAACGGCGACGGGTGCATCGCTTAGTCGTGGTCGGAAATGAGGGGGAACTTGGGGGAATTATCACCCAAACCAGTTTATTGCAAGCCTTAGACCCGATGGAAATGTATGCAGAGATTGAGGTCTTACAGGAATTATTGCAACAATCGGAATCGGAACGCGAAGCCCTGCTCAAGCAACTGATTGCTCGGAATAAATTACTTGAATCTCTGGCCCTGACCGATGAGTTGACCGGATTACCCAACCGCAGGGCAATGGAACAGGCGCTGCCCCAAATGCTCCCCCATTCTGCGGCCCAGGAGAAGTCTGTCTATAGCGACTATATTTGCCTGTTTGCCATTGATGTGGATTTTTTTAAACGGGTGAATGATACTTATGGTCATCCCACCGGAGATGAAGTGCTCAAAGAAATTGCGGCGCGGTTGCAAAGACGGGCCCGGGCGAATAGTTGGTTTTATCGCTATGGGGGGGAGGAATTTATTTGTTTAACGGTGGGGATTGGACCGGAAACGGCTTGGGAATATGGGGAAGAGTTGCGAGAGGCGATCGCCCAGGAACCGTTCATCACTGCCGAGGAGGTAGAAATTCCCATAACCATTAGCATGGGTGGGGCGATCGCCCCACTTTCGGGGATAACCGCCGCCGGGGTCCAAATCGGACAAGACCCCCAGTCTTTACTAGAGTTTGCCGATCGCGCCTTATATCAAGCCAAACGAGAGGGCCGCAATCGAGTGCAGTTCTGTCCTTATTCGGAAATTCTCTGCAAATTCGACCCTAACCCTCTCGATGCCCAGTAATGGCATTAACCTGTAAAGTCTTTGGTCCCCCAACCCGGTGCTTTTTGAGCCGCCCGGATAATAAAGGCCGCCATGTTTTCCACCTGTTCCGTCGGCAGCCAAGTCTCCGAGACCTCTCGACACCAGTAGATGTCCTCGCTGCCGTCATAATTCATCGGGGTCCGCATATAAGCGACCAACCCTTCGAGATTATTCCGGGGGGGGGTTGCGCCGCTGAGGTCCTCTAGGGACAGAGAGACTGCCGGATAGGGCAAGGTTGCCCCTCCCACATGACAGTTCAGGCAATGTTGTTTAAATAACTCTTTGCCTTCATGCAAACCCTCCGGAGAAAATAAGCGGGTTTCTCCTTGCTGATTGATTTCGATGGGCACGGGCTCGGTTACCTGCAAATAGCGGCGCAAATAGAGGTCAATCGAGTCGGCCTGTGCCGGTAATGTGAAATTCATAAAACCCAGGCAGGTAACGACGATCGCCACCACTGAGCGGATTAAAAATTTTTGCAACATTAGCACTTGAGTTGGGGTGCGGTTTAATCGCGAATTCTGACCCTGGATTTCCACAGGTGATGAGTCGGGAATCCTTTAGGGGGGATAAGCACACTCAGGGTTAGAAACTCTCACTCCGACGCCGGTGCCACGGACAAGAGTTGGGTTCAAGGGTGAGCATAGAGCGTTTTGGGGTTTGGAGAATCCCGCTCTTGTCGATCGCCTCTCCTAGGGGAGAGGGAGTACCGATCGCTGATTTCCCAATCCCCAAAACGCCCTTTTGCACTTGAGTCCTTCCGTTACAACATCCGTGAGGCCCGGTCGAGTCTGAATGCAGTCTGTAACCGATGGTCCGATTTAGCGGTAGGCTTTACCACCACCCCATTGGATGCCTTGGATTTTAGGCTGAATGAGGATGTGTCCGGCGATCGCGAACAGATCGTCCTCGGTCAGATTTCTCATTTCGGCGAAAATATCCGCACTCTTAATGCTGGGGTGTAATTCGGAAATGTCCGTCTCCCCGTCATAGCTTGTCGGATTCTTCATGTAATCGATTAACCCTTCAATCGTATCTCGTCGAGGAGTGGCAAAGGCCAAATCTTCTTGGCTCAAACTCACGTTGAAGTCGGTTTTGGTCACCCCACCGGCATGGCATTTGGAGCAGGTATCGTTAAATACCCGTTTGCCTCGTTCAACTTGTTGCAAGCTCAAGACGATCGTCTCGCCACTGTCGTTTAAGGGTACGGTGCGGATCCCGCGATCGAGTTCCACTGCCGTGGCATTCCCGACAAATATTTGAAAGGTGAAGAATACAGTGGCTACAGCCAGCCAGATGCATCTTTTCAGCATGGTTTTCCTCAAAAAAAAGCGGATATGGTATTGAACGCTAAACACAGCTCAGGCTTTGATTAGCTCGGTTGCTCACGGGTTCGGAACTGCTCCTATGTCCATTGATTGCTTTCAAAATGCGTCATCCGCGCTCGGGTCAAGACTTGACAAGTTAGCGCGGTTGTGCATGATTTCGGCTCGATGTCAAGGATGTTTGTTCGCGATCGCCCGTTAAAAAGCCGAACTCGCCCGGGGTCCCGTCATTCGCCACTAATCTGGGTTCGAGTTGCGATCGCACGGTTTCAGCTCGCTCAGGAACATTCCAATTCGGAATTCTCCGGGGGATTATCGTGAATTTTACTCAAAATTGCCTTGGCATCCTCCAACGCCAGAAGGGTTTGAGGACTTTTATAAGCAATCGAGAGCTCATCGCACCACCGCAGGATCTCCTCAATCGGGAGATTATAGTCTTGAGCAATTTCCGAAATCGACAATTCGGCGAAACCCATAATTTTTGGCAGACAGGTCAACATTAAGCCATTTTCAATATCATTATCATGCCAGTAAGTGGCACTTTCTAAAAATTGCATTTTTGCTTCAAGCATGGATGATGCACTAATCTCTGGAGCACCCACCACCACTCGGGGAATCCTTCGGGAATTTTTCAATTCATTCTATCCCTGAGTCTCCCTACAATCTCTGATAAATTCCCTACAAATTAGGTATTTCTTACCTTTGACTTTTGCTTAATTTTATGCTTATCCTCGGTTTAAAATAGTTTTGTCCGTGGGAGCCTCTTGCACGAAAAGGACCATAGTAGGAATTGTAGGGTGGGCATTGCCCACCGAACAGTTATGTGGGCAATGCCCACCCTACAATTCCTATAAAGGGTTGATTCGCGAATCAACCCTACCCGATCTATGGCCTCATGATGGAACAGAGATCTAGTCGATCGCCGTGGTACTCAAGTGCATCGCATCCGGGAAGGGAATCCGATGAGACAACGGAGACTGGGGTTGATGCAGACAAATCAACTGAGCCAAAGTCTTCTTAATCTGAGTCCGAGGAACGATCGCATCCACAAACCCATGTTGCAGCAGGTCCTCTGCTGACTGAAAATCCTCCGGCAACTTCTCTCGCAGGGTTTGTTCAATCACCCGGCGTCCAGCAAACCCAATAGTCGCTTTGGGTTCAGCAATAATAATATCCCCCAACATCGCAAACGATGCCGTCACCCCCCCAGTGGTGGGATGGGTCAAAATTGGAATATACAGCAACTTGTTCTCCCGATGCCGTTCCAGAGCTCCGGAGATTTTCGCCATTTGCATCAGGGACAGCATCCCTTCTTGCATCCGCGCCCCCCCAGAAGCACAGATAATAATTAGGGGTAACCGTTCTCGGGTGGCCCGTTCAATCAGGCGGGTGAGTTTTTCCCCCACCACGGACCCCATGCTACCCCCCATAAATTTGAATTCCATCACCCCCAGGGCCACGGGTAAGCCATCCAGCTTGCCGAGTCCGGTTTTCACCGCATCTAAACAGCCGGTTTTGTCTTGATATTCCCGGAGGCGATCGCTGTAGGATTTGCGATCGCGGAATTTCAGAGCATCCACCGCTTGCAAATTCTCATCTAAAGGCATCCAAGTCGTGCCATCAATGAGTTGGTAAATCCGTTCTGATCCATCTACCCTCAGATGATGCCCGCATTCGAGACAAACCATCTGATTCCCTCGGAGGTCCTTCGTATAGGTCAAAACCCCACATTCCGGACATTTCGTCCATAGCCCATCGGCTATCTCTCGCTCTTGCCGCTCTTGGCTCATGGGGCCTGACTTGCGGCGATTTGCAAACCAATCAAATAGAGACATGAAAACGCTTAATCCCTTCTGTTTGTTACCGATTCAACTTCACGGCCTTTGATCAAAGAAGCCCAAACAAGAGTGCGATCGCTTCCTCTGCTGACGTTTCTCCACAACCTCTGTTGTTCAGAGTTCGGACCCAGGTTCCTCTTCTTCTGGGGGACTGAGTAACAACAACGCCGTCCACCGATCTTCTGGACGCACTTGCAAGGCGGTTGGACTCCCGGTTCCCAAATATGAAAGAATGCCTAAATCAATAATCCGAGTGGGAATCTCATGGGCCTCCAGCACCTGTTGCATGAACTCAGCCTCCCAGCGATGGCTGGTCGTTTTCACTGTGATCCAGGTCACAATAAACTGATCTTACCTAAGATTGTTTCCCGTTTCATTCTGAGGTCAGGCCCCAGAAACCCTATTTTACCGCTATTTTTGTTCAATTTTCCTACAGATTGGGCGAACTGGCACTAAAAAATCCTCTCCCTTGCTTTCTGTTTATTGAATCGGGCTCAACAAACTCAATTCTGAGCAAGCGGATGGAACCACAATGCCTACAATAGGATTAAAGAATCAGCCAATCGTCAAACTCTGTTAGCAATCTTAGACCGAAACCCCCATGCCCAGAACACAACGCAACGATAACTTCATCGACAAAACCTTTACCGTGGTAGCGGACATCATTTTAAAGATCCTACCCACGAATCAACAAGCGAAGGAAGCTTTCGCCTACTACCGCGACGGAATGTCGGCTCAAGCCGATGGGGAATATGCTGAAGCTTTAGACAACTATAACGAAGCCCTCACCCTGGAAGATGACCCCTACGATCGCAGTTATATTCTCTACAATATCGGCTTGATTCACACCAGCAATGGCGATCGGGACAAAGCTGTGGAATTTTACCATCAAGCACTGGAACTCAATCCCCGGATGCCCCAAGCTCTCAATAATATCGCGGTGATTTTGCATTACCAAGGGGATCAAGCCAAGGAAGCAGGAGACACCGAGGGAGCAGAGGAGTTATACGATCGCGCCGCAGACTACTGGAAACAAGCCATCCGTCAGGCTCCCAATAACTACATTGAGGCCCAAAACTGGCTCAAAACCACTGGACGTTCCACCATGGATGTGTTTTTCTAGTCTCTGGGTTCTTTCAACCTAAACTTTTTGCGGCGATCTCTCCGGTTTGATGCAGTTTTTCTTTCAAACAAAGGGCGATCGCCATCCACCCTCACCCTCACCCTCCCCATTTACCCATGATTGACCGAGAACAAATTCGCAAAGTCGCCCACCTCGCTCGTCTCGAACTCACCGAAGCAGAAGAGGAACAATTCACCACCCAAGTGGGCAGTATTTTAGAGTATTTCGAGCAGTTGAGCGAACTGGATACGGAGAATATCAAACCCACCACCCGGGCGATCGATGTCAGCAATGTCACTCGTCCCGATGAACTCCAACCCTTTACTGACCTTCAATCCATTATGAACGCTGCTCCTGATGTGGAAGGCGAATATTTTAAAGTGCCTAAGATTCTCTAGGGAAATTCATCCGCTATCCCCTTTATAAAACCCGCTTTCAAAATAGCCTGCTTTGGCAGGCTATTTTCTTGCAACTTCTTGATAGATTAAAAGCTTTAACCCTTATCTAACGACCATGAGCAGCTACCAATATTATGAATTCCAAGCCTTAGACCGTCCCTTGACCGAGAAAGAACAGGACTATATCCATACCCTGTCGAGTCGGGTTCAACTGAATCGGACACAAGCCATATTTCTCTACAATTATGGCGACTTTCGCGGACAACCGGAACAGCTTTTAGAAAAATGTTTTGATATCATGCTTTATACGGCGAACTGGGGGAGTCGCCAACTGATGTTTCGCTTGCCCAAATCTTTGATTAATCCTGTGGAGTTAGAACCCTATCAAGTCCCCGATGGTATTAATATTTCTACTACTGAACAGTCAGTTCTTATCGATATCAACATTTCTGATGAAGATTTGAATGGCTGGACCGATGGGGAAGGATTGCTCCCCCGGATGTTAGCCTTGCGCGATGATTTATTACAAGGGGATTACCGAGTTTTGTACTTAGGTTGGCTAAAGGCGGCAAAACTTTGTTATGACTTTGACCCAGACACTTGCATAGAACCCCCTATTCCGGCTAATTTACACCAGCTTTCCAAACCGTTAAAAGCCTTTGTCGAGTTTATTGAACTCGATCCCGATTTAATTGAGGCAGCGGCTCAACTGAGTCCGAAATCTGAAACAAAATCGGATTCTATTCAAGAACTACAGAAAAGAATTCCCCAGATTTCTGAACAGGAACGCAATGACTTTTTAGCGCGCTTGCTACAAGGAGAACTGAATCTCAACCGCAAACTCAGCCAGCGTTTACAATCTTTTTCCAAAAAGCCCACCTCTCAACCTTTGTCGGACTCACCAGGTCGCACGCTGTCTGAACTGCTCACCCTCGCTGTCCAATTAAACCAACTCCGGAAGCAGAAAGAAAAACAGGCTGTAAAACAGGAAAAAATTAAAAAGATTAAGGAACTAGCGCCTCGGGAATCTTACCTTTGGGAACAGGTCTTTCATGAAATTGGAACCAAGCAGGTCAAAGGTTACGATCGCGCCATTGTGCATCTGGTCAATTTACAGGACATCGCCGAATATCAAGGCAAATTGCCGGAGTTTCAAGCCCGAGTTCGCAAGATTCAGCAAGACTATAGCAACCTGCGTGGATTGATGTCTCGATTGCGAGAGTTTAAGCTTTGGCAAGATTAAATCAAAACCCCGTTTGAGGGGAGTTGGGAGTTTTTAAATACGAACTTTTCCCCTCTCCTCTTACTGCAACGGAAAAAATAGGTCAAGATAAGCGGATAAAATCGTTTCTCCCCACAAGGCGGCGATCGCTGCACCCAGAGCCAGAAAGGGTCCAAATGGCATGGGTTTACTGCGTTCCAGCCACCCCAAGGCGACTGCACCCCCTCCGATAAAGGCACCGGCAGCACAAGCAATAAAACCCCCTAGCAGCATCAATTTCCAGCCTAACCAAGCCCCCATCATCGCCGCGAGTTTGGCATCTCCAGCACCCATTGCGGTTTTTCCAAAGGCGATCGAACCGACAAAGGAAATGCTATCCAATACCCAAATCCCGAGCACTGCACCGAATATCCCCACCATCAACTGATGGGGAATTCCTTGGACATTGGCAGCGATCGCCCATCCGGTGACCATCTGAAACCCTAATCCCACCACCAATCCCGACTGGGTAAGTTTGTTCGGCAGGGTCATGGTATCTAAATCAATAATTGAAAGGGCCAATAACCAGCTAAAAAAGACCCAATACCCAATCATTTGCAGCGGGTTTTCCCAGGTGAACAATGCCACTATCATGAAGATGACAGCGGTTAAGGCTTCGATGATGGGATACCTGACGGAAATCGGACTTTTGCAGTGAGCGCAGCGACCCCGCAATCGCAACCACCCAAAGACGGGAACGTTCTCGGTTTTACCCAGTTTATGCAGGCAATGGGGACAGCGTGAAGGGGGCCACAGCAAGGATAAACCCGCAGGAATCCGGTACGCTACCACGTTGATAAAACTGCCGATGGAAGCACCCAAGGTTAAGGCGATTGCCACCGCCGCGATCGCAACAATCACATCCATGTGGTTTGTCATTGGTCATTGGTCATTGGTCAGTTGTGCTTTTTTTTATTCAAGTTCCAGGGTTAATTATTACTGATTAACAATAGGTAATCATCAGAATTTAATAAAAAGTCCGCACCTTATGGTGTCCGGTGATAATAATAGCTCATTCCCGCTAATAGAGTCCGGCTTCTAGCTGATCGAACGGCACAAAACATTCCGTCAGCAATAAAGCAGGCTTTTGGGTAAAAATGAGCTGACCTCGATAAGTAGAGCGATCAATAGCGACCCCGAGAGGACGCTGAATCCCATCGGGATGAACGTCTTTGTACGCTCGATAAAGCAACCTTGCCGCTTTGAGCAAAGTTGGGTCAAGCAACTGCGGGGAGGCGATCGGGCTATCGTCTTGGAGTTGTGGTGCAGCGTACATGAGCAAGCAACCTTAAATCGTAAAGTTTAAGTGGATACTGTAACAAGTTTGGTGCTGGTCATGGTTTGATTGTAGTCTACCCACTCTTAAACTGTGGCGATCGCTCTCTCAAAAATATCTATCTACAGAATGAAAATCATCAATCCTTAATCCTTTGTCCCCCTTCATGCAGGGTTTCACCCCTCAGTGAAACCGCCACCTTGCACCAAAAAACTGGGCTAATCTGCCAGTTGATTAATTGCGGGATTAGAGAATAAAGAAAGGTTGCACCGCTCACAAAACCAAGCAATTACAAGCCAGACCCATCGAGGAGTGGATTTATCAAACCAGATGGTTTCTTAGATTTTTTAGAGATTTTTAGACTTAATGAGTTGTTAGAGAGTAACCCTAGCTAAATTTGAAAATAGATCCCAGTATTATAAACTTTGGAGTGCGTTCTTTAGGGGTTCCCCCCTGCATCAGATCTTCCTCGCTACCCATTCCCGCTTCAACGGTAAAACTTCCCGGGGAGTCTTGGCCCGCGAGAAAAAAAGGTTTAAAAAATTAATGGGCGATACTGGATTCGAACCAGTGACCCCTTCCGTGTGAAGGAAGTGCGCTACCACTGTGCTAATCGCCCGCACGATTTCCTACAATAGCATGGCTTGCCCAAAATGCACAAGCCCTTTGCTAAAAAAAAATTTCCGGTCCCCAACCCTAATCCCCTTGGGGATATTCCTGCCATAATCCAGAGATTTTCCGCAAACTCTGGAAGTCGCCATTCCCCAAAATCAGATGATCCAGTAGAGGAATTTGCAACAATTGTGCCGCTTGCAATAACTGGCGGGTGAGTTGAATGTCTTCCGGACTGGGTTCTAAACTCCCCGAGGGGTGATTGTGGGAAATAATTGCACGGGTGGCACCATGTCGCAAGACTTCTCGAAAAATCTCTCGGGGATGGGCGAGGGTTTCTGTTGCGGTGCCAATGGTGAGCAGTTTAGTCCCAATCAGGCGATTTTTCACATCCAGCAGCAATAACGCAAATCGTTCTTGGGATTGCCACATCAATTCATGAGACAGGGCCGCTGCTGCTGCCTCGGGACTATCGATTTCTTTGCGTTCGGGGGGCCTGGAATAAAAGGTGCGCTTGCCGAGTTCGATCGCCGCTAAAATTGTGGTGGCTTTTGCGGGTCCCACTCCGGGAATTTCCATCAGTTCCTGGGGGGACATCTCCCGCAAAACTTCCAGGGGGTCCCGCTGATTCTCGCCCAGTTTCTGTAAAATGTACTGGCCAAGTCCCACAGCGGACAATTTTCCCGGTCCTTGTCCCGTCCCTAAAAGCATGGCAATCAGTTCGGCAGTGGCCAGACTTTTCGGACCATAAGCGATCAATCGCTCTCGGGGACGCTCATTGAGGGGGATATCTGCAATTCTGAGGCAATAGGTCATGGACCAACCCAAAACTCATTCCTCGCGAGTTTATCATAACCCTGAGTCATGAACCAAGCGATCGCCCCGAGGGTTGCCTTTGGTTTCATAACATTTCACAATGGGCGATACTGGATTCGAACCAGTGACATCCTGCTTGTAAGGCAGGCGCTCTACCACTGAGCTAAACGCCCTTTTTTCCCGACGGATCACATCATAACACAGTTTTTGGAAATTTCATGCCATCTGGTCGAACTCATGACGAAATTACTTTGTGGAGCTTACCCTTGGTGGCAGGAGGGACTTATGCACAGACCCGCAGCAGCAGTCTGACGCTGATTGTTGCCGGTGGGTTTTTGTTTAGTGGACTGATGTTTGGCCCGGATTTGGATATCTATTCTCAGCAGTTTCAGCGCTGGGGGTGGTTGCGGTGGATCTGGCTGCCTTATCAACAGAGTTTACATCATCGCTCATTTTTGTCTCATGGGCCATTGGTGGGGACGGCATTGCGGATCCTCTATTTGGGGATTTGGATCGGGGCGATCGCCTTTGGAGTCGTCCTCGTGGGGGATTCCCTGGGACTGTTTACTTGGAATCCGCCAATGGCATCCGCGGCGATCGCCCGCACCCTCAAACAGCACCCAATGGAAGGAATCGCCCTCTTCCTCGGATTAGAATTGGGGGCCATGAGTCATTCCCTCAGTGATTGGATCGGATCCGCTTACAAGCGATTCAAAAAATATGGATGGTCTGCTATTTTTAATCCAAGCAAAAAACCCCGAACTCCCACCAAAAAACGCATCAAGCGTCACGCCTCCTCGGGCAACACTCGCCCCCAACCCATATCCACCAAGCGCAAATCTTAATTCTCATGGCTGTTTTAAATTCAACCTCTACAATAATCAGTAAATTTATTGGCTGATTCTGGAGAGATTACCCCTTGCATTTGTTCACAAGGGGGAATGATGTCCCCAGTTTGCAATCTTAAGATCGGCTCAATCATTCCCTTGTCGTTACCCACCTATTCCCTTAAATGTCAACTCCTGAAACTCCCAAACTAGCCCTCTCTAATTCTTCGGCATTACCCGCATTGGAAAAATTAATCCAGGTGGTGGCTCAATTGCGATCGCCTCAAGGGGGATGTCCCTGGGATTTAGCCCAAACCCCCGAAAGTTTAATTCCCTACATTATTGAAGAAGCCTACGAAGTGGTTGATGCAATTAAAAGTGGGGATAAACAAGCCATTGCTGAAGAGTTAGGGGATTTATTATTACAAGTCGTCTTGCAATCGCAAATTGCTAGGGAAGTCAACCAGTTTAGTCTGGCTGAAGTCGCAGAGGGCATTGCGGAAAAACTGATTCGCCGACATCCTCATGTCTTTGGGGATGTCGAGGTGAGTAGCGTTGAAGAAGTCCGGACTAATTGGGAGCAAATAAAGGCGGAAGAAAAAGGGGAAACTGGCACGGAAGTCAAACCCCTGAGTGATAAACTGAGTCGATATGCCCGGACTTTGCCTCCTTTGATGGCAGGAATGAAGATTTCTCAAAAAGCGGCTGCTGTGGGGTTTGAATGGGATAATATTGAGGGGGTTTGGGAGAAATTTGAGGAAGAGTTAGGGGAATTTCGCTATGCGATCGCCCATGAAGATCAGGCGCGTCAACAGGCAGAATTAGGGGATTTATTATTTGTGGTGATTAATCTAGCTCGATGGTATGATTTAGATCCATCAGAGGGGTTATCAGAAACTAATCATCGATTTGTCCAAAGATTTTCTAAACTGGAAGCGGCTTGCGATCGGCCTTTGTCTGAATATAGTGTGGAAGAATTAGAAGCGATTTGGCAACAGATTAAAGCGCTTTTGGCAAAACAAAAGCAGGCATAGGTCATTTGTCCTGGGTTGATAGAAGTGGATGTTAAATGCCCCCACTGAAGTCATTTCTGACTGTTCGTAGTAACGACTGAAGTCGTTACCGCGTTACGAAAGCGATCGCTTTCGTAACGCCCTCCTGCGAGGCGATCGCGTAAGGGCCCAAACAGGCTCTTAATCTGGTCATTGTGCGTGTCATGGCGTCCGCCATGACACTCTTGGCAACGACTGAAGTCGTTACTACAAACATGAATCCCAACTCCCTCAACTACCCTATCTCCCATGCTAAAATCAGGTCTAAAATATTTCAGGAAAAGTTGATGGTTAATACCACTGAGAATGCACCGGCAGAGATTGCGGCGGGTTTTCATGCATTTTCTGACCCGTTGCGGATTTCAATTTTGGAGTTGCTGCGCGATCGCGAGTTGTGTGTCTGTGAACTCTGCGAAATTCTCGACGTGAGCCAGTCTAAGCTATCATTTCACCTCAAAACCCTCAAGGAAGCGGCTTTAGTTCGTGCTCGCCAAGAAGGTCGCTGGATCTACTACAGTCTCAATATCCCTCAGTTTGCCTGCCTCGAACAGTACCTCGCTGAGTACCGTCGATTTAGTCCAATTCTTCCGGCTAGGTCTTGTAATGAAGCTTCCTGAATTTCGCCTTTACTAAAATTTAACCTAACGAATCAATTTTTATTGATATATTCATCCTATACCCCGTAATTGTTTTTTGGGGAAAGGGTTATGAACGCAACAGCACAGCGGGTTTTGAGCGGCGTGAAACGGTGGGCGGCGATCGCGGGAGTAGCGGCCCTAATGACATCCTGCCAAAACAGCAATTCTCAAGTCTTACAACCCATCATCATGGATGGGTCTTCTACGGTGTATCCCATTACCCAGGCGATCGCCGACTCCTATCAAGAAACGCATCCCAATCCGGTTCCCGTCACGGTAGAATTCTCCGGGACCGGGGGTGGGTTTCGCAAATTCTGTGCCGGGGAAACCACGATTAATAATGCTTCCCGACCGATTAGCCTAGAAGAGATGGCTGCCTGTCGAGAAGCGGGCGTTCCCTATATCGAATTACCGATCGCCTTTGATGCTATTACCCTGGTTGTTCACCCGGAGAATACTTGGGTCGATCACCTCACGGTGGAGGAGTTAAAAAAGATATGGGAACCCCAGGCCCAAGGTAAAATTTCTAAATGGAATCAGGTGCGGTCCTCTTGGCCCAATCGCCCCTTAACCTTATTCGGTCCAGGCAGGGACTCCGGGACTTTTGACTATTTCACCGAGGCGATTATGGGGGAAACCGATGCCAGTCGGAATGACTATACCGCCAGTGAAGATGATGATGTGCTGGTGGAGGGCGTGCGTCGGGACCCCAATGCCCTCGGTTATTTCGGCTATGCCTACTATGAAGCACAGCGAGAAGGACTCAAGGCGATCGCCCTGGATCAGGGCACAGGGCCGATTATGCCCTCTCGGGAAACTGTGGAAAACGCCCAATATCAGCCCCTTTCCCGTCCCCTGTTTATTTATGTCAATGCCGACGCCGCCCAGAAGAATCCTGCACTTCAGGCTTTTGTCGAATTTTACCTAGAAAAAGCACCCGAAATTATCCCCACCGTCGGCTATATCCCCTTGCCCGAAGAAGGATACCGTTTGGCCTACATCCATTTTCACCGACATAAGGTCGGCACCGTCTTTGATGGCAAAGCTGCCTTTGATTTAACCATTGGCGAATTGCTGACCAAACAAGCCAAGTTTTAGAATCCGCTGGTTGAAACCGCCCCCATTGCTCATATCAAGTTTTGTTGAAATAAATTGATTCATCAACTTTTATTGATGTAAGATTTAGAGCGATAGAGCTTGTAAGGAGGAGGGAAATTGTCGTGAATGAGGCAAACGAGCCGTTGAGGCAGCCTGTAAAAGCCGGTGGCAAACTGAGTGTTTTTGAGCGATACCTGACCCTGTGGGTCTTTCTGTGCATCATTGCAGGAATTGTTCTGGGAAAACTGTTTCCCGGTGTGGCAGTTACCCTCGATGCCATGAGCATCTATCAGGTGTCCATTCCGATCGCCATCTGCCTGTTTTTCATGATGTATCCGATCATGGTGAAAATCGATTTCACCCAGGCAGCCAATGCAGTGAGAGCACCGAAACCTGTGCTGTTGACCTTAGTTGTGAATTGGTTGATTAAACCCTTCACAATGGTGGCTTTTGCTCAATTTTTCTTGGGTTGGTTATTTCGTCCCCTGATTGTGGGTACGGAAATTATTAACAACGAGACCATTGACATTGCCAATTCTTACATCGCGGGAACCATTCTGTTAGGAATTGCCCCCTGTACAGCGATGGTGTTGATGTGGGGATATCTCTCTTTTAGCAATCAAGGACATACCTTGGTGATGGTGGCAATCAACTCCTTAGCCATGCTATTTTTGTATGCGCCTTTGGGGAGATGGTTGCTGGCGGCCAATGATTTAACCGTTCCCTGGCAAACCATTGTTTTATCGGTGCTGATTTATGTGGGATTGCCTTTGGCGGCAGGGATGTACAGCCGATATTGGATTTTAAAAAACAAAGGCCGTCAGTGGTTTGAACGGGAATTTTTGAAATATTTGACGCCGATTTCGATTACGGCATTGCTGATTACGTTGGTGTTGCTATTTTCGTTCAAGGGGGATTTAATTGTTAATAACCCCCTGCATATTCTATTGATTGCGGTGCCGTTGTTTCTCCAGACCAATTTTATTTTCCTCATCAGTTATGTGGCGGCCTTAAAACTGAATATTGCTTACGAAGATGCGGCACCGGCGGCTTTGATTGGGGCGAGTAATCATTTTGAGGTGGCGATCGCAACAGCGGTGATGCTGTTTGGCTTAAATTCTGGCGCAGCACTGGCAACAGTAGTGGGGGTTTTAATCGAAGTGCCGGTGATGTTAATGCTCGTAGAGGTTTGTAAGAAGACGGCGAACTGGTTTCCCCGAGAACCAGAGAAGGCGACGTTACGCGACCCCCGTTGTTTTCCGAGTTTCAAGTAAACCCGGTGGGGAAAAGTTTTCCACAAATTGTCCACAATAATTTAGGAGAGAAAAGTCATCATGAAGAAAGTCATGTTTGTTTGCAAGCGCAATTCCTGCCGATCGCAAATGGCGGAAGGATTTGCTAAAACCTTGGGGGAGGGAAAAATTGAAGTCACCAGTTCGGGTTTAGAATCCAGTCGAGTCCATCCAACAGCGGTGGAGGTGATGGAAGAAATCGGGGTGGATATTACCCATCAAACCTCGGATCCGTTGAGTGATTTTCAGGCAGAGGATTATGATGCGGTGATTTCCCTGTGTGGTTGTGGGGTGAATTTACCCGAAGCGTGGGTATTGCGCGAGGTGTTTGAGGATTGGGAATTGGAAGACCCTGATGGGAAATCCTTAGAGACATTTCGGGCGGTGCGAGATGAGATTAAAGCGCGGGTGGGTAAACTGATCGAGGCGATCGCCACCGAAGTTCCGGCATAAAACTGGGGAGGGTTCGGATTTTTTGATAGCCCTCCCCTGGACAAGACGAGGGGACTGGCGGCGATTTTATGCCGAATCGGATTAGGCTGGTCCCTCTAACCCATTGATTAACCAGATTTGTTGTCAAATTCGCTACGTTTTCCCACTTCCAAACCCCCGTGGGCAGAGGAATGAGATAGAATTGCAAGGCACCGGAGCCAAAGTTTAAGGCAGAGACTTTAACACCTATTAACCCAATCTTTACCCTGAAGCGGTATTCTGCAATCGTGATCCTCACCAAAATAGCAAACTCTACCCATTCACATCATGCGTTTACTGAATCCCATTAAACCGGCTCAAAGGGCCTTTTCCCTCTCAGTTATTGCACTGACCTTGGGGATCGGGGCTTGCCAGGGACCCACTGCCACCAACACCACAGCTCCCGGGGGCAATACAGCCGCTGAAGGGGGTAATGCCGCCTCTGGAGGGACCGGCAAACTCGCCTTAACCCAACCCGTCAACTTAACAGGTGCGGGAGCAACTTTTCCCGCGCCGATTTACCAACGTTGGTTTCAGGAATTTAATCAAGATAATCCCCAGGTTCGCACCAATTATCAATCCGTCGGGAGTGGGGCTGGGGTCCAGCAGTTTTCGTCAGGGACTGTAGATTTTGGGGCCAGCGACGTAGCTATGACGGATGAAGAGATCCAAGCTATGAACCGCGAGGTTCTGATGCTACCGATGACCGCCGGGGGCATCGTCTTGGCTTATAATTTGCCTGGAGTGGAAAGCGGACTGAAGCTTCCTCGGGAGGTCTATGTGGATATTTTATTGGGGGAGATTACCCAATGGAATGACCCGCGCATCGCCGAAGCGAATCCCGGGGTGACCTTACCCGATCAAGCGATCGCCGTGGTTTATCGTTCCGATGGAAGTGGAACCACAGGAGTGTTTACCCAACATCTCTCCGCGATTAGTGAAAAGTGGAAAGAGCGCGTCGGTGAAGGGAAAACCGTAGAATGGCCCACGGGAATTGGCGGAAAAGGGAACGAAGGGGTTACCGCTTCGATTCAACAAACCGTAGGCGCGATCGGATATGTTGAGTATGGCTACGCCAAAAACAATAATATCCCGATGGCGGCTTTAGAAAATCAATCCGGCAATTTTATTGCTCCCAGCGGCGAAGCGGCGAGTAAAACCCTCGCAGCGGTAGAACTCCCCGATAATCTGCGATCGTTCATTGCCGACCCCGAGGGAGCAGAATCTTATCCCATTGTTAGTTATACTTGGCTGCTGGCTTACCAAGAGTATTCCGATCCCCAAAAAGCTCAAGCTCTAGAAGCAGTGATTGAGTACGCATTGAATGAAGGACAACTGCTGGCCCCTGAGTTAGGTTACATTCCCCTCCCGGCGAATGTCAGACAGAAAGTGGCTGAGAAAGCGGATGCGATTAGTGCTGAGTATGACATTGAAGTAACCGAATAGCCGTCCGGTTTTTGGATTCAAGGAGATAGCAAGCGGATTGGACTGCTTGCTATCGTTCTAGCCTGCTATTTTTCTATAATCTAAGCGGATAGAGTAAAGCGCTTAATTTATTTTAAGTAATGAGTAAACGAGCTGAAAGGATGGATATGGGCGAGGAAAGAGCGATTCAACCTCGGCAACAACAAGAGCGCGTGATGGATACGGGGTTTTTCTGGGTCACGCGCATTTTTGCATTTGCGATCGCGGGGATTTTGGTTTGGATAGCCATCCAGATGGCGAGGGACGCGATGCCTGCGGTGCAAGCCTTTGGCTTGAATTTTTTCGCCTCAAGCTCCTGGAATCCGGTTCGGGATCAGTATGGAGTCTGGCCGATGATTTATGGGACCCTGGTCTCGTCAGCCCTGGGTTTACTGTTTGCAGTGCCCTTGGGAGTGGGGACTGCGATCTTTTTGAGTGAAAATTTTCTACCCAAATCAGTCCAGACCGTTCTGGTGTTTATGGTGGAATTGTTAGCCGCCATTCCGAGCGTGGTTTATGGATTATGGGGAATTTTTGTCCTGATTCCCTTCCTGCAACCGATTGGGATTTTTTTGCATAAGACCTTGGGCTTTTTGCCGATTTTTTCTACAAGTCCAGTGGGACCGGGGATGTTACCCGCCGGGATCATTTTAACGATTATGATTTTGCCGATTATTACGGCAATCTCTCGGGACTCGTTGGCATCCCTGCCACCGGAGTTGCGGCAGGCATCCCTAGGGTTAGGGGCGACACGCTGGGAAACGATTATTAGAATTTTAATTCCAGCCGCATTTTCTGGAATTGTGGGTGGGATTATGTTGGGATTGGGCCGTGCGATGGGAGAAACGATGGCCGTTACCATGATTATTGGGAATTCTAACGACCTAAAATTCTCTCTGCTGGCTCCAGCAAATACGATCGCCTCCCTGTTGGCCAATCAGTTTGCAGAAGCCTCGGGCTTGCAAATTTCGGCTTTGATGTATGCGGGTTTGGTTTTATTCCTGCTGACCTTAGTGGTGAATATTTGTGCCGAGTTAATTGTTCGGAAAGTCAAGAAGTTTTAGAAATTCGCGATTACCATTGCAGTTGTTTAGGGGTGCAATACCCAGTCTGATATGTCACAGCCTTTTTCAAGTCACAACGACGATTTGTACAACGCTACCCCACATGGGGAGCAGCTAATGCGGAACTATAAAACGCCGCGATCGCTGTTTGTCTGGGTGATGACCCTATTATCCGGTGCTTGTTTAGTGATCACCCTGATCCCCTTATTTGCGGTGATGATTTATGTCACCATTAAAGGGTTTAACCGGCTGAATTTGGACTTATTTACTCAACTGCCGCCTTCTGCAGGGATGCAAGGAGGCGGGATTGCCAATGCGATCGCCGGGACTCTGATTATGGTGGGGATCGCGGCTGCCATTAGCGTGCCGATTGGGGTGTTTGGCGCGGTTTACTTGTCTGAGTTTAGTTCCGTTCAGGTCGCGCGGTGGATTCGCTTTGCCACCAACGTCCTGAGTGGGGTTCCCTCGATTATTGTCGGAATTTTTGCCTACGGTATCATTGTATTAACGACCAAACAGTTCTCGGCTTTTGCCGGTGGCGTGGCACTCTCGGTTTTGATGTTACCGATTGTTGTCAGAACCACCGATGAAGCCCTGCAAATCGTTCCTCCCGATGTGCGATGGGCGTCAGTGGGAGTGGGAGCCTCCAACTATCAAACCGTCTTGAGGGTGGTGTTACCGGCGGCCTTACCTGCTATTATCACAGGATTAACCCTGGCGATCGCCCGGGCTGCTGGAGAAACGGCTCCCTTAATTTTCACGGCTCTATTTACCTTTTTCTGGCCGCAAGGTTTGTTTGAACCAGCCCCCTCTCTGGCGGTGTTGGTTTATAACTTTGCCTCGGTTCCCTATGCCAGTCAACAAGAACTGGCTTGGGCAGCCTCATTGATTTTAGTGTTGTTGGTTCTACTCACAAGCATTTTGGCTCGCTGGGCCACTCGGAAAAGCATTTATTAAAGATCATGCTTTCTGTTCAAAATGCCCCGGGCGAAATTTAATGTTCTTAACGATCTAAAACCTCTAAAAACTGTATGATAAGATACAGCGCTCTGGTTGAGAGTAGGATTGTTGAAGTTTAAGTTTTTTCCAGTGTAGAACGATCAACCAAGCAGTTGTGACCGTTGCGATCGCACGGCCTTCTCAAAATTTTACTTCCAGTCGGCTGCAACTCTGGTTAAGAGGATGTGAGCGGTTGGGGTTCGGTAGTTTGTCAACCCTAGGCTGTTGGCGCTCGATCGCATAAAAGTGGGAAACACAACTGCTCTCAAGTTGAAATATCTAGTAAAAGTCAAGGTGGATTTTTATGCCTTTCGATCGGCAAACAGCCAATCATCAGTACCAAACTGAACCCCAAACAGAAGCCATTCTGCGAACGGAAAATCTGAACGTTTATTACGGAGAAACTCTCGCCCTCAAAGGGGTGAACCTGAATATCCCGAAAAAACAAATTACCGGATTTATTGGACCATCGGGATGTGGGAAAAGTACCTTACTCCGCTGCTTCAATCGTCTGAATGATTTGATTAGTGGATTCCGGATTCAGGGAAAATGTTCCTACTACAACCAAGACCTCTACGATAAAAAAATTGACCCAGTAGAGGTTCGTCGGCGGATTGGGATGGTGTTCCAAAAGCCGAATCCTTTCCCCAAATCTATCTATGACAATATCGCCTATGGAGCGCGAGTCAATCGGTATAAAGGTAATCTGGATGAATTGGTTGAAACTTCATTGCGTCGCGCTGCTTTATGGGATGAAGTAAAAGATAAATTAAAGTCCAATGGTTTATCTTTATCCGGGGGTCAACAGCAACGGTTATGTATCGCCCGGGCGATCGCCATTAATCCAGAAATCGTTCTCATGGACGAACCCTGCGCCTCCCTCGACCCGATTTCAACGATGAAAGTCGAAGAATTAATGCAGGAACTCAAAGAAAACTACACCATTGTGATTGTTACCCACAATATGCAGCAAGCCTCCCGGTCTTGCGATTATACGGCGTTTTTCAATGCCCAAGCCACCGAAGATGGGAAGCGCTTTGGCTATCTCGTTGAGTATGATAAAACGGAAAATATTTTCCAAAATCCCCAGCAAGAAGCGACCCTTGAGTATGTGAGCGGACGATTCGGGTAAAGGACCGAGTTGTGAATCGTTGAATGGGGGTTTTAGACTGAATGATTCCAGATTCCCCCAACCGAGGCGATCGCTGAGTTCCAACTCCTATAATGGTTCGAGTATTGAGGCTCGTACCGCTCCATCTCTCCTTGACCAATCTTGAAAGGGTCAGGAGTTTTTTATGGTTATTTTTCCCTGGAAAGGGAGGTCCGATTTCTGGATTAGCCCGCGCTTCTCGGGCTTCGTCCGCTGTTGTCCCCGCCCTTTCCTTACGGAACGCTCATAGAACAGGGTGCGGGTTTTTATAGACCTTTGAAAACCAGATTCCGTCTAACCCTGCATTCCCCAATCAGGATCTATCCCCCTTGAGAAATGTCCTCAACGAGGGGCAGTTCATGAACTGCCCCTACAAAATTACCGTTTATAGCGTTCCTGAATATGAATTTGAGGAGGTTCAGATTTCCTCAAACACATATCCAAGCATTCCACCACTTCCACCAAGTTCATGTAGGCATCAGCCGCTTCAACTAAATTGTTGATATTCTCCTTGCTGGCATCGTCCATATCATCACTCAAGGGTTTATGAATTAACCGGCGATCGAGGGGAAATTGGAGACGAGCATAGCGAGATTTATCTCCAATCACATAATCCGTGATATAATGATAAACTTCACAAGGTGCATCGGTCATCACTTTAACGACGCGCCCACCCCAAATCCATTGCAGAGTCCCCCAAGAGCGAGCTTGTTCCCAGGGAATTACTCGCGTTGCTGCACCTGTTCCAATGGAAATCACTTCCAAATCTTCTAAGCGATGACCTAGGCGGATGGCTTCTGCCACAGCACAAGCGGTGGGATTATTCGCCGCTAAACCGCCATCAATGGCCGACATCACCTCTCCATCAATGACTAATCGGTGTGCGGGAAAGAAGGTGGGAGCAGAAGCGGAACAGAGGCAAGCTTCCCAGACTGGAACGTTAGCAAATTTCTCTTTCCAGCTTTTAAAAATGATGGGCGATCGGCTGATGGTATCGTAGCTGGTAATTAAGAGTTTCACCTGGTTAATATCGGACAACCGCTTATTGCCCAATAAATCTTTGAGCATTCGGATCAGTCCGTCTTCGGAGAACTTAGGCGCAGAAGGGCCATGCTTTAAGAGTAAGGGCAGTCGCTTGAGGGTCCACCGGCTCTTGTAGGGAAAGACTTTTTTAGACTTTTTCCGGTAAAGTTGGACAATATCCTTGCAGGGAATTCCCATCGCGATCGCAGCACCCACCATTGATCCCGTAGAAGTTCCCGCAATTAAATCAAAATGATCTCGTAGCGGCAACTGCAGTCGTTCTTCAATCCGTTGTAACATTCGCGCCGCTAATACACCACGAATTCCGCCACCATCGATGCTCAGTATCCGATAAGTCATCGTAACTTCTCCTGATATTTGAATTGGGGATAAGGGGTAAAAGGGTTAAGAGATTTTACCCCGTCTCGGTGGGGTTCCCTCGTCTCATGTTCCTTTATTGATACTTCTGTTCCTTCGCCCTAATAGCCACTGTACTAACTCTGCACAAGAAATCCGGAAGATTTCCGGATTCGATACCCTGAAGTGGGGGGGAATTTTTGCAGTTACAGACCCTCCCAGCGATCGCCTCCGACCCCCCACCCCTAAACTGAAACCCTTGCTATAGCGGCTTTTTTATGGTAAGACCAGACAGGGGTTATCCCCTTTGGGGGTCTGTTTTTGGGGATAACCCTTTCCAATATTATTTGTTTTGTCATTTCATTGGTTATTTGAGGAGTGTACTGTGGAATCCTTTCAACCTTGGTTATCTTATGTGGGAATTGGAGTCGGTGTAATCCTTGGGGGAATCGTCCTGATTTGGATTACCGTTTCCCTGATTATTTTTTCCAAAACTAAAGGATTACCCCAGGCGATCGGGGCCTTTTTTGCTCAAATTGCCCAAGGGGATGTCAATGGGGCCTATCAGTCCACCAGCGATCGCTTTAAAAGCAAAACCTCTAAACAACAATTTGCTAAATTCATCAAAACCCACAAACTCAATCAGTATCAGCGCACTACCATGTCAATTCCCACAACTGAGGGGGAGGTTCACTGTCTGGATGTCACCGTGATTTCTAAAACAGGTCGGGAAGTTCCCGTGCAAATGAAACTGGTTAAACAAGATAAAATTTGGACAGTTGATGATTTAACTTATCAGTATATTAGCAAAAAAAATGCCCCTGCCGCTACCAAGAAATAATCGGATTCCCTCCCGGGGATTGAGGGGATGAAACTGCCGAAAATCCCTGAAAAAGGGGAAAGCCGGTTTAGGGACGGTTCCCTCAAAACCAGCTTTCCTCTGCTTAGTCTAACCGGGCGATTTTCTCTCCCTTATTGAGATAAATTGCGATGGGTGAATGGTTTTGCCTCGGGACCGGAATAGGTTGCCACTATTTGACCATTTCCGACTAATTGATATTTGTAAGTGACTAATCCTTCCAGTCCAACGGGCCCTCGGGGCGGCATTTTTTGGGTACTAATTCCGACTTCGGCCCCGAAACCGTAGCGGAATCCATCAGCAAAGCGGGTGGAACAATTATGGAAGACTCCGGCAGAGGCAACTTGAGACAGAAACAGATCTGCAGCGGATTGTTCTTCGGTGACGATCGCATCGGTATGACCCGATCCATAACTGTTGATATGAGAAATTGCCTCTTCTAAAGAATGGACTACTTTAATCGATAAAATCAAATCCGTATATTCAGTTTTCCAATCCTCTTCTGTTGCCGGTTCCCAATCCTTCAAATTGGCGGTATTTTTCAGGATATCTTGACTTTTATCATCCAAGCGTAATTGCACCTGACGTCCTTGGAGTGCAGCAGCAACTTGGGGTAAAAATTCTGGGGCGACTGCCTCATGAACCAGCAAGGTTTCGATCGCATTGCAAGCTGCCGGATACTGAGTTTTAGAATCCACGGCGATCGTCACCGCTTTTTCCATCTCTGCCGAGGCATCCACATAGAGATGACAAATTCCCTCCGCATGACCCAGGACCGGAATGCGCGTATTGTCCTGGACAAAGCGCACAAAATCATTCGACCCTCGGGGGACAATTAAATCTACAAAATCATCTAATTTTAATAACGCTAACGTTTCTTCCCTCGTCGTTAACAACTGTACCACATCCGGATCAACCTCCGTCTGGGCTAACCCTTGGCGAATCGCTTTGACAATGGCTGCACAAGAATTATTGGCCTCTTTCCCTCCTTTTAAAATCACCCCATTGCCGGATTTAATTGCCAGGGCGGAAATTTGAATCGCCGCCTCGGGACGGGCTTCAAAAATCACCGCAACTACCCCCAATGGTACAGAAACTCGCTTGAGAATTAAGCCATCATCCAGTTCCCGATGAAGCTGAATCTCGCCAACGGGATCCGGGAGTTTGCCCACATCTCGAACTCCGGCAATGGTTGCCTCTAGTTTGGTCCGGTCCATTTTTAGGCGGTTGTAGAGGGGTTTGGAAATGCCTTCCGCTTCGGCAAATTCACAATCTTCCCCATTTGCCCTGACAATGGACGAGGCAGCAGATTGTAAAGCTTGGGCGACTGCCTCGATCGCCTGATTTTTCGCCTCCGTAGAGAGTACCCCCAATTTCCGGGCGGCAATGGCTGTAGATTGAGCAATTGTAACTAAATTGTCCGAACCAATTTGCATCGATGTCATGGTAATTTTATCCCGTAGATTTTCCGGTTAAGACTGTAGTTTTTGACACCCATCCTAGGCCCCAGAATCGGACGGGCGATCGGCACTTCTAAAAGAGGTGATGGATTAATCCCAGACACCTCACGCCTCATCCCCTTGAATAGACGCGATTGAACCCAAGGGTGATGAAAGTTTGACTTTAACCAACGGTCTTAACTTTTTTCATGCTATAGCCAATTCTTTAACTTTTGTGGAGTTTTAGACCAAAAACCCGGACTTGTAGGTTATGACAGAAAGCAGGGAAAACTTTCCCCAGGGCCTTGACAAAATCACCAAGCTTTGGGCGTTTTGAACCTGTTCATTGTGTAATCGTGACATGGAGAGTGTTTATGGCTGAATCCTCTTTCCCGAAAGCGGGCCGTAGCGGTACTACAGGGGTCAAGCTGACCATGACCGGAGTCGGAGGCAATCTCGCCTGGGCTTCCCTGGTGACCATGACCCTTATGTTTGGCATGGTCTTCGTCTTGTGTTTAGGCGTTTCGTTGATTCTTAACAGTGAGAATCCAGGGATGGGCTTAGGAATCGCGATCGCCGCTACCCTCGTCTTTAATATCGTCGCCTTTTTCCTCTCCCCTTGGATTATGGACTTAACCCAGCGGTGGCTATATGGGACTCGCTGGATCGACCTCACCGAACTTGATCGCAAGAGTCCCGAGTCTGCCGCAATTATCCGCCAGATTTGTGCTGACAACAAGCTAAAACAACCGCGTTTGGGGATTATCGATGACCAAAACCCTACCGCCTTTACTTATGGATCTCTCCCCAATAGCGCCCGTTTAGTCGTCAGCGAGGGACTCTTTACCTATCTCGATGATGATGAAGCGGCCACCGTCTACGCCCACGAACTGGGCCATATCGTCCATTGGGACTTTGCGGTGATGACGATCGCCTCCACCCTGGTGCAAATTACCTATTTAATTTATGTGTTTGCCCGTCGGATGGGACGTGGGGGGGAAAAAGCCAAAGATATTGCGGCGCAAGTGGCGATGGTGGCCTATATCTTTTATATAGTGGGAACCTATTTGCTGCTGTACCTCTCGCGAACTCGGGAATATTTTGCCGATCGCTTTGCTGCCGAATCCACCGGCAACCCCAACGCCCTCTCGCGGGCACTGGTTAAAATTGCTTACGGGTTAGTCGAGGAAGGGCAAAAAGCCACAGAACCCAGCCGCTTAGTGGAAGGAACTCGGGCATTAGGCATCTACGACCATAAAGCCGCCACCTCAACAGGCACCACCTACCGGATTTCCAGCAAACCGGACCAAATTGGCCGAGTGTTTCTCTGGGATATGTTTAATCCCTGGGGATGGTGGATGGAGTTGAACTCCACTCACCCCTTAACCGGCAAACGGGTTCGCGCCTTAAGTACCTACGCCGAACAGTTGGGACTAGATATCGAGTTCGATATGGGTCGGATTATGGGAGAAGGCAAGACTCTGAGTAAGAGTAAATTATACGGCAGTTTTGTGGGGGATTTATTCCTCTATACTGCCCCCATAATTGGATTGTTTGCAGGGGCGATCGCCTGGTTAGTCTTACCCCTACCTGGAGGAGACTTTGCGCCTCTCGCCTATCCATTACTGGGCTTAGGAATCGGCCTTTTGGTGAAAACCTTTGTCATGTTTCCCAACTTCGATCGCGCCCCAGAAACCGATATTCTCACCTTAATGGCGGACCCCTACGCCAGTCCCTTACGGGGTAAACCGGCTAAACTCAAAGGCGAACTAATTGGGCGGGGAGATGCTGGATATGCCTTCGGGTCGGATTTGAAACTCCAAGACCCCAGTGGGTTACTATTTCTCCGCTATGCCTCCCGGTTGGGTCCGATTGGCAATTTCCTGTTTGGCATGAAGAAGGTGAACAGCCTGATTGGAATGCAAGTTCATTCCTTGGGTTGGTTCCGACGGGGAGTGGCCCCCTGGATGGATTTGATCCAGTTAGAAACTCAGAATGAGACCCAGGTGAATAGTTATCATCGCTTCTGGTCCTTTTTAATGAGTGGCGGGATGATCATCGGCGGAATCGTTTTACTGTTTATCATTTAATCTGACTAGACTTGGGATTAGCTACAGTCTAAAGTTTGTAGAGACGCGACGTCGCGTCTCTATTTGTTTGAAGAGGTTTAAGATGTCATACGAACGGGAAAAACAAGTTGCCATTGATGCGGCGATCGCGGCTGCTAAACTCTGCCAAGCAGTCCGCCGGGAAATTCCGGTGGCGATGGAAAAAATTGATAAAAGCCCCGTCACGGTGGCAGATTACGGGTCTCAGGCATTGATTTGCAAAGCATTAAATGCAGCATTTCCCGCAGATGCGATCGTGGGGGAAGAAGATGCGACGGATCTGCGAAGCAATGCCGAACAATTGCAAAAAGTGACCCATCATGTTCAGTCCCTGGTCCCAGATGCCACACCGGAACAGGTTGCGGATTGGATTGATTGCGGGAATGGGGAAGTCGGGGGAAGATTTTGGACCCTAGACCCGATTGATGGGACTAAAGGATTTTTGAGACAGGATCAATATGCCGTGGCGATCGCCTTAATTGAAGACAACGAGGTGAAAGTCGGCGTCATGGCTTGTCCCGCCCTCAAGTTAGAATCGGGAGAAGAAGGGGCCTTGTTTGTCGCCGTCCGGGGAGAAGGGGCGACAATGCAGGCAATCTCCGGAGGAACCGTGCGATCGCTGCGAGTGGTTGCCGCTGATGATGTGGAAAATCTGCGGTTTGTAGAAAGCGTAGAAGCCAGTCACGGCGACCAATCCAGGCAAAATGCCGTCGCCAAAGCCGTCGGATTCACCGCCGAATCCCTGCGAATGGATTCCCAAGCCAAATATGGAATTGTCGCATCAGGACAAGCCGCATTATATATGCGTTTACCCTCGCCTAAAACCCCAGACTACCGAGAGAATATCTGGGACCACGCAGCCGGGGCGATCGTTGTCGAAGAAGCTGGAGGGCGTGTTACCGATATGCATGGCAATTCTTTACCCTTTGGCTTATGTAAAAAAATGGTCAACAATCAAGGCATTGTTGTTAGCAATAGCACCATCCACGACACAGTTCTAAAAGCCTTACAAGACTCATAAGTAGCGGCAACCTCAGTTGCGACAACCGCAGGGGGTTTAAACCCCCTGCTAATAGCTAAAGTCGGTTAAAAACCGACTAAAAGCCTTCTGGGTGATGGTTTGAGCTTCCCGACGATGGCCGTTCAATCTATAGTTTTCAGTCGGATTTATCCGACTTTAGCTATTAGGCGGGGGTTTGAACCCCCGACGATGGCCGTTCAATCTATAGTTTGCAGTCGGATTTATCCGACTTTAGCTATTAGGCGGGGGTTTGAACCCCCGACGGTTGTCGCTACACTGTAGCCCCTTGTTTCAGCGCAACCGCCCCGCGAATTCTTTCCAACACAAAGGATTTATCTAAATACGAGAGTAAATTCCCCGCTTTCGGACCACGGGATTTACCCATAAAGGATAAATAAAGCGCCGGAAACGCATTCCCCGGCTTCATCTCCAACCCTTTACTCGTCGAGAAGATAATCGTTTGTAAGGTTTCCCCATCCCAACTCTCTGCCGCTTCTAAATTCTTGGCTAACTCACCCAAATAAGTCACCTGTTCCTCAGTTAACTCTTGAACTTGTTGGGGAATGCTGTCAAAATAAAGCACCAGCTTTTCTTCTTCATCGGCATAATCATCCAGCCACTTTTGTGCTGACTCAATCCGCTGATGGAGAACTTCCCAATCTGCCTCGCTTAACGGTTGTTCGCAGCGTTTTTGGATTTCTTCCTTAATATCCAAATGAGGCACTTGCAGCAGGGAAATTAAGGTACTGAAATCAAAGGGTTGATAGGTTTTGACTTCATCGGTGAGTTGGGAATAAAACAGGGGTTGTAGTTCTTTATCCTGTTTGGGGTCTTCTCCACTTTCCGAGGTAACTCCTTGATATTTCTCGATTAAGGTGTCGTAATCCCGGAACAATCGGGTGGTGGTTTCATAATTTGGGGCGAAATTAATCACCGATTTGGGTTGGGTTCGCAGCATCAAGAAACGCAGCAGTTCCGGTGGCAGCAATTCGGCGATTTCTTTGGCAGCGGAACCGACTCCTTTGGAGGAACTCATTTTGGTCCCATTGACTAAAATAAACTCGTAGGGAGAATGGAAGGGGGGTTGTTTCTGGAGAACTTTGCGACAAATTGCGTTAGCAACATCGCGAGAACCGCCTTTTTGAGAATGGTCTTTTCCGGCGAGTTCGATGGTAACTCCTACGAGTTGCCATTTGGCAACCCATTCCACTTTCCAGGGGAGTTTACCGTTGCCGTCAAAGGGGGAAACCCAGCCGGAATGTCCGCATCCGTTGACATAGTTGGTGGCGTTAGGTTCGCAGGTGTAAAAGACTTCTTTGCCGTTGTAATCGGTGACAACCGTGGTGGCAATTTTTCCGCAGTTTTCGCAGATGACTTGGAAGGGATACCAGTTACTGGGGCGATCGGCTTTACTGACTTCTTTATAGGCTTCCCGAACCAGATGGGAATTTTGTAAGAAGGTATCAATGTAGGGGTTGAGTTGTCCGGTTCGATACAAGTCTCGCAGGTAATAAATCTCCGGTTTTACCCCTAAGTAATCAAAGACTTCTAGGAATTCCCCCATGAAATATTTGGCGTAATCTGTCGCATTATCATCAGGCGAGGGGACGTTACACAGAGGTTGACCCAAATAGGGAGCAAATTTTTCGCGATCGAGATAGCTAGGAACGGTATCAAGGGCGTCATAATCATCAACGCCATACATAAATTTTACGGGCTTACCGGCGTGTTTCAAGGCGCGATAAATGACATCATGGATGATCACACCCCGCAAGGAACCCACATGAACTCGACCCGAAGGGGTTTTTGAATCATTAACGATTTGTTCGCCTTGTGCACTTTCCGCAATTTTGTCAGCCCAAAACATAGCTCAAATTACAATATGAAAACCTTTCTAGTCTAGCATGAATGCACTCTAGGAAAAGAAAATTTTTTGGGGGTGTGGTTGTCGGGGTGAAATTTAGAGGCGATCGCCGAGTCAAATGCCTTCCCCTTCAGGATTCCTCGTACAAGGACCAGAAACCGGCTTTCTCTCCCACCGAACCCTGGCAACTGCCCTAAATTTGGTCAAGAAACCCGGTTTCTTATTCGGACTTAGCGGGGACCTGGACTAAAACCTGCGACTGACATATTCCTGAGTCGCCTGCTGTTTAGGATGGTGAAAAATGACTTCGGTTTTATCGTATTCCGATAAGTAGCCGATTTTTTCCCCGGTTGCCGTGGTTTTAATATTAAAAAAAGCGGTTAAATCTGAGATGCGGGAGGCTTGCTGCATATTATGAGTCACCACAACAATGGTATAAGAATGCTTCAGTTCATACAGCAGTTCATCAATACGGGCGGTGGAAATTGGATCGAGGGCCGAACAGGGTTCATCCATCAAAATAATATCCGGTTTGAGGGCTAAGGTTCGGGCAATGCACAAGCGTTGTTGTTGCCCTCCAGATAAGGTTAATGCACTGCGATACAGGTTATTTTTGACTTCATCCCATAAAAAGACTTGCCGCAGGGAATACTCGACACATTCATCGATATCACCTTGATAGCCGTTAATTCGCAATCCCAATGCGATGTTGTCATAGATTGATTTGGGAAAGGGATTGGGTTTTTGAAACACCATTCCGACTTGCCTGCGGAGTTCTACGGGGTTCAACTTGGAGACGTCGCGATCGCCCATGTAAATATTTCCCACTCTCCTAAAATTAGGGGAAAGTTCAGTGAGACGATTAAAACATCGGATCAGAGTCGTTTTACCGCAACCGGATGGGCCAATAATTGCCGTTATTTTATGGGCATAAATTTGGAGGTTGATATTTTCGAGGATTTGGCTTTTGTCAAAAAATACGGATAAATTTTGAATGGTCAAAATCGAGGAGAGATTGGGATATAAATAGTCAGATGTAAAATTCATAGGCTTAACTAGAGTTGGGGCACAGAGGGGAAAGACAGGAGAGGGTAAAGCGGGTTAAATTTTGCACTTTTCTCGAATCAAAACCCCGCAAATGTTGAGAATTAATAAAATGCTGACTAAGACCAAAATAGCGGCAGCCGCATTGTTATGAAAAGCGGTTTGAGGCCGCAAAATCCAGTTAAAAATTTGAAAGGGTAAGGCGGTAAATCGGCTATAAATTCCCTCCCAGGACAAGGGGGGTGCAAAGGAAACAAAGGATAATGCGCCCACGGCAATTAAAGGGGCGGTTTCACCGATCGCCCGAGTTAAGGCTAAAAGTGCGCCGGTTAAGGTGGCGGGAAAGGCTGCCGGTAAGACGATATGCCACAACACCTGAGCACGAGTCATACCCATAGCATAACCGGCTTGGTGTAAACCGTCCGGAATACTCCGTAAAGCAGACCGCGTGGTAACAATAAACATGGGTAAAATAATCACCGTGAGGGTGAGGGCGGCAGAGAGTAAACTCGGTCCACCAGTCACCGGGGCGAGGAGGCGCACAAATAATTCTAGCCCTAATAACCCATAGAGAATTGAGGGGACAGCGGTTAGGTTTGCAATATTAATTTCTAAAAACTGATTCAAGACTGTATTGGCACAATATTCTTCCAAATAAATGGCGGTTCCTAGGCCAATGGGTAAGGCAAAGAAGGCGGTTAATCCTAATAGCCATAAACTGCCCATGAGGGCGGGATAAATTCCCGCTTCTTGAGGGTTGCGGGAGGGAAAACTGGTGAGAAATTGCCAAGTTAAAAGGGGCAAACCTCGCCGAGAGGCATCCAGGAGTAAAAGGGCGACGATGCCTAGGGTGATGGGGATGGCGATCGCACTCAAAACACTAAAACAGCGGTCCAACACTTGACGACGGATCAAGGGGGTTTTAAACTCAGCAGTTGAACGGGTTTGTCCGCCCCCAAATCTCGAATTACTCCGGGGCAATTCTTCATCATAGAGGGGGTAAAATTTAGACCCTTCCTCGGCGGGTACAGTCGGAACGATCGCCTGCGTCATGGCAGATTGATGGCGACGCACTAACCAATACCCCAAGCTATTCAATCCCAGGGTAATTAAAAATAACACCATCCCCACGGTAAAAATCGTTTGAAAGGCTAAGGAATTAAAAGCAACGGTTCCTAAACTCACCTGAATAATAAAAGCGGTCATTGTCGCCACTGGAACCAAAGGATTGAGGGTGAGTTGAGGATTTTGTCCTGCTGCGATCGCCGAAATCATCGTTTCTCCCAACGCCCGAGAAGCCGCCAACATACAGGAGGCAATAATGCCCGGAAAAGCCATCGGTAAAACAATTTGAGTCAGCACTTCTTCCTTCGTCAACCCCAAGGTATAACCCGCCTCTCTCAGGGAGTGGGGAACACTTTTAATGGCATCTTCACTCAAAGAAGAAATAATCGGTACGATCGCCACTCCGGTGACTAACCCTGCACTTAAAGCATTAAATCTCGCCAGTCCAGGAATCAACTCCTGCAAGAGGGGAGTCACCACCAATAAAGCAAAATAGCCATAAACCACCGTCGGAATTCCCGATAATGCTTCCAACAGCGGTTTAACCGTTAACCGCAGGCGATCGCTGGCATATTCCGCTAAATAAATCGCAATTAACAATCCAATCGGGATCGCAAACAAACTGGCAATTCCCGTCACCATCAGGGTAGCACTGGCTAGGACTAAAATGCCGAAATTTTGACTGGGAAATAGTGGCGTCCACCGGGTATCGCTGAGAAAATTCCACAGGGGAACGGTTTGAAAAAATAAAACCGTTTCATAGAGAAAGACAGCGGCGATCGCCACAGAAATTGAAATCGGAATCCCCGCAATCAGGGCCAAAGTTAGCTGTAAACACCGTTCTACCCAGGTGAGTCGTCCTAGGTTTCGCTGCCAAGACTCTCCCTCCGGGAGTCGGGGTGGGAAGGGATGAAACTCCATAACATACCTGATTTATCGAATTAAGATGCGATCGCCCAATCGCTGAGGATATTCCTGGGGTTTTACCCCCTATCCATTGCGGTTAATTCTAGCTAACTTTTCTTCAATTTTCCAGGTTCAGCGCATCATACAGGCTGATATTCCAGGTTGAACCCGACTTAAAAACTGACCCAACTTGACGCTTTTGATAACGAGTTCTAACGACCCTCATCACCGATTCAGGTAGGGGAACATACCCCACATCTGCGATTAAATATTGATAGTCGGGATTCAGATGAAATTCCACAAACGCTTTCACATCCGGGCGGTCCGCCTGGGATTTGTTAATGTAGATAAATTCCGGACGAGAAAAAGGTTTATAGCTACTATCAGCAATCGTTTCCGGACTCGGGGCAATACAACCGTCACCGGAATCAATTTCCACTACTTTTAACTTATTTTGATTTTCCTGATAGTAAGCATAGCCAAAAAAGCCGAGAGCATCCGCATCCCCCGCTACACCTTGAACCAGGATATTATCATCTTCACTGGCAGTATAATCCCCGCGACTTTGTTGTTCTTGCCCCACCAAAGCAGCGGTAAAATAGTCGTGAGTCCCTGAATCCGTACCCGGACCAAACAACCGCAGCGGACGCTCGGGAAACGTCGAACGAATTTGGTTCCATGTGACAATTTTTCCTTCAGCGGCGGGTTCCCAAATCCGCTTAAGTTCTTCTACAGTTAGACATTGAACAAAGCTATTGGCAGGATTCACCACCACAGAAATCCCATCAAAGGCGATGGGAATTTCCAGGTACTCAATGGCATTTTTTTCGCATAATTCTCGTTCGGTTGCATCAATCGCCCGAGAGGCATTAGAAATATCGGTCTCTCCCTGACAAAATTTCTTAAACCCGCCGCCCGAACCGGAGATCCCAATCGTAACTCTCACCCCCGGATTTGCTTTCATAAATTCTTCGGCCATTGCCTCTGAGATGGGAAAAACCGTGCTGGAACCATCCACGCTCAAATGATTGATATCACCCCGTCCCCCTCGGTTATGGGCTGATGTTCCTGTCCCCCGACAAGCGCTAAGGGCAAGGGCAATCAGGAGGGTTAGGACTGCCGATTTCCTCAGAAATTTACCTGAGAATTGATGGCTCATAAGGTTTTTGTTTAAAGGGTAGGTTTTACCATAAAAATCTCGGTTTATGCTCTGGGTTATTTAATTTCATCCATTGGCTCTATTGAATTTATCATTTTTTTAATTAAAGACCACAGAGATTTTCTTTAATTATGGGTCATTTTAGGAATTTGATACTTTTTAAAATGGTAATATAAAATTTGTTGATTTTTTTTATATTTTAAGTTAAAATTGAGAAAACCTTCGGTAAAGAAGAGGTAAAGAAGTTAGACCGATGGGAAAGGAGTTTTGGTTCTCCCGTACTGGGTATGCTAAAACTTAAGTAAACATCCAATTTAATAGGCTTCTCAACCTAAAGTTTTCAAAC
>NZ_JAMXFD010000036.1:0-46009 GCF_025370875.1 Laspinema palackyanum D2c
GATTTAACCACTCAAGAACATTGAAGATTTTGGAAATTCATTAGATAAATTTATCACCACAAGTCCTAAAGAGCCATTTTCCACAGCATCATGGTCGAGAATAAAAATCACATATCCCAAGGGCACTAGAATTTCTTTGGCAACGGCTTGGGTCCAAGCGGTTTTGCCGGTTCCCGGTGCACCATGAACAAGGACGGCGAGTTGAGGTTGGGTAAAGATGGCCTCTTGGACGCGATCGCTAAAGCTTTGAATATCCGTAGGAAAGGTGCGAATGGGAAATTCGCTCTGAACTTGACCGACACGGCTTTGATAGCCACTGAGCATGACCGCTAAATTGTAGGTGGCTTTGTTAATGAGCGATCGCAAATCGTTGGCAATCAGCGTATATTGAAATTGATTGCGGCCTATATTTTGAATGCGCCCGAGGTGGTCGATTTGCAGCCAAATGTCCTGTTTTTTCCAATAGGCATAAACGGTCCCGATTGTTTCGATGCGCTCCCAAGTGGAAAACCGCTCGATGGGATAATAAAAATGCCGGTCTTGGTAATATTGGGTAATCAAATTGGGCCGGCCCAAGAGGTCGAGAACTTTAAAAATGGTAATCTCTTGGAGGCGTTTGAGGACGTAATCAATGGGAATGCTGTCCCGGCTAACCAATTGAACCACGGGGGTTTCTGCGGTGAGCATATCGGCGGTGTGATAATTGGGTCCAGCGGGTGCGGGAGTAATGTAATCCCAAAACTCGTTGAAATCTCCCCGGGTGTATTCGGAAAACACATTTAAAATATTGGCCCACCAAGTGAAGTTTTGACGACCTAATGCATCGGCAATATCACTACTCATATCTAAGGTTTTGTGGGCCAATTCCCAGGGGTCTTTAGCCGCGAGATGGAAAAAATAACCCCAATCAAAATCCCGGGATAAGGGTCGCCAACCCGCTCCCAGTAATCCCCGGTCTTGATTGGATTGGCGATCGCGAAGTTCGTTTCCGTTGTCAAAGTTGCCAAATGCCATAATTTAAGTGAGTTTTGATGGCCGAACTGAACTAAAAGTTTACACTGAGCCTTTAATGGGTTGGAAACCTTAGCCCTTTCTTGAAAATAAGAGGGAACGGTTAGTTTCTGTTGATGGAAATTATGCGGCTGCTACATGGGGGCAAAGTAATTATGGCAAAATTCCTGATATGAAGATGATGTTTTTCATAAAGTCCCTACGGATAGAATGTTAATAACAATGGGGGGCGATCGCCGAGTCAATGACCTAGGCGATTTCCCCGGGGTCTCCTCCTGGAAATGCTGATAGGTTCCATTGGTCCGAGTTCTCTAGTGGCAGCATGGCGATCGCATGGCTTTGGATGGGGTACTAATGTCCGGAGTAAACACTGTCGGCGTTGAGCTCTACCGGGAAGGCGATCGCCCCCCATTCAAATTTATGGCAATTTAAAAAGTTAGGCTTTTGATTCCAACATAATACAGATATGTTACACCCTTGTCAAGAGGGCAAGAAAATTTTGTGGGCGGGTGTCTATAGCCCGTCTCAATACAGGAGTGGGAGCATCTTGCTTCCTACGGCGCAAACGACAGCAAGATGCTCTAACGGATTAATTTTAGGGTTGGAATCATTTAGACCCTCTCTATCCAGGCTCTGAGGGCAAGAGGAGGGGTAGAGATCAGGTGTTGACCCGAAATCTCCCGGGAGAGGTTGCTCATACTTCTGTGGGCCCTTATTCTGAATCTCCCGTTTCTGAAGTAGGGTCGGCAGGCTATAGTAAAAGAAAGAAGCCACCCAGGATAAAATCGAGGGGTTCTATTATGCAATTAGCCGATTCAGATATTGATTTATTTTACCATCTATACTATTCTATCTTAATTTACGTTAATCAAAAATTTGGTCTTTTTGCAGGATTCGGTGGCTCGGAGGAAATGTCAGAACTGACGCCGCTACAGGTTAATGAACTCCGCCAGCAACTCTATACTCATCCCTACCTGTTTGATTTATTTGCAGAAGAGAATCCCCTAAAATTTACTCCAGATTTACTCACCATTGTTGCCAGTTGGAATAATTTTATTTCCGGAAGATTTTATATTTATAGTTATCAAAAAAAATATGCCGTGTTAATTGACGATCGCCCTCCGAGTAAAGCCTACGGGGTTTTAGCCTTGGATTGTCCCTTTCCGGAACTGGTCGGGAGCGTTTTGCCGGTGATGGTGGAAACGGTGCTCTTACCCTTTAAAAACAAAATTATCTATGATGGAACCTTACAAGCCTATCCCTTTTATTTAGGCTTGAGCATTAAAGGGAGTCTGAGTGAAACCTATCATCATGCGGTGGAAAAATTTGGAATTATCGCCTCTTTGACCGAATTTGAAGCAGGGGAACAATCACCAGAACCTCAGCCCGATGATGACCTGGGCCCCCTGAGCGATGGGGAACGGCTGAAAATTTATCTCCAGAGTGAAGACCATCGACAAAAATATGAATTACAGATTCAAGAATTAGTTGAAAAAACTGTAGAATTAAAAGTTATATATTACCAGGAAATGGGGCGGTTGTATGCCGAAATTTATCAGGATCGCTGGCGAGAAATTGGGATGAAAAAGGGATGGATTGCCCTGTTTGAAGAAATGCCGATCGCCAGCGGGGGAACCAAAGCCGAACTGGAGGGAATTTTAAAGAAAATTCTCCCGGCTGATCGCCGAAAATTCGTCTATATTTTTCGCCTCAAACCGGGCGATCGATAAAATTGCAGGGACTGAAACCAAATACGGTACTTGTAGTCTGTAACCACCAACACCCCAGGCAAGGTGCGGCGATACGGATGGAGCCTCTCCTGGGCTTCGGTTTAGAGGAAACAGACTTGAAACGAAACCACCGGATTGAGCCTAAAAGCCATTCCCCCCCCTCAGATAGACTAGGGACAGAGAGGGTGCTACAGGGTTGCACATCGATTAAAATCACCGTCTGGTGAACATTAAGATTTTCTACAGGACTCCAGGGGTGGCCCCACGAATGGCAAATCAACGAATCATCAAAAACAACAAATTGAGTTTACGAGCACAGCAGATTTACCGATGGATGGGATTTGGCATCGTGATGTTGGCTGCGGTTTGCCTAGCGCTTCCTGGGCGATCGCAAGATTCAGCCGGGGTGATGCGCTTGATGCAAACGAATCAGTGCCAAGCCTGTATTCTGACGGGGGCCAACCTGAGCAATACGGACCTCACGGGTGTGGATCTCAGTGGTTCTAACCTGACGAATGCCAATTTCCGAGGGTCCGATTTGAGAGGGGCCAATCTGACCGGGGCCAACCTCACTGGGGCGGACTTACAAAGTGTCAATCTTCGAGGGGCCAATCTGACCGGGGTCAACCTCACTGGGGCCAATTTATCTCGGAGTCAGCTCGTGGGTGCCATTTTATTTTTAATTAACCTCGCCAATGCAGATTTGACCGAAGCTAATTTAAGCGGGACGGATCTCAGCCGCATCTACATTGAGCAAGCGAACCTGAATGGTGCTCAACTCCAGGGGAGCAATCTCACGGGTGCGGAACTGTTTGGGGTGACCCTCAACAATGCCAACCTCAGTGGTGCGATTCTCAATAGTGCCAATCTCAGTGGTGCCAGTGCGCGGCAAGCGTTCCTGCAAGGCGCACAGATGCAAGGAGCCAGTCTCAGAAATACTAACCTGAGCACGAGTAACTTCCGAGGGGCCTTGTTAACCCAGGCGGACCTCTCCGGTGCGGATTTATTGGATGCCGATATGCAGGGGGTCATCCTCAATGAGGCGATTTTGATTAATACTCAGATGAGAAATGTCCAGCTTCAGGGAGCGAGTTTAGAGGGGACGATTCTCTCGGGTGCGGACCTAGAGGGGGCAATCCTCACCGGGGCCACCTTCCGGGATGTCGAACTCACCGGCACTAATCTACGAGGGGCGGATCTAACTCGGATTGAGATTGAGAATGTAGATTTTACTCAAGGGACAATTTGTGACGCTATTTTACCCGATGGGAGAACAGCAAAGTGCCGTTAACCGGAGATCTTGCACCCGAATCGTTTAAACTCCCGCTCTGGGGTAGGAATTTGCTCGGTTGACTGTTAAAATAATCGGCTATGAAGATTTTTGAGTTGAATTGAACGACTAAAACCAAGGGTCAGGGATGAGAGATGAGAGGTTAACTTTATGGGACTGAGCCTGGAGAAAAGGGGAATTTAAGCCTAAAGAGTCATGAGCCGGATTGTAGACCTGTCGCCAATCGGTATCAACTGGGTTGGATGAGGTCCTTTCCTGGTTCAAATGTTCAAATTCGGAGCCTTACCGGCAGATTAAGCCAGGTTTTCTAGTCTAGGTTCTGCGCTGAGGAAAGCACTGGAGGTAACTTATAAACCCGCAGGGATTCCGAGTACAAATTACCATTCACCGGGGATTGGCCCTGGCGATCGTTAGAATTCAGAGAATCTGGGGTAATCTAAATAGGGCCAATTTGCCTAGAACTACAGCAAAAAGAGGGGACAGTAGAAGCGATCGCCGGATTAAATTAACGGTCAATTGTAGCCCAAATCACTTTTTGGGAGCAGTGGGATGGGGTATCTCTACGGGGTAAATCTATAAACAATGTCAACCCCCGTAGGATGTTTTAACCGCCGAACCCAGAAGGCTCTTAAAGGCTAGAAAATAGAAACCCAGAGGCAGTTTATCTGGGGGTTGAGATTCAAACCCCCCCCTTTGAGGGATCCGCTCCCCCCCGGGGAATTGAATCGTCCAAAGCGAGTCAATTCTTGGGCAGTACCCGAGAAAATTTCCCGGAAACTGCATCGAACTAGAAAGTGGCAGGACTTGATCCTCGGCGAGATATTTGGAATTTCATTCCTCAAACCTTGGGGAAACCCGCTAAAAAATCTATCAATTTTCAGTTAAAAACCGGGTAAACTATTTCCAAGGGCGATCGCTCCCCAAGCCTCCTAGACGATTCACCCCTATTCAGGGAACTTTTACCCCGGCGATCACGGCTTAAATATCCAGGACCGGCGCTTTAAATCTGGCCAATTTTAGAGGGGGTTAACCTGGCTTTGAACCAGATTTCCGGGAGCGTCAAAGTCCGCCAAGAATAACCCTAGAGAAGTTCAGTATTGAGGTTATGCTCACCTCCCTTAAAGTCAACTTAATTGGTGCTTGTCTGGGATTCGTAACCGTGGGTTTCGGAGCCTTCAGTAATCCCGCGATTAATCCAGAAAGCCACACTTGCCCAAATGCCCAAACCATTGGAGGCCAGATTTGCCGGGGTCAAGTTCCCAAAGAAATGCCAGAAGAAGCTTGGGGTCAATTTGGAGCCGTTGCTTATCAAGCAGCCGCCGAAGTGATGCGCTCCAATAATGCTGAACCACAACCTTTAACCGAGATTCAAAAAGAATATTTACGCCCCCATTTTGGCGATTTAGTTGATCGGGTGGAAGTCGTTTATAATGCTACTTTAATGGAAGATTGGGTGGCGGCGAGTTTCAAAATTAATGTCGGTGAATCCAACGCTCAAGTTTATGGAAACACCATTTATATTAAGAAGGAGATGAAAGAAAAGGACTTTGAGCAACTTGTCCTGCTCTCCCACGAACTCATCCACTGCCAGCAGCACGAAGAACTCGGCAGTTTAGGAAATTTTGGCTATCACTATTTTAAGGAATATAAGAAGGCCAAAGAAAACTACAGAAATAATAAATTAGAAGTAGAAGCCTTCGATTTCGAGAAAGAATTCGCGGAAGGGTTAGCCCAAAAAATGCCCGGATCTTACCGTCCCCGATAACTTCAGGGGCACCGGCTAAATTTTCAACCCTGAAGGGGGGGTCCGCGCCACAGAGAGAGGCACTTACAGGGTAGTCAGTCCGGAGGGTTTAGTGCTATTGTGGAAGGAACAAATGGTCCGCTTAAACATCATCCCAACTCAAGACACTCCACTCGCACAAGCAGAACTTATGATTCGATTTAAACTTGCTCCGGCCCTCAGTTTAGCGTTAACCTTAGCGATTACTTCTATCCTCGCTGCGGCGCAACCGATGTTTGCTCTGTCTAATCTGAGTCAACCCGTCTCCCAAGTGACGCAAATTGGTCCATCCGGGGCGATCGCCACTCCCCTACATCCGAGTCTGCTGTCGCAAGTTTCCGGCAACTTAGCCTCAGTATGGATGACTCCGGAAATCCCCCATCAGGGGGCCTTGATTGCCCAGGGGTCTGGAAGTGACCCGATCCGGGATGCCCTCGGATGCTCCTGTGCAATCTGCATCGGACAGTCACAAATCGAAGTTTAGCACTGAAATAGAGCAGGGGAATCAGAGCGATGATATCCTTCAAACTCGCTCTGTCCTTTGCAGATTTATGCCTCGGGGTGCGCTTTTTCTAGGTCGGATTTGGACAGGGGAAGGAGAACGCTGACGGTAGTGCCGAGATTAATCTGACTGTCTACCCGAATCCAACCGTGATGATTTTCCACGATCGCCTGGACGATCGCCAGTCCCAATCCGGACCCCGTAGAACCCCATTCCGGCGATTGTTGGGGTTCATGACTCCGCGCTGGGTCCACCCGATAAAAGCGATCGAAAATATGAGGCACTGACTCCGGGGGAATGCCGATTCCGCTATCTTTCACCGTAACTTGGATGCCGCCATTGCCACTCGGGCGATTGCTCACCGCGCTACATTCTAAGGTGATGGCAATTTGGCCCCCTTTCCCTGTGTATTGCAATCCATTACTGACTAAATTCGTAAAGAGTCGCGCCAGTTGGTCCCAATCTCCGGGGATGGTAAAATCCGGACCCGGTTCGGTTTCTATATCCCGAGGAGGGGACGGAGGGGGATTAGCGCTATGGGGAGGATCAATAATTTCTAACACCAATTCAATGCCTTTTGCGGAGGCGATCGCCTCCTGTTCCTCCATCACTTCCATCAATAAGGCATCCATTGGCACAGGTTGTTTCCTCACCTTCACCATGCCGCTATCTTGTCTGGCTAAAAACAGCAAATCATCCACCAATCGTCCCATGCGGCGCGTCAAGCGTTCTACTAACTGCAATTGCTGGCGATGGATGGGCGAATCTAATTCCGGGTCCGCAAGGGCCACTTGCACATTGGTTTGAATGGTGGCGATGGGATTTCTGAGTTCGTGGGAGGCATCAGAGGTAAACTGTTTGAGACGCTGGTATGATTCTCGTACAGGTTTCATTGCTAATCCTGACAGTAACCAGGCGATCGCACTAATGGCAATTGCCATCAGGGAGGTGCCCAAACTTAAATCAATAATTAACTGGCGAATCGGTTTGGTAACTTCAAACCAGGGATGACTGACTCGCAAATATCCCACCACTTGCCGTCCCATTTCCACGCGATCGGTAAATTGGCGCAGGAGTTGTCCTTGAGACAGTTGTACTGTTTCCCCATTCTTTTTCGGGTGCAGGGGTATTTCTAAGGGTTCCCAGAGGGTAGACCATAATAATTCCCCCGTGGGACTAAACCATTCTAAATCGATATGGTCATCTTCGACAGTTTTGGCATTGTTGCGGAAACTGGCGACAACATTCACGGTATATTGTCCGGTGTTGGGGTTTTCATCGATCGCCAGCGATCGTTCCACCACTTCCACAACGTGCTTGAGGGTGTCATCAATGCGATCGATTAACGTACTCCGAACATACACATAAAATCCCGTAGCAAACACCAGCAGCAACACGGCTGTGAGTGCTGCGTACCAAATCGCTAACCGTCGGCGCGTTGCTTGAAACATTTCTCCGATAATCCTGTAGGTTTATTATAATTGTAGAGTGAAATTTCAACTAAAACCCCGACCCGCGAAGGCAGGACCGTGACCCATACCGACTAGGATTGCGCGGCCTAATCTGCAAGAGGGTGAAACTAGGTAATCCTTTAATTCTATGACTTTTAATAGGCGATATTTCTTGATTTTTACTTTCACTCTCGTTCCCCTGTATTGGATAGCGGCGATGGCAGATAATTTTATTCTTTCCCTAAACTTTACAGCCAATATAGCCCAGGCAACGAATAATTTAAACGTTTCTACCGCCTCTTATTTAGGAAGTGACGCTGATGATTTTGGGACTGCCGTGGCGATTAGTCCCGACCGAACCATCTTGTTCACGGGAAAAATTCCTCACCATAATTTTGGCCTCACTCCGGTTAACTTAGTCGGCGGTGGAGATGGGGTGATTCTTCAGACGGATGCTACGGGGAGAAAGCTATTATCCCTGACGCGCATGGGGAGGATGATCGATGATATTGAAGTGAATGGCAGGACCGGAAAAATCGCGGTTGTCGGAGATTTTGGCTTGGCATTGTTAGGCGACGCTCAAACTTTACTCTGGCATCAGGAGTTAGGCAGTGGCGGGAGTGCCACGATGAGTAATGGCCGCAGGGTGGCAATGGGAACCGATGGCAAAATTGCCGCTTTATTTAACAAGAAAATCACCATTTTTGACGAAATGGGAACCGTTGTCTCCGAATTTACCATCCCGGGGAAATTTGTAGAAGATGTGGCCATTCATAGTTCCAGTCAATCCATTATCATTACTGGATATACCCAGAAAGATCGCGGGGGATGTCGGCAATTGCAAGTGGCTTTTATTCGCAGTTATGATTATCAGGGAAATCTGAACTGGACCAATTATGATTGGACTCATGGGGAAGCACACAGGGGGAACTCTTCCTGTGCCGATACCCGAGGCAGTCGCCTCACCCTGGGATTAGATGGCAACCTCTATTTTGCCGGGGAAAGTGCTGGAGGTAATACGATTTTTAGATATGACCCCCGAGACTTGAGCAAAGATGCTCCGAATGTCATCTTTGACCCCTACAATCATCCTTATAATACGGCCTCGAATCATATTACTTATTATGCTCGATTTGACCCAGTTACTGGGGAAATTCACGCTGGGCAATTCAACTTGTCGCGCCTGAGTAATGGCCGAGGAAATACGATTATCCCCCGGGCGATCGCTGCTGATGAAGGGGGGAATTTATATATAGGAGGAAAATCTTCCGCCAGTTTCGCCAATCGCAATGAATCTACCATTTCGGGTCAATCCGGGGCCTATGCCGCTGCTGATAATTTTGTTTTAGCAGTGCCCTCAGATTTGAGGACTCGAACCTTTATGGTCAGTTGGAATAAAGGGTGTAAAGGGAATAATCAAGTGGTGGGAATTGCTACGGGATATGGGATAACCGCTATGATTTCTGATACGGCTGGCTGTGATATGATTACGGTGAATCCGTTACAGGGAAAACCGCAGGGAGGTATGGAGATTTTGTATTCAGTGTGGGAGAATTGAGGAGATAGGAAAGGAGCGATCGGGCTTAAATCAAGGCTTTTATTAATACAATGTTGTCTTGATGTGGTTGTGAAGACATTCGGGAAGGTGCGATTAATTGAGGGGACTCGCACCTGGGTGGGGATATTTTATACTCAGTTCAAGAGGAACAGAGACGATGAAAATAGATATTCAATCCGGTTGATGTAGCCTCGATCAACCCACAGGTTTTTCTCCTGGGGTTGATCTGGCTTAGGAGTTGGGAGGACTATACTGATGCCGGTATCGCCCAGGGTTGCCATGCTTTTTGCTGGACGGAAATCGTGCCACTGCGGACTGAGGCATCCCAGCAAGTGCGATCGCCTTCGCGCCAACAGCGTAAGTCAATCGAGGAATCCCCCACCTCTAAATCGCACAGGGTCAAATCCGGTAACCAAGCGGGCAAATAGGGATCAACATATAAGCAGCCGTGGGGTGCATCCGCTTGTAATCCCAATAGGGCCTGGATTAGGTGAAAGACGGAACCTGCGGCCCAGGCTTGGGGTATATTCGCCTCAATATAGGGAACGGGAAATGCTCCCATCTGGCGCTTTGTTCCGGCATAGACTTCGGGAATCCGATAGCAAGCGAAATGGCTGGCTGTCTCGAAAATATCCGCTGCTACACCTGCAACGGCTTCATGGAAGCCATAGCGTTTAAATCCGAGGGCAATGATGCCGTTATCATGGGGCCAGACGGACCCGAGATGATAGGAAAAGGGGTTAAAAGAGGGGTGGTTTGAGGACAAGGTGCGAATCCCCCAACCGCTAGACATATCCGGTTCTAGCAGCCGTTTAACCACCCGTTGAGCGCGTTCTGGGCTGACGATGCCACTCCAGAGGCAATGACCCGGATTTGAAGTGATTGAACGGACCGGCTGTTTATCTGGATCTAGGGTTAAGGCATAAAATCCCAAGTCTTCACACCAAAAGCGTTCCTCAAATTGTTCTCGCAGTTTTTCGGCTTTGCCTTGTAATTCCGTGGCGTTCTTTTTCTCACCGAGTGCCTCAAAGACTTCCGCCATCCGCATCCAAGCATCAAAGACATAGCCTTGGAGTTCGCACAGGGCTTTTGGGGATTTGACTTGCGTTCCATCGGGATAGATAATAGACTCTCCGGAGTCTTTCCAGCATTGGTTCTCGATGCCTTTTTCTGAGCGCATTTGATATTCTTGGAAGCCATCCCCATCCAAATCCCCGTAGCGATCGATCCAGTCCAAACAGCGGAGGGCGACATCGCGGTACTCTTTTAATAGGGCGTCATCTCCTAACCATTTCCAGGTTTCGTGGAGGACGATTGTATAGAGGGGGGTGGTATCGGCAGCCCCGTAATAAGGCGATCGCGGACTTTTTTTCAAGTAAACCAACTCCCCATGACGCAGTTCATGGAGGATTTTGCCCGGTTGTGCATCCTGCCAATCACTGTATTCCTTAGCTTGAAACTGCCCTAATTTCTGGAGTGCACCTCGGGCAAACCCCGGATGAATAATCTCATTTTGCAAGCTGGCGGTTAAGCTATCCCGACCAAATAGCGCCACATATTTGGGAACTCCTGCTGCGGGTAGCCACACATCGGGAGCCATATCGTAGTCATAGAGGCGCATCGCACTCATGTCTTCGAGACTTTGCCGGTATAGTCGCTTGACATCCTCGTTTGAAGTGTTGATGGTTGTGCAGACATCCTGCCACTGCTGCTGCAACTGTTGCAGTTCGGTATTTACATCGGATTTGATGGCTTCGTCATAGCACAAGGCGATGGGGTTGAGGCAGTGTTCGTTATCAATCAGGATATAGCAGCAGCAAGCGTGCCAACTTGCACCCGCTTCTAATTCAATCTGAAAGGTGACTCGACCATTCGCATAATGCGGGGGTGATGTCAGGTGATTCCAATGGGCGATCATGCACCGATAAAAATCCCCATTGTTATAGGTATGGCAAAGTTTATACTCTTTTTTATCCCAGTCGGTTTCAATTTGCCCCCGGCGCACGAATTCCCCGGATTGCACTTCAAAAATATCCGCAAAGTCGGAATTAATCTCTAAATCCAAATGAAACTTGACTGCTTCGAGGCTATGATTGGTAATATCTAGGTCTTCATGAATTCCCTGTTCGGCAGTTCGAGCGATGGTTAAGGATAGCGCGCCTTTAGGAATTTCTCCGTTTTGGCTAGAAATGGCGGGATTGGTTAAATAAATTTTGCTGGCGTAATAGCGCGTGACTGACGAGGTGAGCCGCACCCATGACGCATTGTCTATAAAGCAGGCATATTCACTTAAAAACCGGGTATCATCAGCAAAAATTCCTTGAAACTTATCGCATTCAATTTGTCCGTCCAGTTCAGACACCATAAATATGCTGCCATGATTAATGGTTAAAAAAGGGGGTTCTACAGTGACTTTCATGTTAAATTTAGGTAATTTATAAACGAGGGAACCGGATGAGGGTTCAGCGCATTACCACTGAACCGCTGGAATGGAACGGATGTGTTAGGTTTTAAAATTACTGACCACCTCTATTTAGTTGCTAACACACCCCTTAAATTCCTTGGGTTTGAAAGGGTGGTTGGTAAGAAATTAACTCGCTTGAGAAGCGCGCTCAAAGCGGCGGTTCACTTCTTCCCAATTGACGACATTCCACCAACTCTTCAAATATTCCCCCCGCTGATTTTGGTAGTTCAAGTAATAGGCGTGTTCCCAGACATCATTGCCCATAATAGGATATTGTCCATCCATCAAAGGGCTATCTTGATTGGGGGTACTGGTAATTTCTAGTTGTCCTTGAGCATTGCGAACTAACCAAACCCACCCACTGCCAAATTGACTGGTTCCCGCTTGATTAAATTGCTCTTTGAAGGTCTCAAAACTGCCAAAGGTGTCATTAATGGCTTGAGCGATCGCCCCGGTGGGTTCTCCCCCGCCATTGGGACTCATAATTTCCCAAAACATGGAATGATTGACGTGACCTCCGCCATTATTTCTAACGGCTGTGCGGATATTTTCGGGGACCTGATTTAGATTACGGATTAATGCCTCAACGCTTTGGTTTTGCAGATTGGAATTATTTTCTAATGCCTTGTTTAAATTACTAACGTAACTGGCATGATGCTTATCATGATGTAACTCCATCGTCTGAGCATCAATATGGGGTTCTAGGGCATTATAGGGGTAAGGCAATGGGGGTAATTCAGCCGGAGAAGCATTGAGTTCATTTCCGGGACTGGTTGGGGTTGCTGGCGTTTGAGACAGGTTGGTTTGACCCATTCCCTGACAAGCAATCAGCAGGAATACAGCCATTAATCCGGCCAGAACTGAACCAAACCGCCATTTTTTCGCGTTACTCATGGGTAAATCTCCAATGGGTGAATCTAATTAAAATTTAGCGAGTGATGCGAAGAATTTTATCACCATCTGGGGGACAACCGCCACGACCATCACAATTGCTGGTGGTGATATAAAGCTCACCATCAGGTCCAACGATCGCCTCTCGGAGTCGTCCGTACTCCCCTTGCAAATACACTTCATGCTGTTGCACTTGTTGGGGAGATTCCGGGTCAAAAACCACGCGCTGCAAATGTTCCGATCGCAGAGAAGCGATGATTAAATTTCCTTGCCATTCAGGGATTGCCGTTCCTGTATAAATGGCCGCACCTCCCGGAGGTAATGCCTCTCGCCAGACGATAGAAGGAGTAACTAATCCCGCCTGGGATTCACAGCTTTCAAGGGTCGGCCACCCGAGATTATCCCCTGCTTGTGCGACACTCAGTTTATCATGGCCTCGTCTGCCTAATTCCCCGCTGGGTCCATGATCCGTGACTTGCAAGGTTGACTCATTCACCCAATCAAATCCTTGAGTATTGCGAATACCCAGAATATAGACGGGATTACCCGGAAATGGATTATCCGGGGGGACATCGCCCTCGGGAGTGACCCGGAGAATTTTACCGGCGAGACTGCTGACATCTTGGGATAAGTCGGGTTCCCGGGCATCTCCTGTGCCAATATACAGCATCCCATCGGGTCCAAAGCGAATCCGTCCGCCATTATGGAATTGTGCGACGGGAATATTATCCAAAATCATGCGATCGCGAGTCGCCTTTAACCCATCTGGGGCAAGTTGCCATCGTTCAACTCGGTTAACTGATGAGCCATTTGTATCGGCAGTATAGTAAATATAGAAGAATCGATTACTGGCAAAATCCGGATGCATGGCAATTCCCAGCAGTCCCCCCTCACCCCTGGCCGTAACCGTAATATTGGCGACTGCTTCGGGCCGCAGTTGACCGTTTTGGACCAATCGCACCTGTCCGTTTCGTTCCGTGACCAGCATATCCCCATTGGGCAAAAACCCAATCCCCCAGGGAACATCCAGTCCATTCACGACCTCTTCTACCCGAACATTGACTTGACCTTGGGGACCAAAGCTATTTTCTACCAAGATACAAGCGGCCTCACTACTGGGGGTGGGAACCCCTTGGGCCTGTTCCTGGGGCCGGATCCCCTGTCCGGTGGTGTTATTTTCCAGCAATGCGCCGGAGGGGGCGGTACAACTGGCCACCCCCATTAAACTCACGATGGATAGGAGGGGGAGAATATGGGTTAACTTCATCATCAACTCTAAAACCTCAGTCATTGGATTCTACCGATTTAAGCAGGTAGAGTGACCCCTTAATATAAGAGCGTAAACCTCAAGAACTGCCAGTATTCGGTTATAATGGGTACGGCGGTTTTGGGAATACCAATCCACGCTATAATAAAGAAGTAACAAATGACATCTGTCCTGGGGAAGAGTCGCCCCGGATACCCAACTCAGATAGGTGATGGAAAATCGGAGAGGAAGGGAGAATAATAATGCCTTTACTCTAGCCGATCACCATTATTCCCTTTGATTAATAAGACCGAATCACTAGGAGAAAATGCGCTACAACTCTGGGTTGAATCCTAGAAACGCCCTCGGTTCTTTCAAAGAAGTCCGGCCTATCCGGGATTAACTAGGGGGTTTTGTAATTATAAACAAAAATAGTCGAGTCAGGAGTTGGCAAACCATGATCAATTGGGGTCATTATTATCTATCTATTTTCAGTGTTGTGAGTGCCTTACTATTCGTTGAGGGAGGTCTATGGCAGAAATCCCTTCAGGCACAAGTCATCCCGGATAATACCCTACCGAATCCTTCCGGAGTGCAGATCAACGGCAATACCCTCACGATTGAGGGGGGAACTGCTGCCGGGAGTAACTTGTTCCATAGTTTCCAGGAATTTTCCATCCCGACGGGAACTGCTGCACTTTTTAACAATTCTCCGGCGATCGCGAATATTATTACTCGGATTACAGGAGGCAAACGGTCCCAAATTGATGGGACGATCGCCGCCAATGGTAGCGCCAATTTATTTCTCATTAATCCCAGTGGCATCGCCTTCGGACCGAATGCGAGTCTCAATCTGGGCGGTTCCTTTGTTGGGAGTACCGCTAACCGTATATTATTTCCAGGCGATCGCGCCTTTAGCGCTACGGACCCTGATTCATCGCCAATTCTGAGTGTGAATGTCCCCATCGGGTTACAATATGGACCGAATCCTGAGAGTATTGTTGTGAGAAATTCAGTCCTGACTGTGTTGCCGAATCAAACCTTAACCCTGGTGGGGGGTGAGATTACCCTGGAGGGAGGACAATTACTGGCACCCGGTGGGACGGTGAGTTTGGGGGGGATATCCGAGGCGGGAGTGGTGGAATTACCAGGAGGAAACGCCCTAAAACTGCCGGAATCCGTGAGGCGATCGCCACTTACTCTCACGAATGAGGCGCGAGTGGATGTGGCCGGTGCAGGGGGTGGAAGTATCTCAATTCAGGTGGAGAATCTGCTGATTTCCGGTCAGTCTGAGATTCGCGGGGGGATTGGGGAAGGGTTAGGAGAACCGGGTGGACAAGCAGGAGATATCGACATTGACACTCGGGGAAATATTGTGCTAACCGCAGAGAGTGCGATCGCCAATGAAGTTCAACCCACGGGAATTGGAGATGGCGGGAACATCACCTTGAATACCACCACCTTTTCCGCCACCAGTTCGAGGATTTCCACTAGCACATCGGGAGAAGGGAATGGGGGAAAACTGCAAATTACCGCCCGAGAGTCGGTGATATTTGATGGACAAGGGAGAGAGGATTTCATCACCCTCGCCTCGGCCGATGTGGCACCGGAAGGGGTGGGAAATGCAGGCGGTATCGAGATTCAGGCGCGTTCTGTGTTGGTCAAAGATGGGGCGGGCATGATCACCGGAACCCGGGGGAGAGGGAATGGTGCACCTTTAATCATTCGCGCAGTGGAGTCGGTGGTTTTTGATGGGTTGAATTCCAGTAACGATGTGCTAAGACCCACGGGGGCGGAAAGTACCGTAGACCCCGAGGCAATGGGAAATGCGGGAAGTTTAGAGATTGAGACGGCAGCATTACGCATTCTGAATGGGGCGAATGTGGGCAGTACCACCTTTGAGGCGGGGAATGGAGGTCCTGTGCGATTACAGGCAACGGAGGTGATGGAATTTGGAGGAGTCGATCGCGTAGGTAATCCGGTGATTGTGTTTAGTGATACGTTGGGAGAGGGGAATGGGGATAATTTACGGATTGAAACGCCGAGGTTGATGTTGCGGGATGGGGCACAGATTAGTGTGGGTACATTTGGTGCGGGGGATGGGGGAAATTTGGAGATTTTGGCAACGGAGGCGATCGTGTTATCGGGTTCAGTTCCGGCAACGGAGGGGGGATTTTTCTTTACGGATGAGTCTGGAACGCTGTTCCCCACGGGCATTTTTGCTGCTTCTACAGAAACGGGGAATGCGGGGACGATGCGGTTGCAGACGGGACAGTTAATGTTGGGCGATCGCGCGATTATTTCGGCCAGTGGTGAGAGTACGGGCGTTGCTGGGAATATGGAAATTGTGGCGCGGCAGATTCTGGTCAACAATGCGGCGATCGCCGCAGAAACGGTACAAGGGGATCAGGCGAATATTTTTATTGAATCTCGGGATATTCGCTTGCGGAATCAAGGGGGAATTACCACCAATGCCAGTGGGAGTGGAACGGGAGGGAATATTGCGATCGCCACGGATACCTTAGTTGCTGTAGAGAATAGCGATATCACTGCCAATTCCAGCGCCAGTTTTGGGGGTCGCGTGGCGATCGCCGCCCAAGGCATCTTGGGGACTAACTTTCGCACCGAACTCACACCCCAAAGTGATATTACCGCCACCTCCGAACTCGGGGCGGAGTTTAGCGGCAGTGTCACAATTAATACCCCCGATGTCAATCCCTCCACTGGATTGGTGGAATTACCCGAAATGCTGGGGCAAGCGAGGGATAATTACTTCGTCGGTTGTGCCTTATCCGATGAGAATTCTTTTACCATTTCGGGACGGGGAGGATTACCCACGGACCCGACTCAACCCCTTCAAACCCAACCAATTTGGCATGATTTACGCAACTTTTCCCAAGATTTAGAGGGGGAAACGGTTACTTTTGTCCCCACTGGCAGTCGTACCCCATCCTTGCCGGAAAAGCAGTCTTTCCGACTCAAGGAAGCTACCGCTTGGCGACGGGATGCCGATGGAACGATCGAGTTAATTACGGCGATACCCGAGGGAAGTATTTCTGTTTCCGGGTGGCGATCGCCACAGTGTCAACGAATTGAATAATCGCGGTTGTTAATATCTGGGAATCAGTCTTGCGAGTCACACCATACCTGGATATGATAGGAACGAGAGAAAATGGCCATTCTGATTCCCTAAGCGGATGAGGATACGCTCTCCCGATTCTTTAACAACCCGGCAATTTCTCCGGACCCATCAGATTGGATTGCTTTATGTCTAAAACTCCTGACTTGACTGAACCCCTCCTTCGCCAAAAATCCCTCCCTGAATTGTTTAGCAAAGGTCGGTCGGATTATGAATCTGGCAATGTAACCGCAGTGACCCTGCGAGGCAATTTACTCAATGCCGAAGTCATGGGTAAAGCAGTCCAACCCTATCGGGTTCGGGTCGGGTTTGATGAGGGCGGTTTGACCTCGGTGACTTGTTCTTGTGCATATCATCAGTCTGAATGGTGTGAACATATTGTTGCCACCCTATTTGTGGTGATGCGGCAACCAGAAGCGATTCAAGAGCGTCCAACTTTGGACCAACTGCTCAATCAGCTAACCCTGGTCCAAACCCAAGAATTAGTGCAAGAATTAGTCCAACAAAATCCACAACTCATGGATGAAATTGACTGTTATATTACGTTAAAAACTAAAAGAAGCAGCACAGCCAACCTGTCCAAAAACCAGCGACCTTCCCCCATAAATTCGGCCCCGTTTCGGCAGCAGGCACGGGATATTTTATATGAGGGGATGCGGTATTTTGAAAATTTAGATGGGGAAGACGACCCGGTAACCGAAGAGTTATTAGATTTAATTGATAATGTTCAAGGGTTAATAGAAATCGGGGAGACTTATAATGCTTTAATCGTGTTAGAAGCCATTGCCTCAGCTTGTGCAGCGGATTGGGACCGGGTGGAACAGTATGGGATTGATGCGGATGAAATTGTGATCGCCCTAGATGAGGCGATCGCCGAAGCAATTCTCAGCGACTCCCTCAGTTCCAGTGAGGTGGAACAGTGGCGATCGCGATTAGAAACCCTCCAAGATGAATGGAGTACCGAATTTGCCCTCAGCTTAGAATCCCTCACCCAAGGATGGGATGATCCCGATTTAGTAGCAGCCCTCAAAGGAACCCTAACCCAACCTGAAATTAAAGAAGAGTCGCTTACCAATTCTTCCCCGGATTTGGGATTAATTCGCTTAAAAATTTTGGATCGCCAAGAGCGATATCAGGAGTATTTGAACCTGGCTAAAGCAAAGGGCAAAATGAAACAATATCTGACCATGTTGGGCAGTTTAGGACGAACTGCCGAAGCAATGGAAGCCGCCCAGACCCAGATGAAAACGATGGAAGAAGCGTTATCCTTGGGTCAAACCTTACGCAGCAATGGGGAAGCCAGCAAAGCCCTGGAAGTCGGAAAAATAGGGTTGAAATTACCGGGGAATTGCCAATATGAACTCGCCAGCTGGACCGCTGATTTAGCCGAAGAATTAGGAAATACTGAGGTAGAACTGGAGGCGAGACAATCAGCCTTTTATGATAATCCTCATGCTACAGATTATTTCAGAATCAAAGAATTAACGGGTGAAAATTGGTCCAAAATTCAACCAGATTTATTAAATGCTCTCAAGCAATATACGACTTGGGGAAAAACTGAGGTTAAGGTGGATATTTTCCTAAATGAAGGGCTAATTGATGAGGCGATCGCCTGCGTAACCAACTTAAGTGATTATTATTCAGATTTGCTACATCGGGTCATGGATGCCGCAATTAAACACCGTCCAGACTGGGTGATAGAAAATGCACGACCCCGTGCAGAATCGATTCTGGATCGCAAAAAATCTGAATCCTATAATCAGGCGATCGCCTGGTTGAAAAAAGTCCGGGCTGCTTACATTCAAAAAGACCAGTGGGATACTTGGAAAACCTATCGTCAAGACTTGCTACAAACCCACGCCCGCAAACACAAATTCCGAGGGATGCTGGAAGATAGGCGCTTGGACTAAGTATCATCCTATCTGGCGAGGGGGAAGTCTTTCCGGCATTCGGTATCCCCCGCATTCCCTTGATGTTAAATAAGTGAATATACTCTGACTTATAATCTTCACAAGTGTTCTAATTTATGCCATAATTGTAGCACCAATCTCCTATAGGTGAGCGTATGTTTCCCTCTCAAAGGTTTACGATTACGACTTATCTCAGTCCCGATGACGTCCAAAAAAAATTAATGAGAGTTGTGGAACCTCCCCCTCAAGGGATACAGTTCCAGTGGAAAAGGTCGGAAAAACCCTACCAGGGACAAATCGGCGAACACTCTTTCAAAATTTCCCGAATCATCTCCTATCGCAATTCTTTTTTACCCCAGATTGAAGGTCGAATTCAGCCCCACGGCAGAGGCAGTCAAATCGAAATCAAAATGAAACTGCACCCTGCGGTGATGATTTTTATGTGCGTTTGGCTGGGTATAGTTGGACAAGGTGTTTTGATGTTTTTAGCGGTCCTGTTTCAAGAAGAATTTGACCCCTTGTTCTTAATTCCTGTGGGAATGTTAATTTTTGGTTTAGCATTACCTTGGGTTGGATTTCTACCGGAAGCTAAGGGGTCTAAACAGTTTTTAATAGAGTTGTTCCAAGCCGAAGAAAAAAAATTAATGTAAAAGGGATGGACAGCCTTTATGTTAAAATAGCAGCGGTTTAGGTGAAGGGAGAGGGCAACAATGAATATTCTGGTGTTTGGGAGTATCAATCTGGATTTAGTTACCCGCACCCACCGCCTGCCGAAACCGGGTGAAACCCTGGCGGGAATTAGCTTTTTTACGGCATCTGGGGGCAAGGGTGCAAATCAAGCGGTTGCTGCTGCAAAATTGGGGATGATAACCTGGATGATTGGACGGGTTGGGGGAGATAATTTTGGACGGGAACTGTTGGAGAGTTTGCAACAGTCTGGGGTGAAGTGCGATCGCATCTTCATCGATGAAAGCACCACCTCTGGAATTGCCACGATCGCCGTCGAGGATACGGGAGAAAATACCATTGTGATTGTTCCCGGGGCTAACGATCGCATCAATGAGTCAGACTGCGATCGCCTCACGGATTTATTACCCACTGCGGCAGCATTATTATTACAATTGGAAATTCCCCTCCCCGCCGTTTTGACAGCCGCTAAAAAAGCTCAAAATGCCGGAGTTCCGGTCATTTTAGACCCCGCCCCTGCCCGAGAACTGCCCCCAGAATTGTATTCCTTAATTGATATCATTACCCCCAATGAAACCGAACTGAGTCTCCTCACCGGAATTGCTGTGAGAGATGTGGAAACCGCCCGGGAAGCAATCCGCGAATTGCAAAACCGGGGAGTTAGAACAGCGATCGCCAAGTTAGGGGGAAAAGGCGTGTTTTGTGCCCGGGGAGAAGAACAGTTTTTTATCCCCGCCTTTGAAGTGGAAACAGTGGATACCGTAGCGGCAGGGGATGCCTTTAATGGCGCATTGGCAGTGGCGATCGCCCAGGGATTGCCCTTACCCGAGGCGGTAAGATGGGGGGCTGCCGCAGGTGCCTTAACCGTCACGAAACCCGGTGCTCAATCCGCCTTACCCAGTCGCCTCACCTTCGAGAAATTTCTCCGGGAGGGGAAAATCAAGACTTGATGGGTTGATCTACAGGCTGAGTCGTGGCGATCGCCGCAATCCCATATACTGAAATCCCCTCTTTAGACAGGGTTGTGATAGCTTCTTGACAAGTTGCCCCCGTCGTATAAATGTCATCGAGCAGAATCACCCCCTGTTTCGGCTTGTTGCGGCGCAACCGGGCCCCCACCGTCATCGAATTCGCGAGAGTTTGCTGGCGTTGTGCCGGGGATAATTGATTTAACGCCTCCGTATCGCGCACTCGTTCTAAACCCCGAGGTTCTAACGGATATCCCGTCAGTTCGCAAAAGCTTTTTGCCAGTAATTCCGCCTGATTAAATCCCCGTTTTCGTTGCTTGTCGGGATACATGGGAATGGGAACCACCGTCAGTCCCTGCGCTTTTGCCAGGGGAGACTGTAACCAAGTTTCAGCGAGGGCGTACCCCAGGGGTTGGGCGAGTTCCGGGCAGTTTTGGTACTTCATCACGGCGATCGCCCGTTTCATCACCCCCCCATAGCGACCCCAAATCAACACCGGAGGGGTTTCCTGTAATAACCGTTGCTTCACCGAGAATTTTTGGCGCTGTAACTGGCGATCGCAACCCGGACACAGCAGCGGTTTTCCCGGGCGATCGCACAAGGGACAATTGGGTTTTAAAAACAAATTCACCCACCCTTTCACCATTGCCGACCAATTTCCCATCATCTTTGAACTTCCCTTGCCTGTACTAACTTTTCATCTTACGGTTCTTCGCCCCTGCTGCGATTTGACCCAGTTTTGTGAAGGGATGCAAAAGGGAGCCACCCAGACTATGATAGAGGATGTCCGAATGCTTGCTTGATTGTGGATCACCTCTACTGGCTTGACCAAATTCAACCCTCACAACGGTCGTTAGTGGGGGATAACCCCTTTAATTTAAGTCAGATGGCGCAACAGGGCTATCCGGTGTTGCCCGGATTTGTGTTGGCAGCCCCTGCATTGCGAGAGTTTTTAGAAACCTATCCTTGGGAAGAACCCCTGTTTGCCGAGCTCCTGAGTTCCTCGGTGCATCTGAATGTGGATGAGCCCCGACAGCTAAAGGCGATCGCCCAACATATCCGGGAAGAAATGATGGGGGCAAAGTTACCCCAGCAGTGGATCAATACCTTGGCAATGGCAGCGCAACAACTGAATTCCCCGGGGTTAATCCTTTCCCCTAGCGTCACCCTCCCGAAAAATACCCCCAGTCCGCTCAAATTTTCGGGGTTAGTGGAAAGCTATGTTTGCCGGTGCGATCCAGAGGAAATTGCTCTGGGAGTCTTGCAAACTTGGGCGGAGTTATTTAGAGCTAAAAGTTTATTGTATTGGCAGCGATCGCGGATTGAACTGCGTTCCCTAAATCTAGCGGTGGTGGTGCAACCCCTACACCCTGCTATTACCTCCGGAACCCTCACCTATACCCAAGCGCACTGTGAAATTCAAGCCACCTGGGGATTGGCCCTCTCGATTAAACTGGGAGAGGCGATTCCCGATTGGTATCAAATCCACTCCCACAGTGGAAATGCGATCGCCCAAATTTTGGGGAACAAACACCTCAGTTATGAACTGAGAGTGAACCCCACCTTAGGGGATGAGTTCACCTCAGAAATTAGCTTGCCGAGTCCCTACAGTTGTCTTCAACCCTATGTGGTGAGTGACGAACAACAACAGGAATTTGCCCTCAAACCCCGTGAACTGGAAATTTTGGGGGCGATCGCCCGAGACCTTGGCAGTCACTTAGACCGCCACTTCATCCTAGAATGGACCCTCGTCAAAGCTACAGAACAGTCCCCAGCACAGATCTATATCACCGGAGTGGAAGTGGGAAATCCCCTCTCCTCATTGGCAATCCGGCCCCCCTTAGACCCGCCAGCAGCCCCAAAATCGACCCCGATAACCGCAATCGCGGGAGAAGAAATGCCCCAGATGATCCTCGGAACAGGGGCTGCCAAAGGAGTCGCCGTCGGATTAGCCTATTGCATCCCCTCCCCAACGGAAGTCTTGGAAAATATCCCCCCAGGACGGATCTTGATTGCCAAAGAAATAGTCCCCCATTGGCTGCATATCGTCCGACAAGCAGCAGCAGTGGTCACCGAATCCGGGGGAATGACCAGTCATGCGGCGATTCTTGCCCGAGAATTTGGCATTCCTGCGGTAGTGGGGGCTGCTGGAGTGACCCAAGCGATCGCCACCGCCACGGAAATTTGTGTTAATGGGGATACCGGCGAAATTTTTGTACTCACTGCCGGAACAGTCCAACCCAGTCTTGAGCGATCGCCTCACCCTGTTGCCTCTGTTGTTTCAAAACCTCATCCCATGCTTTTACCCGAGTCTGACCCCATAACCGCTTCCTGTGCTCAACCCTTTCCCACCGCGACACAGTTGATGGTGAACTTGTCGCATCCGAGTTCCTTAGACCGAATTGCGGATGCCTACTTAGATGGGGTGGGTTTATTGCGATCGGAAATGATGGCCCTGGAAATTTTCCAATCCGAAGACCCCTACCAATGGCGCGATCGGCACAAAAGCCAGGAATTTATCCACCGAATTTCCGAACCCTTAAAGCGCGTCGCCAAATTTTTCTTTCCTCGTCCGGTATTTTATCGGTCCTTAGATTTGCGCGGGTACGATTTACCCGGACTGCGATCGCCCGGACAAACCAGCATCAACCCCAGTCGCAGCGCCCAAACCTTGGGAGTACATGGCGCATTTAGCTACCTCCTCGACCCGGCATTATTTGATTTAGAACTCGAAACCCTAGCCAAACTGCAACAGGAGGGGTTGACCAACCTGCGATTAATCATTCCCTTTGTGCGAACCGTCGAAGAATTTATATTTTGCCGGAATCGGGTGCAACAATTCAAACTCGACCAGGTTCGGGACTTCCAACTCTGGATCATGGCAGAAGTGCCTTCTGCCTTATTTTTAATCCCAGATTATGCGCAAGCCGGAGTCCAGGGAATTTCCATCGGGACCAATGATTTAACCCAGTTACTCCTCGCCGCAGACCGAGAAAATCAGCAAATGTCCGATGTGTTTGACCCCCGTCATCCGGCAGTGATGAGGGCGATTCATCAACTGATTCAACAGGCAAAAGCCGCAGGAATTCCTTGTGCGATTTGTGGCGGTGCACCCACCCGGTATCCGGAAACAATAGATACTCTAGTGCGCTGGGGAATTGAGGGAATTTCCGTCGAACCCGAGGCGATCGTCCGTACTCATCAGGCGATCGCCCGGTCCGAACAGCGCATCCTGTTAGAAATGGCCCGTCGTGACTCCGGGGACTGTCCGTTCTAAGCCTTATTGCGCGTCCGAATCCGTTGCGGGAGACTCCACAGGGGCGACTGGACTCCAGGCACTTTTGGGCTGACTATTGCGGTGCATCAGCGCCAAAGTCAATTGTTTAAATAACCAGTATAAAACCGTAATCACCACAAACGTCACAATCATCACCAAAACCGGACGGCGACCAATCAAATCATTCATCACACTGCGGACTAAAATATCCGGGTCTGTCACAATATCCCAACTATTAAACCGTTGAAACCGACCCAGATAAATCCCGACTGCCGTCAACCCATGTATCACCAGTTCCGCCAGCGCAGTAAACCGACGTAACCCCCACCGTTCCATATACCAAGTCAAATAAATCAGGGACAAAACGTAAGATTGAAACCCCACAATCATAAATATCAGAAACTGGGGAATCAAGACTAAAGTAATCATCCAGACCGAGTGTCCGGCGCGAATATCATTAATTAAATGAATCACATCGGTTAAGACATAAGGCGCATTGGGTAAAAAGGCGATAAACGCCACAAATCCCAACCACCACAACAGCGATCGCGAAGCCGTTGGGCTATTTTGACTGCGCCGCAACTGCCAAATTTCCGAAGACATCAAAATCAGAGTCAGGATGAGAATCCAGATTAAGTAATCGGCACTGATTCGTTGCAGCAGAAAAATTCCCGTCCGGAAAACCCGGTCCGCAGTTGGCAGAAAAGTGGCCCCTAGAATGAGAAACACCCCCCACCGCAACCATTGCGATCGGGGTTTATGAAACAACCAAAAACTCAACGCTAAGGGGACAACCGCTAAAAACGTATTCCACACCATAAAGCGATGATTCCCTTGCATAATTCCCCATGCAACAGTCATCCAGTCCATCAATTGAGCAGTCATAGGCTTTTTATTTCAGCGATTCTTTCAATAAAGCTTGTTTCCTTCCTTACTATGATATTCACTCCATTCTGAGAGTTGCCAAATTGCGGATATTCTTGACAATTTAGAGATTTTGTGGTATGTAAAAAGACTAATCAGGTAAGCGCTCAAGGCAACACGCTATAGCGCGTCTAAATCATTCGGGTATAGTAAATCATCCTGGTATAGAGATAGCGAGCAAGATGCTTGCACTCCTTTAAATATCTGTACCTGATGAGTCTGGGAACTGCTATATATACAAACTCAATCCTCGCTCATATCCCCCAGTCCCCGCTCATCCTCGTAACTTCGCTCTGCCGAGTTATGCTGTTTTGGAGGGTCTGCCTCCTGTTAGGCGCTTAAGTGAGGACATCTCAGCGATCGCTTGATTTGCAGGGTAATCCAGAAAAATCAGTCCACAATTTACCACGGGTTTTTGACTTAAGTTAAGAATTAAATATTTTTCCTGGATTTTTCCTGAATCTTGGATCAGGTCAGGGGGGTACCGAATGGCCTCCAATTTGACGAAACCCGATCCGCCAGTTAGTGTAGGAGCAGCGTAAACTTCCTAGGAAATTATTATGGCATTAGAGCTATTCGACCCCAGCTACTATCGCAGCGTTAATCCAGATCTAGGCGGGTTGAGTAATGAAGAGGCTTTACAACATTTAGTCACCTTTGGTTTGGTTGAGGGACGAGAATTTTCCCGATGGGTAACGCCCCAAATGTTGGATACTTATGCGGACTGGAACTGCGAGATTTATCCTAATGAAGCGGCTTTTAATTCCCCACAAACTCGCTTAAAAACGGCTTTCGAGCATTTACGAGATTTTGGACTCGATGAAGGTCGGCCTTTGAGAGTCCAGACGGATTTGGTGATTTCTACTAAGTTTTTCTATCCGAGCCAGCAGAGATCAACGACGGATGAAATCCAGGTCCGTCCTGAATATTTTAATGCTGATTATTACCAACAACGCTATGGGGATTTAGCCCCCCTGAGTAATCAGGAACTTTTTCAGCATTTTATTAATTTTGGGATTAATGAAGGCCGCCGAGGGAGTTCATCGTTTCACGTTACGGCTTATCTGGAGAACTCTGCTGATCTCCAGCAGATTGGGTTTACGAACCAACAGGCTGTAGAACATTTTATTCGGTTTGGGGTGGATGAGGGAAGTCGGCGATCACGGGTTAGTTTTGTCAGCCAGGTGGCCGATATTTGGCAAGAAAATCTGGTGTATTTCAGTTCATTCTATCGCAGCCATAATCCAGACTTAGGCGGTTTTGATGATCTGCAATTGGTGGAGCATTTTCAAGATTTTGGGCGAGATGAAGGGCGGAGGGCTTCACCGTATTTTGATGTGAATGCCTATTTAGCCAGTAACCCCGATTTGCAGCAAGCTGGGTTAACCAACCGAGAAGCGATCGCCCATTTTATTGCCTTTGGATTTAAGGAACTCCGCAAAGCAACACCTTTAGTGGACCAGGCAGAAGCGTTAAAAAATAATCTGGCAACGGCTCCCAGTTTAGGGGAAGTTCCATTAGGCTTTTGGTTCAATGACCAACAGACTCGAATTGCTAATCCGGCGCGAGCCGATGGGGTGCTATCCACTGAGGATCGGATAGATTATTATCGTCTAGAATATTTGAGGAATTCTAGGTTGGAATTCCCAGGATTGAGTGAAAATATTAATGTCAAAATCATTCATGTCAATCCGGATTTTTTACCGGACTCGGTGCGGCAACCGTTAAGATTTGAGTTTTTATGGACTGGACTGGATAACCACGCTTTAACTCAAGTGAATCAACCGATTGAAACAACGGTTCTTCCTCCGGAAGCATTCGCGGTGGTTGCGGAATTGAATCCCACGGATCGGAATGGCCTTTCTCTTGAGGTGGTTACGGATCAGTTAATTCAACAGGGTTTGTATTCCCAGAATCTTGTTCTGATGGTAGAAGCGTCTGATGAACTGACAAATCCCACGCCTTATTCTTTAATTTATAGTTATCCAGCCCCTGGAGGGTCGGTCCCTTGGTTTCTGCGCGCTCCTTCGGCTCCACTTTTTCCCGATTTGCCGCCTGAGTGCTTTGATAGTCCGATCGCTTCAATGACTTCCCTTCCTTTGGCAACGGTTGAAGCCGGAACTTTGTCCGATACTCTTTGGGATGTAAGACATTCGCCGGAAGGGTTAAGTTTGTTGGGTTAGAGGGGGATTTTTTCAGACAAGAGGAATGGAATTCGGGTGCGTCAGAGTGGAAAGCGGTAGGTAATTTTTTATGGGTTTTTAGAACTGACGCACTAGATTTGGTGTGGAGGAAGAAACGACAGCAAGTCGTTACTACGAACTAAGAGGGAACGACTGAAGTCGTTACTACGAACAATCCGGAACGACTTCAGTTGTTACTATGAACTGGGGTCGATCGCCTCTAAAATATGCTCGCGGTTGAGGTTGCGTCCGATGAAGACTAGGCGGGTTTGGCGGGGTTCGGCTTCTTGCCAGGGGCGATCATAGAAGTGGTCGAAGCGTTTGCCGACGCCTTGTAATACTAATCGCATGGGTTTATTCTGGACTGAAACAAATCCTTTGATGCGATAAATTTCTAATTTTTCTACGAGGTTTTGGAGTTGACTAACTAAGGTCTTAGGGTCGAAGGTTTGGTTGAGGATAATGTTCACTGAATTGATATCATCATCATGTTCATGGTCTTCCTCAGTGTCGTGGTGACTGGGACGGCTGTCGAGGTTGTCTTCGACGGCAGCATTAAATCCTAGGAGTAAGTCGGCGGTAATTTCACTGCTTTTGCAGGGAACAATTTTGACGTGAGGGGGCAGTTGCGATCGCAGCCAAGTGATCACTTTAGTTTGAGTTTCAGCATCGACTAAATCGACTTTGGTCAGTAATACTAAGTCAGCACAGGCGAGTTGATCCTCAAACAACTCTTCGATGGGGGTTTCATGATCTAAGCTGGGGTCAGCTTGTCGCGCTTGTTCTAAGGCGTCGAGATCCCCCACGAGAGTACCCGCTGCGACTGCCTCACAATCGACCAAGGTAACCACGCCATCGACGGTGGCCCCGGTGCGAATTTCCGGCCAACGAAAGGCTTGAATTAGGGGTTTGGGGAGGGCGAGTCCGGAGGTTTCGATTAACATACAATCGAGGCGATCGCGATGTTTGAGCAATTCCTGCATGGTGGGCAAAAATTCCTCTTGAACGGTACAACAGAGGCAACCGTTGGTCAGTTCAATAATATTGCTATCGGTAGCAGGAGATTCGTCACACACTTGACAGGATTTGAGAAACTCGCCATCAATGCCAACTTCGCCAAATTCATTGACGAGGACGGCTATGCGTCGTCCTTGATTGTTTTGGAGGAGATGACGGATAGTGCTGGTTTTGCCAGCCCCGAGGAAACCCGTGATTACGGTAACAGGAATTTTATGCATGGGTTTATGTCAGATAAAGGAAAAAAACTAGCTGTTCTGACCTAACCCCTTTTCCCTACTCATATATTTCTTAACCTTTCATAAAATGCCAGGAAATAGACGAACGGTGAAATGGGGGAGACGGGACTGAAAAGCGGTTCGTCATTAATTGTAAAGGAAAGATAGCAGTAAGGACGAAAAAAAATTTCCCCCTACAAGGAAGGGGCAGGAAAGAGTGAGGGGATGAAACTACAATGTCCCAATTAGATGGGTTTAATCCTAAAAAAATCTGTAAGAGGGCTAATAGTTAACAATTATATCCCTGTTCTGTCACTTGAAAGCAGTATAACAATCGGTCCTTGTTTCAGGCAACCCGGTATGGCTTCAATGTGCGGCACTCCCAGAACTTCAGGATTTTATAATCACTATTTCAACAGATAACTGCTTCTCCCTCCAACCCCATTGGTCAATTTTCCTAAGACGAGCTATAAACCCCTAAAGCCATTCATCTGAGGTGGCCCTCATCATGAATGGCTCAGAAAGCGGTTACCAGTAGGGATAAATCTGAAAAAGAGTGAAGCGAAGGATTCATTAAATCGACTTCGTTTCACCCTAAATAATTGGGGAATTTATAAATTAATCGATAAATCCCCCCCCTTCACTTCGGTTAAAATAGAGCCAATTCATGGGAAAAATTTTGGGGGAAAATTTCCACAGATTCGCTGGCGGTCAGGGGATTATTGGTGGGTGCAGCGGGTATGGCCGTTGATGTACTGATCAAAGGATGAGATAAATCTGCATTGGGCGCACGTCGCAGATCAAGGGTGAGGGAATCTAGTGCGCCTGCCAATCCGAATGCTCCAGCATTATTGACAATGGTGGCTGTTAAATTCTGACTTACATTATCATAAAAGTCGTTAGTATTGGCATAATTCGTCAGATAATCTCGGGTAAAATTAGCCAGGGGCGTAATATCAGGGAAGACTTCTAAGTTATCAACAAAATCCAGAGTGAGGAGCCCATCGGCAATAGTTCCTCCCTGCACGGGTATTAACAAATCTTCCAATTCTAATTGGGTAATTTGCTGGTTATTTCCGGCTGAATTTCGGATGTTTTGACTGACAAAATTATAGGGTAAAGTAGCAATGGGTCCCCGGGTTAGTTCGATGGATACGGACTCCATTGTTCCTGCTAGTCCTAATCCTGCGGCATTATTCACAATCGCTGCTGTCAAATTCTTGTTAACATTTTCATAGAAATCGTTAGGATTGGGATAAGTGTTCAGAAAGGATTTGACAAAGTTGGTCACCGGGATAATATCAGGAAAGGTTCCTACACCGTTTAGGTAATCGATGGACAGCACAACATCATTCACTATTCCGCCTTGAACGGGTATAAACAGATCTTCAATTTCCACTCTTATATTGTGGTCCAAACCCCCTCCCGGAGTACCGATTGATGTACTCACCAACGGATGAGGTACACCTGCATTAGGGCCACGTACCAGTTCAACGGAGATGGAATCTAGTGCCCCTGCCAATCCGAAGGCTCCAGCATTATTGACAATTGTGGCCGTTAAATTCTGACTTACATTGTCATAGAAGTCGTTAGGATTGGCATAAGTAGTAAGATAACTTCGAGCAAAGTTAGCCAGAGGAGTAATGTCCGGGAATGCGGCTAAATTATCAACAAAATCAAGATTAATCGTCGCATTCCCAACGGTTCCTCCCTGGACGGGAATCACAAGATTGTTGAGTTCTAATTGTGTAAACTGTGCCCTATTGCCGGCTGAATTTTGTATGCTTTGACTGACAAAAGGATAAGGTAAAGCCGCAATAGGTTCACGGACCATTTCAATTGATACGGATTCCATTGTTGATGCCAGTCCCAAGATTTCGGCATTATTATAAATTGCTGCCGACAAATTCTTGCTGATATTTTCATAAAATTCATTAGGGTTGGGGTAATTGCTCAAAAAGGATTTAGCAAAGTTAGTGACCGGGACGATATTGGCAAAGTTATTTACCCCTGTAAATGGCTTTATATTAATAAAAACATCATTTACTATTCCGCCTTGAACGGGTACAAAAACATCCGAAAGTTGAACGCGCTGAACGTGGTCTAGGATGAGCATAATTTTAATTGATTGGGTAAGACTTAGTAATGTAGATTAACTCACAAAAAGTTCCCTGTCAAGAGATATAGTCGTCTTTTTTTTCAAAAAATAATAAGTTCTGTTAATCCAAAAAGTTTGTTGCTAAATTTTCTGAGGGGATGGTAAAATCTTTAACCCCTTCTCTAGGGCTGAGTGCAATGTAAGTTCACCGCACTGCTTATTAGCCGATTCCTTCCCTTTCTTAAGTAAAATCGACTACACTTTTAAAAGTATTGTGCTTTTAAAGCCTGAAGTATTTGCCCTGTAAGGGTTATTGCTTTAAAATCCTAAAAAAAGTTTGGGGGACTCATAAAGAGTAAAGCCCTCTTTAACCTGTGGAATTTCGGTTAAATGGAAGATTGGATACTTTTGTGATCAACCGGGCCTAAATTAAAAACAGGAGTTACGCCCTGGATTGGCGACCCAGGCCCTGGGGGAGGCTTTACTCACCTCATTTCCTAACATTTTCTAAAATGCGCCAATTTCCGTCTTATTATAGGGTTCAGCTCTGTTCCTACTGCTGAAATGGGGGACTGTGGGCCTTACAACAGTAAGTTGTCCTCGTGAGGAATCGTAAAAACTTACCGTTGTAAGGACTGGGGGCTTAGGTGTCTCTAGTTAGTCTTTGAAACACGAGAGTAGGGAAAGAACGGGGATTAACCTACAAGTGAAGAGGCGAGAAATGCTGCGCCGATGCCACCGATCGCAAATCCAGCAAATCGCAGGGATAAGTTGGGGTCTTGATCCAACGCGGTGAGGGTTTTGCGGACGAAGCCGATCGCAGCGGAGGCGATCGCAATTTGAATGGCGGTAAATCCCATCAGGTAAGCGAGGAGAGGGGCGGTTTCTGCGCCGATGATGGCTTCACCGTAGGCATAGCCATGAAAGATGCCAGCGACGGCAGCGATCGCCGCGATAAGCTTTAAATTAGGCCGTTCTTTCATGGCGAGGAGGATTCCGACGGTGATCACGGAAGCGGCAATGATGATTTCTACCGCAGGAATATCTACACTGAGGAGGTGTATTCCGGTTCCTCCCATTGCCGCGATCGCAAAGGTGATGGGAATCGCGATGCCGTAGGGATGGAAGGCACAGAGTAAGGCGATCGCCACGACAAAGGCGAAATGATCCAACCCGATCATCGGATGTGCGAATCCTGAGAGTAGTCCTTCCCAAACATTACTCGGGGTGGCAGAATTCATAGGGTGATGAGCGAATGCCGGTTCGATTCCCCAGAACAAGGCAATGGCAAGGGCAACGAGCATTACTCCCCCGGTTATTTTGGGGTGCCGGGGTAGAACAAATGGAAATCGGTTGAGGGTTGGCTTAAGCATGGGTTAGGTTAAAAAAATTGATTGGTTTAACATCTATAAGTGAGTCAGGTCAGGGGCATAAGTGCGGCTGAGACTCCGTTCCTCGGGAAAAGTGAGGATTCACCCCGGGCAATGGGGAGTAAAAATCAGGCACTCGGAATCATTCCGAGACCTGGATTTCCGGAAAATTGGCTAGAATGTGAGAACTCGGTCTAGTTTAGAGAACTCACAAAGTCAGCAAATTTTTCCCCTTGGCATGGGTGTGGAGTCAAAAGTACGATCGCGCTGCCGCACTGTTGCGCGCAAGGGCTACTATCGACAGAATAGAGTGTTCTAGTAAAGGAAAATCAATGCCCATCTGTACCTCGCAGATGAATGTAAGGGTGGACGATCGCGGCGGTGGGCATTCTGACTTACCGACCCCAGAGGGCAAATAGAGATTTACCGGGAAGCTGGGATTGGGATCACAGTTGCGGGACAGTGCCGGATTGGGACCGGGCTTTCCCCCTTGCGTCTGATGGCTGGACCCCATCAGAACCGCCTGATAGGGGATATCTTACCCCATCGCCGACAGTTTACGACTGGGGAAATGAAGAGAAGCGGAAAAAGTTGCCCGGTGATCTCGGTTCCCGGGCGGTTCATCGGGCAAAAAAAGGGGCCAACGCTCGGTTAGCCCCTGGGGGTTCTATCAAGGTGCGATCGCCACTGGGGGGGTGATTAGTTAAACCAGAGGCAACCCGCCGGATTCGTAGAGAAGAATAGACTGACGATGGGGACGGGCGATCGCCCCTTCATTTTCCAGGCGTTGGAGGAGGCGAGTCACCGTAACCCGGGAGATGCCGATCGCCTCAGCAATTTCTTGATGGGTCATCGGCAATTCTAGCAACAGTCCCTGTTCCACCGGACGAGCAAATTTATCGCTTAACCAGACTAAAAACTTGAGCAAGCGGTCCTGGACTTGCTTGCAGTGAATAATCGTCAGGAGTTCCTCAGTTTTTCGGGTGTGGGTGCGAATAGCATCTAAGACTTGTTGCCACTGATGCCCGGGAATCATGCTAACTTCTACGGAGGTTAAACATTCTATTTGATAGCCGTTAATGCAACAGAGGGGTTCCCCCACCACATCTCCGGGCCCCCAATATCCGGAGGCGATGGTGGTCCCATCTTCCGTCCAGGCGATCGTCCGAACCACTCCGCGATCAATTTTCCACAGGATGTCTTGCCACATCGGAATCGAGTCTTTGCGGCTGAATGTTCGCCGCAGGGTGGAGGGGACAGAAGCTAAAGTTGCAATGGTCATAAACAAATAGTTTTGAGATTATTATGGTTAGTTTTGAAAGGGGATAAGAAAAGAGGCGACTGCCCCAAACCTGCATTGGGTAAATGCTAGGGCAGTCGCCTCTTTTTTCGGGTTGGGAATTTTATTCAGCCTCATCGGACTCAGTGCCAATTCTTAATTGTTTCTTTGTCCGCTTAAGCTGTTTCCAAAGTCTCTTAATTTGTTTGTAAGCGTCCTCTGGCGGTAATTTCCCCCCGGTTTCTAAACAACTAATTACGCTCACGCGCTGGGCAAACTCCTGCAAGTTGGCATTAAACACCATATTTTCTGGATGGTCTGGTGTAATTTTGCCGTAGTAACGACTGCGAGGAGATATAAAATCAAATTTGTCATGCATTGTCTTAACCCCACTCTTTCCCTTAGCTAGTTGCGGGAGAATCAATCCCTGTACCGGAAGTTGTTAGCACAGATTCTCTCTTCTGACCACTTTAGCGTTATTGCCAAATTGTGGCAATTAAGCAAGGGGCCTGCAATGTCTGCGGTTCGGGTCTAGGCCGGAAAGCGACTCCTCGCCGAGTTCAGGTTTTGCGATTACGGGGGGAAAATTCGGCTCAGTTTGGGACCTGTGTTTTTTAGCGATTTTCCCGGGCGATCGCTTTGTTATTTTAAACAATAACCGCATTATTAGTAGAGTATCTTTAGTCAGCACTGTGGCAAATCAGTCAAAAGAAATATTTTCAATTAATCCTTGTTTCTGAGGGCTTTAGGACCTTCTGCTCTCCAGAGCCGCAGAATCCGGGGGCCACCGCTTCAAGCCCCTAGCAAATCCCGCAATAATTTAGTGAATAAATCCAAGGGCGGTGAACCCTCAGCGGGACGACTTCAATAAACTGAGTCGGAAAGAGTAAGGGCCAAGGATGGGGGACCCCCGATCGGCGGTAAATGGGAGGCAACAATTTAAGTTAATTAAGAATCAACATCCTCCAAAAGGTAGAGATTTAACCCGGATTCGGGTAGAGTTAACAAAAGCGCGATGGAGAGGCGGACGCATTGGCTGCCCCGATCGCTGCTGGTGCGTCAAAAGTCTGCTGTGCAACGGCCTACTATCACCAAAGGAATCCCAGATGAACCTCCTAGAACTAGAACGAGAAACCACCAGAATGACTCGGGTGATCATGACCCGACATCTCGCGATCGGGAAAGATACGATCGCCGATCTCCGTACCCGGATGACCCTCGAAGAATTATCCGGCGTGATCATTGTCAGTATCGAACGGTTGCTCTGGTTGGACTGGGACGCCGTGGTTTGGGCGATCGCCCATCTGATTCCCGCCGATATCATGGATCAAATCCAAAGCACTCTGCGGACTACCCTCTATCAACGCTTAATTCACAAAGGCTTAATTCCCGGAGTGGATTTCAGCATTGATGGTCAGGGCAATCTCAGGTTGAACGCCAAAGCTCAAAAATCTGTTGCCTAAACAGCCTGATCGCACCGCAAGGATTCTCCCGCCCCATTCAATAGCGCCAACTTAGCAAGAAAAAGTAAAGAACGGGTAAAGAAAAATTGCCAATTCAAATTGGGCAGTTTTTCTCTACCCCGGCGCAGGTGTGAACGCCTTCCCCATCCCTCTAATTCTCAGCCATCACAAACGGGGTATAGGTCCCGCCCAAGGCTTCTACCACCGCCCGGGTATTCGAGACCATCATCTTAATATAAGAATCGGACTCGCTACCGGGGGTACCAATGGAGTCGGAATACAGTTCCTGCTCGGCTAATTTAACTCCGGCCTCCGCTGCTACAGTACGGATAAGTTGGGAATTAATGGTGGTTTCCGCAAAAATGGCCGGAACCTGGGTTCGTTTAATCTCCTCTACCAACTGCGTCACGGTTTGGGCGCTGGGTTGTTCCTCGGTACTGATGCCGATTAACGTGCCGATAATCTCTAACCCATAGCCTTGGGCGTAGTATTGGAAGGCATCATGAGTGGTGACTAAGCGGCGGTTTTCCGGGGGAATTGTGGCAATTTGCCCTTGAATCCAGCGGTGGAGTTCTTCCAAGGTGGCGGTATAGTTGGCGGCATTTTCCCCGATCGCAGCGGCATTTTCTGGGGAGAGTTCGCTTAAGGCATCCCGAATCCCGTTAACCATTGCGATCGCATTCATGACATCCCCCCACACATGAGGATCCGGGGTCGTCCCTGCCTGCTTCTCCATCAGCAAAGGGAGTACGACTTCCCCCACGGCCACTTTTCGAGCATTCACACCCGCAGCATTCATTAAATTAATGAGTCCCGGTTCTAGGTTATAGCCGTTATAAAGAATCAAATCTGCATTCTCCAAGGCAATGGAGTCAGCGGGAACGGGTTCATAAATATGGGGATCGACTCCCGGGGTCAAAATACTGGTGAGTTGAATCTCTTCGGTGGCAATGGACTCGGCTAAGTCGGCAATAATGGTACTGGTAGAGACCACTTGCGGCTGACTCCCCGAACTCTCCCCCGCCTGATTCACTTCAGGGTTAGTACAGCTACTCAAGCAGAACCCCAAAATCAGTCCGGTGGCTAATTTCCAGAGGGAGTGTTTTCCCTGATAGTCTGCGATCGCTCTCCTGTGGATAGATATTTTCATTTTTGTTTCATATTTGATTCACAATGGGCTCATATTTACACTATCCTGGAATTAAAAGCTAAATTTTAGAAACCGTTATGAAAAGATCTAACCCGTTCAACCCGGACAGTTCCTGGAAAAATCAGCCGCCAACTTCGGCAGATCAAGCCATCTGTGTCAGTCATCTGGGGGTGAATTATCGCCAGGTCCAGGCCCTCACCGATGTCAACGCCGTGATTCGCCGGGGACGCCTCACGGGGATTATTGGACCCAATGGTGCCGGGAAAAGCACCTTAATCAAAGCGATGTTAGGATTAACCCCCACCCTCAGCGGTAGGGTGGTTTATGAAGGGAAACCCCTGATGGAACAACGCGATCGCATCGCCTACGTTCCCCAGCGATCGCAAATTGACTGGACCTATCCTGCCACGGTTTGGGATGTGGTGATGATGGGACGGGCCACAAAAACCGGCTGGTTTAGACGGTATAGTACGGTCAGCCGTCAAATTGCCTCCGATGCGATCGCCCGAGTCGGCATGAGTGACTACCGCAACCGCAAAATTGGCGATTTATCCGGGGGACAACAGCAGCGCGTCTTTTTAGCGCGATCGCTGGCGCAACAAGCGGAGATATTCTGTTTCGATGAGCCCTTTGTCGGCATCGACCAAAAAACCGAAGCGGTCCTGTTTGATATTTTTCACGAACTCGCCGCAGCGGGAAATATTGTGGTGGTGGTGAATCACGACCTCGGGGAATCGATTACCCATTTTGATGATTTAATTCTATTAAATCGGGAATTAATTGCCTGTGGTGGCCGACAACAAGTCCTGCGATCGGACAATATGTATCGCGCCTATCAAGGACAGGTACAGTTTTTTAGCGATCGGGCTGCTTAAAGAACCTAACCCCCCGGCCCTTATAAGAGTAAGTTTGTACCTTTCCGGTCCCCTCCCCTGTGTATTGGGAAGGGGACCGGAGGTGTACTTAAGGGAAATCAAAAAAATAACTCATCCAAATGTTCGTAGTAACCCCTTCAGGGGTTTCTTTTAAAGATGACTCGGTGAAGGAGTCACTACGAACATTTTAGGGGTTTTATTTTTTTGAGTTCCCTTAGCGTAAAAAACATCCTCTTGTAAAGGCTGGGGGGAGAGGTCTATTTTTCCCTGTACTCCTCTACATTCTGTATAAATTCCCCTGCCATGTTAGACGGATTAATTGAACCCCTCCAATATAGTTTTATGCAACGATCGCTGATTGTGGCGATTTTAGTGGGCTTGATTTGTGCCGTGGTTGGCAGTTATTTAATGGTGCAGCGTCTGGCTTTATTAGGAGATGCGATCGGGCATTCGGTCCTTCCTGGATTGGCAGTTGCTTATGGGATTGGGGCGAATATTTTTGTGGGGGCCTTTATTGCCGGGGTCCTCAGTACCGTGGTGATTGCCTGGATTAGAACGCGATCGCCCATTAAAGAAGATGCCGCAATGGGAATCGTTTTATCCTCCTTTTTTGCCCTAGGCATCACCTTAATTACCCTGATTCAAAAAGACGAAAAAATTGACCTGAATCATTTTTTATTCGGCAACATTCTCGCCGTTACCTCAGAAGATGTAAAAACCACCGCCCTGATTGCCTTTTTAACCCTTGCGGTGGTTTTTTTACTGTATAAAGAACTGTTGTTTTACACCTTTGACCCCTTGGGTGCTCAAGCCGCAGGACTTCCGGTAAATTTGCTCAATTTTGGGTTAATGGTTTTGATTGCCCTAACGGTCGTTGCTAGTATGAAAGCGGTGGGGGTAGTGCTGGTTTTGTCCCTGCTGATTGCCCCCGGGGCTACGGCTTATTTATTAGTGCCTCGTCTCCATCAGGTGATGATTGTCGGGGCGTTGATTGGCATTGTTTCCAGTGTCACAGGAATGTATTTGAGTTTTTATCAAAACATCCCATCAGGTCCCGCGATTGTGTTAGTAGTATCAGGGTTTTTCCTGTTAGCGTTGCTATTGAGTCCGAGTCATGGAATTCTGACTCATCCTCGGGCAAAAGGGGAGACTTCTGTATTTTGGCAGGAAATCAAAGGGTTATTTCGCTAGGGCAAACTACCGGGATTTGGGGTTAAGGTTCTAAGTCTTGTAAAATTTGATTGATTTGTTGAATTGCTCTGAAATTATTTCTAATTTCATACAAATTTCGGGCAGTTTTTAAGGCGGAAATGGCTTCGGACAATTGATTTTGATTTAAGAAGGCAATGGCTAAATTAAAATGGCTATCGGGTTCGTTGGGATAGCGGGCGATCGCCTCTCTCAAAACGTTAGTCGCTTCGGCGATTCTCCCCAAGGAACCCAAAGCACTACCGAGGTTATTATAGTATTCTACATTGCCAGCATTCAGGGTAAGTGCTTGTTCAAAGGCGCTGACGGCTGCTGAGAAATTTCCCAGTTGGGCATAAGCAATTCCTAGGTTATTGTAGGCAGTATCATAATCGGGATACAGGGCGATCGCTTGTTCAAAAGCGGCCACAGCTTCGATGAATTTTCCCTGACTTGCTAAATCATATCCCTGGTTATTGTAAGCTTCTGCCTGTTCTAAATCCCCTGGGGAAGTGCGCTGACTTACGGGAGGCAGCGTGGCATGGGAAATCCTGGGTATCGCGGTGACAAGGACTAAACCAGCGAGTCCACAGGTGAAGAAATGTCGAATCATGATTGATTAATTTTTTGTAATCTTGTGTAGATGATGACAGGACCTGCACTCAGAATTTATCAGAGTGCCTAGTCTGATGGCTAAATCAAGCCTTCCTCTAATTTCTTCACCGGGGAGGTCTACCATTGCGGGGACAAATTGCGGTAACATTACAAAAGTTAACATTTTGCAAAGAAAATACCCAGGACTAGGGATTATGAGCGTACAAATTGGAGATACCGCCCCGGATTTTAGTTTGCCATCTCAAACCGGCGAACCCGTTAAACTCAGCGATTTTCGAGGGAAATCGAGTGTGGTGCTCTATTTTTATCCCAAAGATGATACTCCCGGATGCACGAAGGAATCTTGCGCCTTTCGGGATAGTTATGAACAGTTCAAACAAGCAGGGGCTGAAGTCATTGGGGTCAGCAGCGATTCAGCGGATTCTCACCAAAAATTTGCCAGTAAATACAGTCTGCCCTTTACCCTGTTAAGCGATCGCGATAAAGCCCTTCGCAAGCTCTATGGGGTCCCTTCAACCCTGGGACTCCTCCCCGGGCGCGTCACTTATGTGATTGATAAACAGGGCGTTGTCCGCCATATCTTCAATTCCATGATGAATTTTGAGGGTCATGTGGAAGAGTCTCTCAAAACACTCAAAGACATTTAACCCGAATCACTCAATTTTGGGGAGGTCACCCTGAAAAAGAGGACTTTTTGAATTCTGAAAGAGCTCATCTATTGTAGGGCGATTCACGAATCGCCCCTACATTTAAGGGTTAAAATTAAATCTTGCGGAAGTTATAAGCGGCAATTTAGGTCGGTTTATAATTCGATTAATTGTAGCACCTAATTTAAAAAAAAGTACCTATTCTAAAGAGAGATTTTTCTGGAAAGGGCGCTAAAAATTATTATGTCTAACTGGTGAGGGGACTGGGGAAATCCCTGGGAAATGTCCGACTCAAGAGAGAGGGCAACCGGGCTAGGGGCATGAAAAGATAGAGTTATCCGGACCGTCCTTTCTTCCGCCAGAGAATTGAAATGAGGGAGTCCGGATAGCGACTCTTTCCATACCCGGTGACAACCCCCAGGAGATTCTCTGAACATTACCATGCGACAACGGATTTTAGCGAGTGCAGCCGTCCTTTTTTCTTTTCTAATTCCAGGTCCAGTTATGGCAGCCAACTTTAGCGAGATATATGTTTTTGGTGACAGTCTCTCCGATACGGGGCAATTATTTGAACAGTCCCAAGCTCAATTTCCACCCAGTTCCTTGTATTTTCAGGGGCGTTTTTCTAATGGCCCGGTGTGGGTAGAATATCTGGCAAAACAGCTAAATATACCGTTTAATCCGGATACGAATTTTGCATTTGGAGGGGCGACGACTGGGGAAATGAATCGGAATGGAACCCCGTCGCAAGGACTGTTGGATCAGGTGAATCGCTTCCAACAAACCCAAGATTCAGCAGACCCGAATGCCCTCTATATTGTTTGGGCTGGCCCGAACGATTATCTGGGAAATCAGGAGAGAAATCCCAATCACCCTGTATCGAATGTTTCGGAGGCGATCGCCACTCTAGCTGCAATGGGCGCTCAAAATTTCCTCGTGCCTAATCTGCCTGATTTAGGGAATTTACCCGGAACTAGAAATGGTCAGAGTTCGGTGCAGTTAAATGAATTAATTCGATTGCATAATCAGGGATTGGCGGAGTCTCTGCAACAGTTGAGCAGCCGATTCGGTTCTGAGGTAGAAATTATTCCTTTGAATGTTAATGAAATTTATAATCGGGTGTTGGATAACCCGGCAGATTTTGGGTTTAGAAATGTCACCGAACCTTGTCTGAATCAACAGAGGGGGATGATTTGTCAAAATCCCCAGGAGTATCTATTTTGGGATGATATTCATCCGACCACTTTTGCCCATGAAAAACTGGGGGTCTACGCTTTTCAGCTATTAGAAAACAGCGAAGCGGCGATCGGTCCTGATATGAGTTCGGGCAAGGAACTCCAAAAAATAAAATAGCCCAAACCCTCCCCTGAAGCAATTGTAGTAGGGTGGGCAATGCCCAGTCCGAACAGCTATGTGGGCAGTGCCCACCCTACTCTTACTTGAGTCAAAGTTTAAGGAGATTCGGTTAAAATTCCCCAGCAGAATCTTGGTCTAAAAATAAGGTGGCGTGGGATTGTAGTCGCAAAATTGTTGCCGGAATTTCCGGAGTGATGGGATGAGATAACATCTGTTGGACAATCTGGGTTTTGCGTCGGGAAGGGGCGAGGCAGATGATATTTTGGGCGGCACAAAGCTGGGGAATGGTGAGGGTAAAGGCATATTTGGGCACCGATTCCAGGGTGGGAAATTGTCCTTGATTCACCAATTGTTGATGGGTGGCATGGGCTAATTTCACCAGTTTAATGGGGTAAGGGTCGTTAAAATCGGCAATCCCCGGTTCATTAAAGGCTAAGTGACCATTTTCTCCCACTCCCAAGCAGCATAAATCAATGGGTTTTTCTAGTAATAATTGGCTATAGCGATCGCATTCTTTCAGGGGTTCGATCGCATCTCCGTTGATGTAATGGAAGGCGGCAGGATGGACCTGATTTTCCACGCGATCGCGCAAGTAGCTGCGAAAACTCGCCGGATGGGTGGCGGGAATTCCCAGATATTCATCTAAATGAAAGAAGACAACCCGGGACCAATCCACCCGATTTAAGGCGATCGCCGCCTCCAGAAATTCAATTTGAGAATTCCCTGTTGCCAAAAGTACCCTCGCCTCCCCCCCTTGGGCGATCGCCTGTTCTAAGATATCACTGGCGGCAACCGCAGCATCCCATGCCATCTCCGCTTCGGTAGCAAACAGACGAACCGCCAAGGCATCCACCGAAAAAACTTTCAGGGGAGGGGTTAATTTGGAAGTATTCGATGGATCAGCCATAATTTTCACGGGTAAGAGAGTTCTAAACGAGACTCTCCTATTTTTACATACGGGAATGGGGAGTTTTGTACATCGTCCCTAATCCGCGAAATAAGCGATTAATCCCTCTCAATGCTGTTTCGCGGTCCAATCCCGCATAAGAAACCCGCAGGAAACACCCGCTTTCAATCCCAAATGTAGTACCGGGGATCGTGGCAATCCGAAATTTTTCAATCAGCAATTTAGCCGCTTCCATTGGGGATAGTTTGCTTTCCAGTTTGACGAAAAAGTAAAAAGCACCTTTCGCTTCGGGCACGGTACAAAATTCAGGTAAGTCTGAGAAGCGTTTCAGGCATAAGTCCCGCATTTCTGAGATAATAGGCAGATGTTTTAAGCAATAGTCTCTCCCAGCTTCTAATGCACCTAATGCGACATATTGGGACATCACCGGGGGACAAATCAAGATAGTATCTTGAATTTTTTTGACCGCAGTCAGCAGGGATTTAGGAATGACCATATAGCCAATTCGCCATCCGGCAAATCCATAAGCTTTGGAGAGACTAAACAGAGAAATGGTGTGGGAATGGCTATTAGGGATAGAACCCGGTGAAAAATGGGTTGCGCCATCGTAGGTAAAATATTCATAAGCTTCATCACTGATATGATAAATGCCGTGATCGCCACAGAGTTGATTGACTTGGCGTAAGGCAGTTTCGGAATAAACTGCACCTGTCGGATTATTGGGAGAAATGGTGACAATTGCCCGGGTTTTATCGGTAATGGCGGCAGCGATCGCCTCGGGACGGAGTTGATAGTTTTCATCGGTTGCCACACAAACTGCTTGACATCCCGCAATGGCGATCGCCATTTCATGATTGAAATAATAAGGAGTTTGGATAATAATTTCATCCCCAGGGGAAGTAATCGCCAGAATGGCATTCATAAACGCCATATTTCCCCCAGCAGTCACAATTATTTTACTATCATCGTTGATAGGAATGCCATTTTCCGATTGCAGTTTAGTGGCGATCGCTGCTTGTAATGCCGGAATCCCTTCCACCGCTTGATACTTATGATTATTGGGATCCGCCAAACAGTCAGTCATGCGTTCAAATGCCGCAGGCGGTGGGGGATAATACACCACCCCTTGTCCCAAAGAAAGCGTACCGGGATAAGTGCGAATCAGTTCCCCAATCTGTGGAATAATCGGGGATTGCACTCCCTCCATGCGAGAAAGTATCGGGTCCATTAGCTTCATCCTCCATCTCATTGTTTTCTAGCATACAAGAAATGGGGAATGAAAGGGGCGATCGGCTAACCCGCAACCATTAAATGTTCCATTAAGATTTTCACGCCGATTCCGATTAAAATCACCCCGCCTAGAATTGTCACTTGCTTTTCACAAAAGTTACCCACGCGATTCCCGATATAGACCCCAGCAAAGGATAAAACAAAAGTGACAATCCCAATCACCACCGCTAACTCGACAATGGAAGTTTGTAACAGCGAAACACTCAATCCCACCGCTAAGGCATCAATACTCGTGGCAACGGCTAATCCTAACAAAATATATAAATTTCGTGGATTTGACGGTTTTGTTTCCTCCACTCCTTCCTCTTCATAGAGAGATTCATGAACCATTTTACCGCCGATAAATCCCAACAGCAAAAACGCAATCCAATGATCCACACCGGAAATAGCTTCTCGGATGCCTAATCCCGCTATCCAACCCAGTAAGGGCATAAATAACTGGAATCCCCCGAAAAAAGTAGCCACTAACACTGCATCATACAGCTTCACTTTTTTCAAAGCCATCCCACTGCCGATCGCCACGGCAAAAGCATCCATTGCCAATCCTAAAGATATCAAGAAAGTTGTGATAAAGCTCACTGTCTTGGCTAACCTCTGTCTCTTTAACGGTAGAGACTTCATCCTACCCTATTTAAGTCACTTTTACAAGTTTCAATAGAATAAAAATAATGAAATAATAATGAAAATATCCATCAATTTTGGACAAATTCCCTGACCTATCCAGCCCGATATTCCAGGAAATTGGGGAATATTTTTCATTATTTAATCATTTTTGTAATCTCCAGAATCTCCCGGATATAGGCGAAGTAACTCCAAGGTGAGTCCTAGAGGTTAAGCGCCGGGGTAACCCTATTTTATATCAGAATCAGACCGGCCGTTGTAAAATTGGGGAATCCCTTGACAAAAATCAGAGTAGTTTATGCGTTCCATTCCTTATCAACCCTTTCTGCTGCGATTGTTGCATGGTTTAAATGCCATTTTAGTCCTCGGGGCTTTCATTACGGGCTTTTTAGTTTATGATAGCTGGGATGGACGCTGGGGTGGCCTAGGGCTATCCGAGGCGAACCGAAACCTGATTGATATTCATGGCACATTTGGCTTTTTTTTGTTCTTTATTTTTATAGCCTTTGCCATTTACAGTGTGCGTGTGGGACGCCACCGTTTAGCGGCCAAAAATTCTCTTTCAAAACTTCGCCAGGTTGGTAAACCAAGTGGGTGGATTGCCTTACATCGGATTGCCAATACCGTCATCTTATTAGCAGCGGGATTAGCAGTCATTACGGGTAAGTTTCAGGATGAAAACTGGCTACCCCAGGGCCAGATGAATCAACCGGCTTATTTCCTCCATTTAACCGCGTGGATTTTGATAGGATTAGCCCTCACCTTCCACCTGCTATTGAGTGCAAAAGTGGGAGGAATTCCCCTATGGCAATCCATGATTCAAACCGACTATCGATCGCAGGAAAGTCCCAAGTTATGGCCCCAAAAAATCCAGGAATGGTTCCGCCATCCCCGTTGGTAGGTAGGGTCCGTTCTCCTGACACATCAATTGAGGAGGGGGGGATTTCCGTTGTTCTGCTAGTTTTTAACCCTCTGTGACCCAGATTTCCCCGTCTTAGGGTACAATCAAACCTTGCCACTCTAAATAGAAATCAGAGAGGGTCAGTCATGATTAATTACATTAGCTTAATGCTAATTAACTTAGTAGCCGGTCATTTTTTGCTGGCTTACTATATTTATGAGGGATTAGATAATATCCGCCAAAAACGCTGGATTCCTGGCTTTGGAATGACAGGTTCAGTAGCATTGGTGACGGGGTTACACATGATATGGACTTGGCCGATTCGCGGGAGTTTTAATGTAGCCTTTGGGGAAATGTCCGTTTTGTTTGGAATTGTCTTTATGGGTGCAGCCGTCGCCCTAGCTGCGGATTGGGATTTAATTACGGTGACGATTTACGCCTTTTTTGCCGGTTTAGCCTCGATTGTTGTCGGGGTGCAAATCATTAATTTAGGCATGACTAGGCGGCCTTTGATGTCCGGAATTGGCTTTATTATTTCCGGCTTAGGGGGTGTTTTAGCCACGCCATCGCTTTATCTGAGAAATAACTCAACCCTGCGAACTGTTGGGGCCGTTACCATTGCGATCGCTGGACTGATTTGGGCGATTACTGGCTATCTTTCCTATTGGGGACATTTAGCAGACTATACCGATTGGGTCCCGCCTACGATGAGATAAAAAAATCCAGGACGAGGCAGTGCCTTGTCCTGGAATCGAGGGGATAAACTGAGGCTAATTTACTGAACCGTTATCCAAAACTCGGCGGCAATTATCTTGCCATTGCGGTTAAATTCTCCCCATATTTTATAGTTTCCCGGTTCTGGAAACTGGGTCATAAATTCCAGATTTCCCGGTAAACGATTCGGCATGGGATGAGCATGAATGTAATCGGATTCTGTAGGAGAATCAGATTGTTTGACAACCACTAAATGACCCAATTCTCCTAAATAAGGCTGCAAATCCGTGACCATCGTTTGAGTCTGAGTATCTTCCAGATGGAAAGCAACAGTAATCGGTTCACCGGCGGAAATTGCCTCTGTGGGTAACATCAACCCCACCTTTGTGTTCTCAAGGGTTTGCGATCGCGTTAAAGTCATCTCTGGTGGCGGGGTTGGATTTCCCTCTACCCTCGTTTTTAACGCGGAAACTCGTTGTGCATCCCCCGTCGGTTTGTAATCAGCAAACAGGGTATAATTTCCACCACTGGGAAAAATATTTTCCACTTGAAATTGTCCCGCTTGATTCTGAGTGGGATGGAGATGCGAGAAGAACTGCAAATCATCACTCACTACAATTAAGTGCATCTTTTTTTCATGGACAATATCAAATTCTGAGACTGGATTTCCAGCAGTATCTTGAATCTCAATCCCTAAAGCAACGGGTTGATTGGCTGCGATCGCCGAGGGAACCGTGAGTTTTGCTAGAGTCGCCTTCTGCGGTTCCCCGGGACCCTCCTCAGAATGTTCTGAATGAGAATCCGGGTGATGCTGCTGATGATGCTGATGATGTCCATCTCCCATCCCTTCAGCGTGATTAGATTCCATCCCTTCTACCTCGGAGGATTCATTTAATGATGCCTCGGAGGTGGGGGTGTAACAACCGGGAATGACCAATAAACTAGAGGCGATCGCAGCGGCAATAACCAACCGATTCATGACTGTTTATCCTGTTTGTGTGTAAGAGAATATTGGGGATAGTTTAGACTAAGATCCGGAAAATCCGGCTGTATTCCAGCCCTGCTTAGGAGAATTGATCCATTGATTTGTTTTTTATGATAAAATTTTCTCATTCATAAAAAATCCCTTCACAAGTTCATCATTTTTTAGTCTGTCATAAAATTATGAAATTGAAATGAAATATCCTCTCCACTGTTCAACGTCACGACTTCAGTCGTTTCCGGGTCCGATTGCCCAATTTCAGTCTTTTCGTCATGTTCGTAGTAACGACTTTAGTCGTTTCCG